>NZ_JCAUAN010000013.1:0-159626 GCF_059691975.1 Paenibacillus sp. J22FR5 | reverse complement strand
ATTAGGTGAGTCGTGGAGATTCGTTCAATCCTTTGATTTTGACCGTCTGATTGCTTAAACTTCATAATAAGAGCGCCTCCTTGATGATGTTGGGTTAAACCCGTTGATAAAACCATCATACCGAGGCGCTCATTTTCTTTCAAAGTCCATTTCTTAGCACTAACAGGAATGTTTACTTGAATGAACAAATAGAGGAGCTGCCGCGAAGCAAGCCCCTCAACTATCGTACGCCGTTAGTGAAAAGATTTTTAAAACACGAGCCCTCGTACAACTAAACACGCCTTTGAAGCTTGACATTACATTCTGACGTTGTCGCAGTGACGTACTCCATATAATTCACAGAGCCGTTAAAGTTCAAATAAGCATCGTCATGGGCTTTTACTAATAGGATATTTCCATTTCCATCTTCTACAATTCCGCCTGCCGATACAATATGTGTCGGAAACGCCATTTCACGACCTCCTAAGATGGTAGAATTGTATAATTATTCCACATGGTTCCTCTACTTTCCTGCTTTCGTGAATTTATATGCTTGAAGGTACTCACGAAACGATTGAACTATGTAGAGTAAAGAGCTGGGGATGCCAGCCCCTCCTCATCAAACCGTACGTGTGGTTTTCCCGCATATGGCTTTCCGACGTTCTTCACCCAGGGCAGTACGGATTTCCGATGTACTTACAGATTTCAAGCCTGAACGCTGAAGCAGCAGATGCATCTCACTCCAAATTAGCCTGTGCTTCTTGTGCTTCTTATTCCAGAAAAGCCTCATTCTCCAAAGGATGTACCAGTCTACCTTGGCTAGGAAACCATTGGACTTCTTCCGAACGGGACAGAACCGGACGTGAACCTCTCGGCTCATCCGACTCCCATTATCCAGCCGTAGGCAGTATTCCTATCTGCCAGTGTGCAAACAGTTTGGGATAATTCTTTGCAAGTCGTCCCATCCAATTTATCGCCCGTGTCTTGTGGCTCTCCAGTTTCTTTATATTTCCTTCTTGCCCAATGGATGAGTGACAGAGTCTTGCTCTGCCTTTTCCTTAACGCTCACCACCAACGGCTTTTGACCGCAGCAGCTTAAGGTAGTTTGAAGCCTCCGCCTGCACAGCGACTCCGAAGGGCCCGCCTTCATCTTTTGTTCAGCATTGCTTTGGCTTTCTTACGCGCCATGCATTCGTGGCGCACGATCATCAGCATACCTAACCAGTTTTCCAAGATGAGAAAAACGCTTTTCCCAAATCGTATCGAGGTAGTTCAGATAGATATTGGCGAGTAACGGAGATATCACTCCACCCTGCGGACTTTCGATTTCCGTTTTGTGCCAAATCCCTTCCTTCGTCACACCTATTTCAAGCCATTGCCTGATTAATTTCAGGATTCGCTTGTCATAGATACGCTCTTCTACCAGTCTCAATAGTTTGCTATGCGAGATGCTATCGAAATAGCCCGTAATATCTACGTCGACTACCCAATTAACAATTCCCCCATTGACTCTATCCCGAATACATTTGATGGCATGGTGTGCCGACCTCTTCGGGCGAAATCCATAAAGAGCAATCTTTAAAATCTGCCTCAAAGATACCTTCGATCACCATTTTTGTTGCCATCTGCACAGTTCGGTCTCGGATTGTCGAAATTCCTAATGGACGAGTTTTCCCATCCGGTTTAGGTATCTTTTTCCGCTTCACAGGGGATGGCTTGTACGTCCCGTCCACCAACTGCTGCCTGATTTCTTCGAGAAAGGTTTCTTCTCCGTATGCTTGGACGATAGACTCAATCGTTTGTCCATCTACACTGGCACTGCCTCGATTCTTCTTCACTTGCAACCATGCTTCCCGCAGCGAAAAAAAAACTTTGTGCTGGGGAGGGTCTCCCTAGTTCCAGATACAACTTTCTCTACATGCCGTTCCCTATACACCGGAGAGTTCTTCCGCGCTGCTGTTCCAAGATCTTCGCGCGTTCTATAGCCTTCGCCGGGGCAGACGTGGCTCGGCTCCCACTTATCCCTTTCGGGTTCAGTTTCACGATGCGGTAGGATTCACTTCATTACGGCCTGCAGATTTGCTTCATCACGATATTTCGTGACTTTTCACAGGGCTTCAGCCGTTGGATTTCGCAAACGTCTGCCTGCTAGCTACGAGGCGGCTTGGTCCTTACCCCGACTGAACTTGCATCAGTTAGTTGTACCTAGCTTGGCTAGGCGCGTCCTGCCCGTTACTTGAAAGAACAAAAGAGCTGCCGCGAGGCAAGCTCCTCCACTATCGTTTCCCGTTAGAGCTTAACAACGCATGAGCCAATTTAGGTACACAAAACGGAGGTAATTCACCTAAATCAGAAAGGTCATCGCATAGATCAGGCCGAAAACGCCCAACGTCTGCAAGGTCACGAGCATCATATTCGTTGTGATCGTATCCTTGATATACGGAATGTAATGCGCATCATGATTTGCCATTTGGACGCCCTGGATGGAATGACAGCCTTTATTTTTGTTTTGATCTCCATTATCGAGTACGTAGAAGTCATCGTCTCCATGCTGGCGCTCTTTCGTTACCCGATATCGCACTACGGTCCACACATCCTCTTTACATCAGTCATCTGCTCATTTCTTTCTTACGCGCTTTCGATTATTGATTACATTTTTTTCATTTTCGGATTATTTTTAGCGAAAAATTTGAGTATTTTTGGGTAATTAAAAAAGCTGATATATACTGTTAAATCTAATGCTCGTAATAAATTCATGAATAGACGGCAATGCTACACACGACTTCGACTACCAAAAATGTTATTGAAGGTGAATAAAATGAATCCATTCGATAATCACAAAGGCTACAATCGGATCTACAAAGAAGGCGAATTGACGTTGGGCCTGTTTGTCCCAATTGAAAATTTCCGTACCCAGACACCAACGATGGAAAATCAAGTGGAATTGGCGCAAAAGGCGGAAAACTACGGATTCTCCGCACTGTGGTTTCGCGATGTGCTGTTAGAGGATCCCGGTTTCGGCGACCCTGCAGTTGGACAAATTTTCGACATGATGGTTTACTTGACATATATCGCTACTCAAACGAAAAAGATTGGATTAGGCACTGCCGCGGCCGTATTGCCGTTAAGACATCCTTTGCGTGTAGCGAAAGAAATCGCTTCTATCGATCGATTGTTTACCGATCGCCTTATTTTTGGCGTATCTTCTGGAGACCGTGGCGCAGATTTTAGGGGTTTAAATATTTCTGATGTCGGACGAGGAGAAGCATTCGTCGAGGCGTTTCATTTTATAAAAAGGGTTTTATACGAGGAATATCCGCCGGATCTTTTATTCGGTGCGAATCTTGTACCTAAACCGACAAAACGAATTCCGACATTAATTACGGGCCAATCCCAGCAGAGCTTGGAATGGAACGCAGAACACGGCGATGGTTGGATCTATTATCCGCGTAGCCCTTTCGAACAAAAGAATTCGATCAACGTTTGGAGAGAGTTGGTGGAGATTCATCAGCCCGGCGTTTTTAAACCGTTTACTCAGCCAATGTATTTAGACTTGGTCGAAGACCCGAATGAACCTCCGAGACCCATAACAAAAGGCTATAGAATCGGAAGCAAACACCTCGTCGAATTGTTAAATCTTTATAAGACTGTGGGAGTCAACCATTTAATGTTTTTCTTATACTACGGTCAAAGACCTGCCAACGAAGTCGTTCAGGAATTGGGCGAAGAGGTGTTGCCTCACTTCCCTCCGCATGAATAGCTTTCTATTGAGGGGGTTGTCTAAATCACCGCGGTTTTCACGAACACACGCTGTGGTAATTTTAGGGTTAATAGAATCAACTCCGCACCTCTTCCGGCTGCATCATTCGATCCTCATCACCGATTTTCAAACCTGCATTCGATGCCAGCTCCGTGTTAACGGTTAGAACGATATGATGATTCTGGTCCATAAAATGGATAGATCAATCCAATTTAATCATTGAGGAGTGCGTTCAGATGTCAATTAAAGCCGAATTAGAGCAAGCGAAGGAAGTATTTATCGCAACCGCACCAGAGGAGATGCAAGCGGGGTTTTTTCGTCACATGAAAGAGCAGCTTGAGTCGGACATCGTTTTCGGCTTGAAGGAAGGCGATAATGCTCCGAATTTCACGCTGGCAAATCCGCTTGGCGAGCAAGTAAGCCTGTATGACGAGCTTGCGAAAGGTCCGGTTGTTCTAACCTTCTACCGCGGCAGCTGGTGTCCGTACTGTAATATCCAGCTTCGGGCTTATCAACAATTGCTGCCGGAGATTGAGAAACTCGGCGGTCAATTAATCGCCGTCACGCCGCAAAGTCCCGACAACTCGCTGTCCCAAAAGGAGAAGGAAGAGCTCGCCTTCCAAGTAATAAGCGATCCGGACGGCCAAGTAGCCGAAAGCTACAACGTCCTCTATGAGGTGCCCGATTATCTTAAAACCATCTTTATCGACAATTTCGGTCTTGATCTCTCTGCGTTCAATGCGACCGATCGTTGGATTCTACCGGTTCCGGCGACGTATATTATCGATAAAGAAGGCATTATCCGCTATGCGTATGTCAATCCCGACTTTATGAAGCGGCTGGAGCCTGAGAAAATCATTGATCAACTGAAGAAGTTCTAAGGGAAGCGAAATAGATGAAGAAAATCTTGGCTATTTCATTGAAATAATTGCTTCAAGAGACACACCAATCATTGTTATGACTGCAACGTCTGGCTGAGCTATACGTGAGAGTCGATCGAATTGACCACGCTCACTCATTCCCATTTCATTTACTGCAACTTCTGAGTTCTTATCTATCTCTAGTATGGTCAAGGGAGCTACATCCACTTTACAATAACGGACTTGCTTCAACGCAATCATAATCAAATACATTAAGAACAAAGGCAAGCACGATACATCTAATTAACCGAATGATCAATTTCATCACCCTCTGGCGTTACAAGCTGAAACAGTACCGCTTCTTTCGGATCATCAAGCATCATATTACCTTATTCACCGTTATCACTTGTACGCCATTCCTCTGCGGTCTTGCAACAATCACGATTTGATTTCCACTTGTCAGCACTTTTTCGATTTTCGCTTGAACGACGACAACTACAATTTGACCAAGACGTATTATCTGACTTTCGCCTTTTGGCTCTGTTGAACTGTGACCTAATTCTTCTTCCAAACCAATGTTGTGAACAAAATCGTAATACTCTAATGCACCAGCTTCATCAGCGCTGAATAAAACCCATCTTTTAAGAAAGACACTTCATCCAAACATTTGTTCTAAAACTATTATTTACATGTATGGTGTCAGAATTAGAGAGAAAATAGTCTTCAAACCCCTTGATATTACCGGTCCCATTTTCACAATTTATGAGAAAGCTGTAGACAGCCGCGGCATATACTATCCCGGATTTTCATAATTAGAGCGAAATCCCGCTAATCGGATCATGCATAAATATACAAGTTTATTTATAGGGATGGAATAAGAAAAGGAGACAAAAAAACCGCCTTTCTTGGCGGTTACGAACTCTTGACGATATGAACAAGAATAGATGTAGCAAACTGGCCGGCTAATCGTAGCCATCATATTCTCCTTTTCCCCGCTCTATTCGGACTACCGAGCCCCATCGTTGTTTTGACCTCAATTAAAGTGGGTCGATCGGCTTCCTTCTTTGCCCTGTCAATTGCCGATGCTAAAGCGTCTACGTTGTTTTGTTCGCCCACAAGCAGGTACTGCCGTCCACTGGCTCAAAGAACTTTTGTTATAAGCAGAAGCTGTGGATCACGACCCAACCGAGGATCATGCTCCGAAGCATACGCGGTCAGAATTGCGTCGAGGCTCTCCTCTCCCGCATGCGTCAATGCTTTTCCTGTGCTTCTATTGATGATTTTCACCGTTCCTTCTTCCGCTTCTCTAAAGCTCCAATCGAGGCAATCGTTCTCTGATGGCTCAGTCAATAAAACAGGAAAATGATCATGATTTCTCGATAGATCAACCGCCAAAAAGCGATTATTGGACGCGCATTTGATACGGGCATACCCCTCTGCGGTTTGCTCGATGATCCACTTCTGGTTTGGATCCCCGTAAGAAAGACCTTTTCCGACTGCTTGGGTATCTGCCGCTGCAAGATAAGATTTTGTTTCGCAGATTCTGAACCGGTACAGCCCGGAGAAAGGAGCTTTCAAGGTGTTCCATTGCCCGGTTTCCAAATTGATGGTCACTTCATCGGCCCATTCCAGCTTCATCTCTCTCTCACTTTGAAAGGACAATGGAAGCAAAATATATGAAGATTTATGATAATCGGTTGGATCCCAACGGTCTCCGACATAAAAGTAACTGGTCGATTCTTTTCCCGGAATAGTTAGTATAAACGTCGGCTGCGAATCGTAGTTTGTCTGGTCACCAAGCAGAAAAAGTGACGACCAACGTCCGGTCAAAGTGTCAGAATAAGCGTAGGCTCCTTGATTCGGTGACCAACCGGTGCAGCCTGAAGAAATTAGAAAATAGACGCCGTTTCGCTTCATAACTGCAGGAGCTTCACGGTATTGTTCGGGCCACAATGTTTTTACATGTTCCTCAATGCTCAAATAATCGTCTGACAACCGATAGATCAGCAGGTCAGCATTGTCCCTTCCTGCAGAGATGAAATATGCAGTCCCGTCGTCATCCTGAAACAGCGTGCAATCCCGTGACATGTTGCCGAGCGGATTGAAAGAGCCATGATACGTATAATGACCATCTACCGTATCGCAGGACGCTACAGCACAGCGGGCTTCTCGATAATTTTGCCCGTTCTCCCAATGCATCCACATCACATATTTACCTGTCTTTTCATTATAGAGTACCTTTGGACGTTCAATGGTAGCTCCGTTTTCTGTCTGAAAGGGATTCAAGTCAAGCGATGTACGGTAGTATAAAGGTTTGACCTTTGAATACAGCGATAAAACATCATTGCAAAATTCCCACGTCTTTAAATCCCGCGACCTGTAACAAGACACCTTGACACCATTCCTCCGATTTTCACCAAACCAATAAAAATACTCGTCTGAGTATAAAAAACCTCCACCGTGTGCGCGGATTGCCTCGCCCCGTGTATCTTTCCAAGGAGCTTTATTTATAACTGTAGTAGTATTCAACATTTACGTTCCATCCTTTCTCCAATCCTGTATTGAGCAACTGAACAGAATTTCAACGGTGTTGCTGTGATTGGGATAGCGAATTCTTGATTCTTAAGCAGGTCGGATGTCACCCAACAGTTGCTTTTTGACTAATCGTGAACCAATCTTATGCCGATGTTCGAGGGATCGTGGACAATCCACGCTTGATCTTGCTCGGCAGCTGAAATGCCGGCATTTCTAAGCTGACTAAGCGTCTTTTCCAACTCTGATTGATTAGGGAATTTTATGGTGTAATAGAGCAGTCCAGTTCCATTGGAAGGTGGTATAGGAGCCCCGACTCCCGCCCACATATTTAAGCCGATATGATGATGGTACCCACCAGCAGAAATAAATGAAGCATCCGTTTCTTGAGCGCCATCTATAACAATATCAAATCCTAATAGATCACAGTAAAAATGTTTAGCCGCCTGAATATTGTTTACATGAAAATGAACATGTCCAATGGTCGTGCCTGATGGCAATCCATCCCATTCCCCATCTTTGGCTTCTTTCAGCAAGCCTTCCCAATCGATCGGGCTCGTTGCCATCATTTCATCATCCCAACTCCAGCTTTCACGCGGACGGTCACGGTATATTTCGATGCCGTTATTATCAGGGTCACTAATATACAAAGCTTCGCTTACACGATGATCAGCTTGACCAATTTGTATTCCCAAATGAACTAGATTTTGTAATGAAAGCCCTAAATCCTTCCTTGTAGGCAGTAAAATAGCGAAATGAAATAACCCGGCAGCCGACCTTTTAGTCGTTATCAAAGCATTCGGTATCTCTTCGAGCACTAACAGTGCATGATTGCCGTCCACAGTAAGCTCAGCTGTAGTCGCATCCTGGCTTAAAATCTTAAAACCAACTACCTCTAGATAAAAACGGATAGAACGCTCCAAATTACTAACTTTTAATTTCAATTCCCCGAGCTCAATATCAGGATTTATTTGTTGGGTCATGCGACTCACGGCTCCTTTTAATATTTTTTGAAGTTATTTATAATTAGTGAAATATTTAACTTTATTATTTTTACATGATACGCAAGAATCTCCTAGTTCGTTGTATGAATAATTCTCGATTAATTCCAGATAGTGAGTAGAACACATGTTCCCTGTCAAAAAATCATTGATATACATGACATCAAGTTCTAAGTGTTTTTTCTTAAATAATTCTAAAGCATTCTTGAAGTTTTCGGTATTTAAAACCCTTTTATGAGCCATATGAAAGGACTCAATCGTTTCGCTAAAAGAGACCTTCATTCCAGCTTTTTTTGCACGATATCCTAATTCAATATCTTCAAGTCTAAAAAAGCTATAATCAAACCCATCTAACTTATTCACCAATTCAAAAGGTACAGATAGATTCCCGGTCAATACACCATACCAACGAAGAGGCCATAAATTTTCCTGTGTATTGAGGTAAGGAGATACAACCCGAGATAAGGTTTCTACATGTCTCCTATATCTTATTAAACGATCGTTAGCTATCTCTTCATATATGAACGATTGTGATTTCTCATCTAAACCTCTAAACATTTCCCATCGTATTCCTACTAAAAACGTTGGAAACTCGGTTTCCTTATGGTATTTAATATGGTTTTCAATTCCCGAGGGCAATAATAATCTATCGTCATCTAGAAAAATCAAAAGGCTATTTTCTGATTTGATTTGACTTATCCCCTTATTCCTTGCAAAGGCTGCTCCATTATTATCCGTCTTTACATATTGAATATTTAAATGATTACTCCATTTCATAACAACATTTGCAGTGTTATCTGTAGAGCCGTCATCACAAATAATAATTGAAAAGAAAGGGTAGGTTTGCTGAGAAAGAGAAAACAATGTTAAATCCAAATACGAAGATTTATTAAACGTATTTATAATGACAACTGCATTCATATCTCACCCACTCACTCTCTCGTCTATAGACAATTCACGAACTTTCCAATTCCCACCATGCTCAGGCAGCTTAGATACTGTTATTATTTGTGAAGGAATTTTATATTTCTCCATATGATTGGAACAATAGCTTTTAATATCAAATACACTTAAGTTCTCTTCACTTGTAACGACGTAAGCAATTAAATGGTCAGAATTATCTTTCACAACTTGATCAATCTTACATGCAGAAATGCTTGGATGGTTTAATAAAACGGACTCAACTTCTTTGGCAGATACTTTCAAACCCCCAATATTAAACATTTTTGATCTCCCTATTATTTTTAATGACATATTTGAATCCAATTCTCCTTGATCTCCGGGAATAAACCAACCATTAGAAAAATGCAATTTATTTAATGAATCATCGTTACAATATCCATTTGACATTGCGGGACTTTTAATATGAATATTATTTTCATTATCAATTTTTAATTGAACCCTGGGGTATGGTAAACCTACGCTGTCGTAACCACCACGTGACGAGCGATTAATTGAAATCGGACCGGTTTCGGATGACCCATATTGAATAGATAAAGGAGTTCCATAAATTTCAAGAAATGCTTGAGCATCATCAGAACTAAGTGCACCACCCGAAACTAGAAATAGTTCAGTTGGTTCAATTTTTTTACTGGGTCTGCTCGTTAAGAGTTTAATGATATAAGGGACAGTCAAGACAAGATCAGGTTTTAAGTTTTGCGTATTCTGGGCTATATCATTTGGTAGAAAACGATTTGATAAGCATAACAACCCACCTTTTCCCATGGTTGAAATAAAAGCACAACCGAATGCAAATGCATGTCCTAATGGGAGGTGAGTCCAGGTTTTTACTCCGCTGTTAAGTTCGTTTCCTTCCGTAAAAAGTTCGTATTCTTCCTTTAACTGTGCATATGTTCTTGGTACTATTTTAGGATTACCTTCCGTACCGGAGGTTAATAAGAAAAGCCCAGGGAGTTCTTTATACAACAAAGATTCAGTTTGCTTGTTATTTATACGCCATCCCTTTGTATCCCATATAAAATCTGGAGATATTAGACTTATTTTGTGTTCAACAGACATCCCGTGTATGCGAGGCTGTAAAATTGAAATTCTACAATTCAGTTCAATGCAAGCTAATACTACAGTTAACATAGGAATGGAATTATCTCCTAGAATTACGATAACACTTCCCTTTTGGACACCTTTATTTTTCATTAACGTGATTTCACTATGTACAGATTGCTTTAAAACACCGTAACTACAAGAAATACCGGATGTTGTATCTAGGACTGCCTCATGAGTGTATACCGTTTTCTCCCAAAGAATATTGAACACTTCATTCATGCAGATGCATCTCCAATCGGTTCTTTACGAGCTTCAAAATAATTCATGATCGCATTTAAAGTTCTAAAGTTTTCCATTACAAAATCTTCATCATCTACTTTAGTTCCAGTTTCATCTTCCATACGAACTATCAATTCAACAAATTGCATAGAATCAATATTCATAACTTCAATTAAATCATCGTCCAAGTTCATGTCGCCTTTATCCTTAATTCCCATGTCACGAAGTATATTATCAAGCAGTGAATAAACCATGTTATCCATTATTTAATCGCTCCTAATTATATTAGATAAGTGCCTTACAGTTATTCAAAAAAGTTACATCTTTCATGCAGGCATTGATTGGATCTGAACCAAACCATTCAATAGATACAGGACCAGGGAATAGTTGATGCAGCTTCTTACAAAATGGTTCATAATTAATTTTTCCTTCATTTAAATTTCTTATCTCTTCACCCTTGTCATATGGGTTATAGACATTTTCAGGACTAAATATGAATTCCTCTTTAGAAGTGGCATTCTTCAGATGAACGTGATATGTTCGCGATAAAAAATCTTCAATAAGTAGACTTTCGATTTCCATACCACTCTGCCACATATGATAAACGTCTAAATTTAAACCTACAGCTTTATTGCTAAATTCATTTAAAAATTTTGTTACAGACTCTGAGTTATCTAACAAAGTATTAGGGTGAGTTTCAATTGCAATTCGTATATGGTCTCTTTCTGCAAGATTACATAGCTCGGATAGTCTGCTATAAAATAAGTCCCAGTGCTTGTTAGAAGCAAAACTTGAACCTGGTGCTCCTGTAAAAATTCTGATTAAATCGCATTCTATTTCTACAGCTGACTGGATTGCTTTCTGAAAATTTTTTTTAGTGTTTAAATATAAATCTTCTGTTGATGTTAATGCTGAATCTATGCTTATCATCGTAGGTTTTAAGTTCGTTTCTTTTAATGCTCTTTTCCATTTCAGTGCCGAATCCAGCTCCAAGATATGGGGCCCCCATATCTCAATTCCCTCGAAGCCAGAATCTACTGCAAATTTAATCATTTCACTAATTCCTATTAGTCGATACCTGAATGCGACTGTTGTAAAACTAATTAGCAAGAGAGCTCACCTACCCTTCACTTTTTTTCAAAACATGAGTAAGATTACTAATTAAACTATTTAAAAGGGATACCTCTGTGTTAACAACCTCATCAATTAATGGAAGTAATTTATGAATAACTTCCTTATCTTTGAAAATTAGATATCTCAAAAAAAAGTTTCTAATTACCTCCACTTGTTTGGAAAGAGCTTTAAATTGAACAATAAGTGAATCACTTCCTATTAGTCCTTCTTCTTTCATATAAATTAATCTTTCAACCATAAACTTTTTATGATCAAGGAGTATCTGAAAAGGTCGCCTGTCTGGATAATAACCCTCTTTTTCATCTGACAAGTTTTGTAAATATTGTTTTAAAACCTGATAAACGTTTATTCCACAAACATTATTTTTAAATGGCGGAGTTCTAAGCATAGAAAACTTCTTAACTATATCTCTTGAATTTATGTAATCATCAATCGCTTCAACAACATTGGATAGATTAAACGGGTAATGTTCCTTCTCGTTAATTTTGTATACATAAAACGGTAAGTCATCTCCCTTTACATGATTAAACGGGTTGACATTAAGAAATGCCTCTTCAATCTCACAATAACGATTAGTGGAAAAACGATATTTCCTAGTATCAAATATTCCTCCTGTATAGAACAATTCTTTCTCATCGTCATACCCATAAATAAGAACCTCATGTATAACATGTTCATTTTGATAAAAAGTTGTATTCGGTAGATAGTAATCATTAAGATAAATGGAGACATAATAGTTCCTATCTAACATCTCTTTGATATATTCAGAAATTGTTTTGTTAGACATAGACAATATTCGGGATAGGTTCTCATATATTATTTTTTCAGTTGTCCTTCTCAACCATGGATTGAGATCATAATAAAAGTAATCAAATTTCACAAAATCAAAATTTGTTTTCTCACCTGTAAAGCCTTCATTTGTGCCAAGATGTATAAAATTGCTATATATCCATGGATGACAAATGCGATAGTTAGATACAATGGATAGTTGAATTGAATGCCATGTATACGAAGTAATGGCGGGATATGTAACGGGAAGCGTTTTTTGCATATTCATCACCTCAAGATAAAGTTAAGTTCATTACCGGCTGGGGGGGGAAATCTTATTGCCAATACAAAGCCTCTTTATTAACTTTTCCATTTAGTGTGAGAGGCATTTTTTCAACTCTTTTAAAATGCTCAGGAATCATATATGAGGGCAAGAATTGCAACAAAAATTGCTTTAAGTCATGTAATTCTGATCCGTTCACTGAAACATAAAATGCACATAAATACTTCTGCCCAAGCGGATCATTATATACTTTAGTTATCGCTTCTTTAATACTTACATGATTAGTCAAAATTGATTCAATTTCCCCCAATTCAATTCTAACTCCATTAATTTTAACTTGATTATCTTTCCTACCGATTAGTGCAATTTCTCCATCTGGCAGCCATTTGGCAAGATCACCAGACCGATACATTCTTTTTCCATTATGAATTATATATCTCTCATTATTTAATTTCTCTCTGTTCAAGTACCCGCGCGCCAAACCCTTTCCACTAATATAGAGTTCACCTAACACACCTACAGGAAGCATATTCCCGTCTTGATTTAATATAATCGCCTCTACATTGGGTAATGGTTTACCAATATTTATATCCTCCGAAGAAGAAACTTTTTTCATGGTGGTGTAGATAGTCGCCTCTGTTGGTCCATAGCCATTATATATACTAGAACTGGTTATTAATTCCAAATCATTCAATAGTTTTTCGGGAAACTTCTCTCCTCCGAGAATGATTTTTTTAAGTTGCGAGAAGGCCACCAAATTGGGAACGCTATTCAATATGAATTGCAATCTGGATGGCGTCATTTGGATAATATCAATATCATATTTTTTAATAAAATTGTTTATAAGACGGGGGAAAAATTGAAGATTCGCATCCCCAACTACAATACATAAACCTATTGTTAATGGAAATAATGCTTCTATTATAAAAATATCAAATGAAATTGACGTTTGTAACAAAATTCGTTTATTATCACTAAATTCAAACTCTTTTTCCATCCCTTTGAATAAATTGACTAACGAATGATGCTCTATGATTACACCTTTAGGCATTCCAGTTGTACCAGATGTATATAGAACATAGGCAGTATCATTTTCTTTTACCTTAGCTTTATTAAATGCCTTATTTTGTTCCTCCATTAACAAATCAGTATGGTCATCTATTGTGACTATTTTAATAGGTAGATCCTCTAAACATTTATAAACTCTTTCATTAAACTTTTTTGTTGTTATTATTGTTGTAATATTGGCATCAATAATAATTTCTTTTAATCTATTATCCGGAAGAGCTGGGTCTATCGGGATAAATCCATATCCAGCCTTAAAAATGCTCAAAATAGAAACCATCAAATAATGGCTTCTTTCCAAAATAATAGCTATTAATTGTTGTGATTTGGCAGAATTATCTGACATTAAAATTTCCGCTAATGCATTGGTCATATAATCCAAGTCGGCATATGACAACTCAATTTCATTGTTAATTATTGCTGTTTTATTTGGGGTTAGCTTAACTTGTTTTTGGAACATATCTATTATTGTTTGATCGTGAAACGGGAAATCAACTGTAGTTTTATTAAATGCATTGGTTATTTGATCTCTTTCTTTATCAGTAATAATTTGAATCTCACTTAATTTTAAGTAAATATTATCTGAAACTTGTTCAATAATCTTCAAAAAATGGCCTTCCATATTATGAATGACATAATGTTCATGAACATCTGGATTATAGGTTAGATTTATAATTAATTCCTCATCTAATTCAATGATTACAAAACAGGAACACAGGTTAGTAACAGCAATTCTCTTACATTGATCAATCATATTATTTCGATCAGAAAAGCTAAATACTTTATTTAGTATTAATATAAAATGACCAAGATTATTATCATTGAAATATTCCCTACAAGAATTATTATTTATTGAATTTCTAATATTGATATCTTCTAGTAATTGAGCATAAGTTATATTTTTGTCACTTGAAATATTGACCTCATTATCGAAACAGCCAAAAATTACATCCCCCTCATGATTATATTTGTGCATTAATATACCCCAAACCGATTTCAAAATAGTTTCAACTGGAATTTTAGATATTTTTTCAATTCCTTGAACTTTCTCCATATATTTTTTATCGATTCTGATTGTATAAGTTTCGAACTCCCCACCATGATGTAATAAACTCGATTTTAAAGGAAGAGTATTTTGAGAAGTAAATAGATGATTATAACTAAAAAGATCTATATGCTCTTCAGTCATTTCGATTAAACCCCCGTCATCGTTAAAATCCGCTGCTCATTAACCTGACCATTATTTATTCAAATAATTGTTTATCTGTTCGACAATCTTCTCAATTGTCGAAAAATTTTCAAATAGTAAATCTCCGTCATCAAAAGTAATATCGAAAATCTCTTCTAAATTAATAATCAAACTCATCATTTTTAAAGAGTCCAACCCATTATTATCTAAGTACTCGTCATACTGAATATCTTGTGTAATATTCAGTAAACTTTTAACCTGAGCATCTACTTTTTGGTATAGATCGTGTTCCAATATCAACACTTCTCCTCTATTATTAATTTCAACCCACGTTTGTGGTTTGTGGCTCACTCTACCTTGACAGCATTGGTCATTAATAAGTCAACTAGACGATTAAGTAATGTTCTCTCGTCTGTTTTTATTTTATTAATTAATGATACTATCTTATCTGGACTTTGATATTTATTATCTGCAAGAAGTAATTGATTTTTCAGTACCAAGTTTTTAAGAACCCTGGTGTCCCTATGAATATTTTCATACTCTAGATATATATGATTTAACGATATATGATAGATATTCTGAATGTATTTTAATCGAGATAGCATACATGCTTTATGCTCCATTAATGTATGATATCCTCTAATATCTAGAATAGAATGTTCTATGGCTAAAACTAAATAATCATAAACGTTTATACCATACATGACTTCAACACCTGGTAATTCAACAACCAACGGAGATAGAAATTGTTGTGGTTTAGTTCCAATTAAATAATTATTTAGTTGTTCTATTACTTTGGTTAGATTGAAATTATAATTTACTTCATGATCCATTTTGAGCAATCTTATTGGACTGCTCGGAACTGATGATTCATTCATAAATCCAATTTCGAAATCTTTATATGAACTGAACGTTTCTCCATAATGACCGTCTTGTTTGTAACCGATAATATTAAATATTTGCTTTTCATCATCAAACCCGTAGACCAGTACTTGGTGATTAAGAGGTTCATATCCCCCATATTGAAGATTTGGTATATAGTATTCATCAACATTTGTATTAAAATAAAAATTTAACTGTAAATTCTTTTTAACAAATTCAACAATTGATTCTTCACCACTAATAAATTCATTTCTAGAGATTTTAAGGTATTTATTTAAAAAAGGGTTGGCATTTAATCCTCCGTTATTGAAGTGAATAGGAGCTTGGTTTTCTTTAAAGGAATTAATATCTCCAAATAGTTCTATAAAATTTGAGTAATACCACGGTAATGTTTCTTTATGTTGTAAAGTGATAGATAGATGATAACCGTACATCATATACCCATTTATTGGGGGATCGATCAATTCTAGCTTTTTCTCTTTCATTTGAAATCCTCCGCTAATTAAGTTAACGTACTACTTATTTTCTTCATTAAGTTGACACCATATTGATTTTTGTGTTTTAAAATTTCAATGCTTTTTTCTTCTTTCTTATCTACTTCAATGATAATGTCATACCGAAATTTTGTTAGTTCGTTTTCAATTGTGTGGTGTTTCTTTGAAAAATACACATTCTTTATTTCTTTAAGTTCACATCTCAGATCTTCAAAAAACTTTCTATGGACAAACATTTCCTCGGATAAATCAGTCTTTGTATGATAATTAATGTTTTTTTGTTTAAATTCGACTAATGATTGTAACAGTTCCGGTTTTGTTTCCAAGTCCATCACATCCCCGATAAATAACACCCCTTTTTCCCCAAGTAATTCAATTGATTTAATAAGAACTTTTCTTAAATAGTTAAGTCCATGAAATAATTGAATCACGCTATTCATAATTACAATTTCAAAGTTCCCTTCTTCAAGTTTGTCAATTTCATGTGCTGGCAAACATTGAAGCTTAATATTTTTTATGTTTTCTTTAGTTAACCTTTGTTTGTTTTTCTCAATAATGATATTTGATAAATCTGTTCCGTAATACAAATCAACATATGGAGCGATTTTAAACATACTTAATCCTGAAGCACAACCAATCTCCAGCACTTTTGCTTTTTTGTGTAAGTATGGATCAATTTTTACTAATATATTATTTGAATATTCCTCCATTTCCTTATGAGTAAAGTTTTCTTTTGTATAACTATTAACCCATCCACCTCCAGTAATATCATCAATTGAATTATTTCCGACGTATTCCCATAATCTTTTATTCATTAATTTATTTTTTTCATACTCATCTACTGAATAAACATCATCGCTGTCAATACAGATATAGCTATTAAATCCGTTACATTCCCATTGAGAATTATTTAAAGTTTTAATAAATCTCACACTTGAAATTATGACACCTATTGATTCAGTGTTAATCATTCTCTTTATTTGTTCTTCATCATTTTCCGGATCAATTACAATGAATTTATACCCAGCTTTTAAAATACTTATAATTGCAATGCTACGATCAAATGATTCAGTAAGTAGAATACCAACAGGGAAATTTTCTATAAAATTGGATTGGGTCTTGATGTAAGCAGATAATTCGCTAATCATTTCATCAAGCTCTCTATAGGTTAGCTGATGCTCATCATACTGAATTGCAATGTTATTGGGGGTTGTTCTAGCCTTAGTTTCAAAGTTCATAACGAACTCTTTACTTCCCTCACTATTGGAATAACCTATACACGAATAATCACATTTTTTATCCATAGATATCCTCCCACTATATTTTAATGTTTCTCGCTTTTTCTCACTCATTCTTAGAATTTCAACCAACGATAATTATGTGAGTTGGAGAAGTTATGTAGTGATGGCATAATTTTCTAACGAAACCGGTGGTGAGAATAGCGGTTGGGATGTTTTTCTTAATTTGTGGATGAGTCGTATGAGTACTTTTCCAAAGTACCAGCGGGTATCCATCCCACTAATCCAAATAATACCAAAAAAAACGATAATTCCAATTGTAATTTCTTTCAATTTCTTAAGAAATCTTTCATATAATCCCAGTAAAGTTGCATAAAACGTAATCCCAATAAAATATTTAACTTTTCTGAAAGATATTAATCGATGATAGGAGCTAAATAATGACGGAGGCTCTCGATCAGGCAGTTGCGGTCCATTTGGTATTTATATTCAGCTCAAGGGACTAACATCATCATCATCATAAATATCATCATCAATAATAAAGATACACCTATCATAGTGTGTTAGAAAGTTATATAGTATACCAATTTATGCGTAAAAAAAGGAGCTACATTGGTTTATTTCTTCCTTCATTCCCTTACCACTAAATTACTTTTGTGCTGCAGCGCCGCTAAACGTCAACCATTATTTATTGACACCTATAATTTTAACTGATATATTTCAATAAACCATACTATTCCTATATGAATTAAAAAAATTCGGAGGTGTTTCATTCTTATGAAACCATTGAAATCCCGCAAACCCTTGCAAATAGCCATTTTAACAGCTGTCCTCCTATCCTCAGTAAACACATTAAGCAGTGCGGCTGCAGCGAGTGATTCAACAGTCTCATACAAGCAGTTTTTGAATGATCAGTATGCCATCACCTTGTCAGACTCCTTATCAAAAGGCGATTTCGTTATCGCAGTGAACCGCATCTTGAAAGCGGAAGCGAAAGATCAAACCAATGCATTTACAGACTTACAAAAGGACAGTCCTTATTACAAAGCAGCGCTTGCTTTACACGAAAAAGGTATTCTATCCGAAGGCAAGCTGCAGGGTGATCAGCCGCTTACCCAGCTGCAGGCGACTTTCATAGCTTTAAAAGCCTCCGGCTTGAAAGAACTCGCCTATACCTATCCCAAGGATAAAATCAAGGCCGCTCTGGCTAAAGTACATATTGATTACGATCAAAACAATCAATTAACGCTGCAAGCCGCCCAAGAGCTGGCCGCCGCAATTGATACTGGTCTTGTCTCTTCTGGTTTCGAAGCGGATGCTGCGGCTAGCCAAAGCTTTGCTAGCGAACTGCTTGGTAAGATTCTGACTTTCAACGGACAATACAAGCATTATATTGGAACGACTTCCGATGATGATATTTTCCGTAAAATTAACGATGCCTGGCGTACGGAGGATCTAATTTCATCAACAGATTTGCGTTCTGTCTTCGATGAAGCCTTGAAAAAGAATCTCATTACCGGCTACAACTTGAAGGATTCTCGTTTCGATGCAAACTTTGATCCAAAGCAATCTCTCACCTATGGACATTCTGACATTACGCATGCAATTCAGTTAATTGGATTGATGCGCAGCGAGAACATCCAGGCGAAAGTACAGTTGGAGCCCAAAACATCTGCCTTCATCTATTTGAAAGAATGGGGCGAGCCGACACAATCCGATGATTATCAAGTCGTCCAAATCGAGAACGGCAATTTCATAGCCTATGCCAAGGAATACGACATTGAGTTCGAATTCGATAACGCTGAGCAAAAGAACAAGTTCCAGCAGGTCATTTTCCAATATGCTAAAAAGAACAGTAATGACCAGACAGGACTCATTTATTCTTCCTGGTGGCAGCCACTCTACTATTCATTATCCGATGTGAAAGACTATAAAGTGATTGCTAACAATAAAGTCAGTAAAGGCCATTATTATGCACAGTCCTTCTCACTAAGCGATAAATCTGACGAAGTTGTTACTGGCCTAAAGAAAATCAACGCCAGCTTGAACGTCGACTCCTATAAGTTCTGGGTGGACGAACCCTTCTACAATTATCTGCTAGGTGATTATAAATAAAAAATAAAAACAGTTGCCCGGGACCTATTCTCCCGATCAACTGTTTTTTATATACAAGCATAATTCAGAATTCAATTTCATAGATGTCCAGTGAAAATAATGTATTAGACTGGGATATGCTGATCCAGCGCGCCGCTCATTGTGGTTAGAAATCATCAGGTTCTTAAAAATATGTGGTAGACTGGCTTGAATATAGAAAAAGCGGTAGCCTTACCGAAAAATAAATCCTAGACGCCGCTTTTATTGAACTCTCGTTCTGCGTTAGCGCAATTCAGAGTCTCAATCTCACCATGAATAATAAATATAATATAACAGGTAATCCTATAGCAGATAGTATTGTGATTACGGTACGTACTTTTTTCTCTTCTCGTAATATAAACGCTAAAAACTTATACCCTAAAATACCAATCAATCCACCCAAACAATTTAAAATTATGTCATCAATGTCTGATGTTCCGATGCCTAAAAGCCCCTGAGTGATTTCAACAGATAAACTCACAAAGAATATAAACAACTGATTGGTTATTACTCTTTTGTCCTTTTTGAACAATGACAAATAAGTACCAAGAGGAATAAGAATAACTATATTACCAACCACATTACTAAAAGCGAATTTTTTTATAGTCGCAGAACCGCCAAGTATATATTCCTTTATACTATAAAAAGGAATAAGATTGATTGACCTATTTAAAGTCCTTTGACTATTAAACATCTCCAAAAATGAAATTCTTGATAAGAACAATAATTTAATTAAAAAAACTATGTAACAAATGAAAACACCATATAAAATGATTGTTTTAATTCGTTCTCGTTTATTCATAATACCTCCATTTTTCATTTCATCCCTGTTTATTCTCTGACGTTCAGTTTATAAATTAAGTTCACGGTTATACGCTCTTCTTCACTACAAACTCAAACAATAATTAGAGAATTGTGATAAATTTCCTTCCTTATTTCCATGAGCATTACCACGTTCTCCTGCCCGTTAACGGGGTGAAGGGCTGCCACGGCAGCCCTTCACTGTTTAACTATTGTGACCCGTTAGTTAAATTAATTTGTTGTCTGTTTTTATTGAGTGTCTTCATCGCTTTTGTACTCCAAAATATCACCTGGCTGACAATCCAAAGTCTTACATATCGCTTCTAATGTTGAAAAACGAACCGCTTTTGCTTTCCCATTTTTCAGAATGGAAAGATTCGCCATAGTAATTCCAACCCTTTCCGAAAGCTCCGTTACGCTCATTTTTCGTTTTGCTAACATCACATCAATATTAATAATAATTGCCATATGCTCCACCTCAGACAGTTAAATCATTTTCTGATTTTATATTAATAGCTTCTTGTAAAAGTCTTTGGAGAACAGCAGCAAAAACGGCGATCACCATAGAGGCGAAAATAATGACCAATCCCATTGGTATGAAACTTGGAGGGTCAACTCTCTTCCCCATGAGATAGTAGAGTGGCATACCTAGCAGGTACAAGGTACTGATTGTGATGGCACAGTATTTTATATTCTTTAAAGCTTTTACCGATAATTCCGAGAACGCTTGGTTCTTATCAATATAGCTTAAAAGTTTAAAAGCTTGATACAGAGCAAAGTAAAAAGGAATCGCTGCTGCGTACATATCGATTAAAACGAGAGATTTCATATAAGCCGTTTCTGGATACAATTCTCCAGCAAAATTCCCAATCTTAGGCACTAAAAATATGCACAAAGCGAGAATTGGGATTCCAATAAGAATAACAGCTATCTTCAAAAAGAGTGTTTTTCCTCGTTTCATAAACTGCACCTCACTTATTTAATGTCAGTTTTTACTTTACAACAAAATTTATCGTTTTACAATAATTTAATATCGTTTTTTTATAAAAATAAAAATTGAATATGGTTCTATACTTTGAGATATGTAATATTCAAATAAAAAATCTCTAAGTGTTTGAGGGAACTTCAGATCATCTTTTTCTTTATCTTGTTGCAAAGCCGCAATTATCAATGAAATATCTATCCATTCAAACCCAATCTGTGCAACATCATTCTGTAAATGACTAATCTTATGTTCAGCATCAAATGTACAATAAAAGATGAATTCAATAGCATGCACTTGTTTAACTAAAAAAGAATACTCGTGATTGTTAGAAATATATTCTCTAACACAAATCAATTTATCAATACCAGTATTAATATTTAATTCTTCAATGCATTCGCGTAGAATAGTGTCTTTCATTGTCTCGCCTGATTCTTGCCCGCCACCTGGTAATGTGTAGTAAATACCTATATTATTAAGCTTTTTCTTAATAAAAAGTATCTTATTATCGTATAGAAAGTCTTCAATCGGATCCGTCGGGAATGGGATCAAGTTCTTGTCATTAGACTTTGACAAGAACTTGATCCCATAAAATACAAAATCCGCGATTTACGCGGCTTTTAAATAGACTATGTTCTGTCACCCGACAATAATAAAAGCTTGATTCGGCAATGTCCTTGGAAAGCTTTTTCGACTTGGTTTATGTAGGCACTTTTGTGTCATTGGACAGCTCATCAGATATGGCGCTTGGCTCATGCTTTCCATGCCTCCTGCGACTACGACTTCGGCATCGCCGAGCCGTACGGCACGTGAGGCCAGCATGATTGGTACGAATCGCGCTGACGATAACGACTTCTTTATTCATGTGTTCTCCCCTTTTGTTTTGCATATACTTCATTAATTAGCAGCGGAGACACAGTGTAAGCCGCCTCGGTCTTAGCAGCTACCTCTTCCAGAGTGGCGTTAGGCTGTAACTCTACCAGAATCATGCCATTCTCGTTAAAGTCAAACACGGCCAAATCCGTAATAAGACGGTTAACAACACTTTTTCCTGTTAGTGGAAGTGTACACGCTCTTTTAACTTTTGATTCACCGAACTTGTTGACGTGCTCCATGATCACGACAATACGTTTTGCCCCGCTGACGAGGTCCATCGCTCCGCCCATCCCTTTGACCACTTTGCCTGGAATCATGTAGTTGGCAAGGTCGCCATTCTCGGCTACTTCCATACCGCCAAGAATCGCCAGCTCCACGTGGCCGCCGCGAATCATAGCAAAAGACTCTGCACTGTCAAAGTATACAGCCCCCTGCATGGCGGTAATCGTTTCTTTGCCCGCGTTAATCAAATCTGGATCCTCTTCGCCCTGCACCGGGTAAGGACCGATGCCAAGCAGCCCATTCTCGGACTGAAGCATCACGTGGACATCCTCCGAAATATAGCTTGCAATCATGGTCGGCATGCCGATCCCTAGATTCACATACATACCGTCCTGGATTTCTTGAACGGCACGCATTATGATTTTTATACGGTCATCACTCATGTCGTAGTTTCCTCCTTCGCAAGCATTAACTTATACGCTCCGCACCTTGAGGCGCTCAATCAGTTTGACGTTGCTGACGCACTTCACAACGCGCTGCACATAGATACCCGGCGTATGAATCTCATTCGGATCCAGATCTCCGACGCCTACTATTTCTTCCGCTTCCACGATCGTAACTTTGCAGGCAGTTGCCGCGATCGGGTTAAAGTTACGGGCAGTTTTTCTGAAAACGAGGTTGCCTAGCGGATCCGCTTTCCATGCTTTGACTAAGGCAAAATCGCCAACGATGCCCCGTTCCAAAATGTATGTGCGTCCGTCAAACGTCTCATGCGGCTTGCCTTCCGCGACTAAAGTGCCTACCCCGGTCGCTGTATAGAAGCCTGGAATGCCTGCACCTCCAGCTCGGATTCTTTCCGCCAGCGTCCCCTGCGGTACGAGCTCCACTTCCAGCTCGCCGCTTAGGAACTGCTTCTCGAACGTTTTATTTTCACCGACATAGGAACATACCATTTTCTTGATTTGTTTGTTGGCTAGCAATAGGCCAAGTCCCCAATCGTCCACGCCGCAGTTGTTACTGACCACGGTTAGATGATTAGTCCCTTGTACTTTCAAAGCCTCTATAAGCGTCTCTGGAATGCCGCACAACCCGAATCCCCCAACAACCAGCGTGGATCCATCCCGAATATCCCGTATGGCTTCCTCCACAGAATGAATAAGTTTATTCATCGCTGTCCTCTCCTTTTTACCTTACACATAAATGATTGAGAAACCATTTTTTATTAGGTTAGTAAACGAAGCCAATTTACTTAATTCATTCAATTCTTCTTTAATCGGTAATTCTAATTGTTTCAATTCAAGTTTGGACGCAGCTAATTCAAGTAACTCTAACCGTAATAGCCAGTCATTGGGATAAGAACGATGAAGTTCATGATAAATGTCACCAAGCATTTGAATACATTCGTCGGTGAAGGTGTTTTTCACTCTTATTGTTGCAACTTTCTGATATAGAATTTCTAATTCGGTTAGAGAAGAAGGCGGCTCTTTCATAAATTCAGCTTGCTGAAGGGTCGTACTAAAGTAGGAAGCAGGGTCAGCTGCACCAGGATATGCTGAAACAATTCGCGATCCAACTGCCATATCATAAGTGCCCCATTCCTTCTTAAATAGCTCATTTCCATCCAACGTCACCGTACAATCCTCGAATGAAATTAAGATTGCTTTTTGATTATTTGTTATGATACTTATAATTCGCCCAGAAACGCTTATACCGCTAACGAACAAGATATCAACGAAGTTTCCTTCAACCATACCCAAATTTTCAAGTGCTTGAACATCGCACGCTTCTAATGCAATATTTCCTTGCAGCATGCCAATTGGAGTACCAAATCCTTTGGCATGATAGTCTCTTCCATGTCCTTTCAATTGTTGGTTATTAACAGTAAGAGCTGTTTCACCTGTTGTATTCACATAGATCGCTTCACCGTTCTTATCCTTTACAAGAGCATGGACGATACCTGTTACGCTGATACCCGAATTGAATTCGAAGGTGGCAACACTTCTCGAGCGCAGCGCTTTCTCTAAACTTTCCGTTCCGCCAACTCGGAATGCCATCGTATTCGCTAAAGATTGGGCGCCTTCCATTAATTCTTCAAAGCTTTTACAAACAAATAATTTAGATTGCATCTCTGTCACAGTTTTTGGGCTCTCAATACACGCTTCAACGGAGTACGGCAATTTCTCTACCGCATCTGTAAAGCAATGCTTGCTTTCTCCAACGGAAGACAATAAACCGGCGCCGTAAATTTTCGGATTATTCATGTCCCCTATCAGTCCATATTCAACCGTAGCCCAGAATAAACGGGATAATTTCTCTGCTTCCGACAATCCGATGATCGCATTTTGTTTTTCCTCAACTAATTTTTGGGCAGCCGCTGTTTCTTCAACCGTTGATTTTGGATCCTCCTTGACTATCGTTAATTGCCGAAGCGCCTCGAATGCTTCTCGTCTTTCCTTCATGGAAAAAGCTTTTGCGCCGATCGAGCCGATTGTTTGCACATACGACCTATATTCCGGATCAAACAAGATGGGTGCATGCCCTGCCGCTTCATGAATAATGTCCGGAGCAGGCGTGTATTCAATGTTAGTTAATTTTCTGATTTCTGTTGCGATAGGTAAAATTCCGCTCGCCAGCAGTTCATAAAATACAGAGCCTGGGATAAGTCCATTTACAATAACCGCGCCCCATCCAATTTTCGAAAGACACTCATTCATCTCTGACACACGAGGTATTTTCTCTGTTTCAATACCTGACTGTAATAGTCCGTCTACAAATGCAGAGTGAGCTTTATGATATAAGGCATGATGATTCTGACGCATGACATAACGCCACACGGCATGATCAATGGGTGTATACCTATCATAATGTTGCTCTTTTATATATGGTTTTAAATGAGTCGGAATTATTTTCATTTCAACAACTCCCTCTTCTTACTCATTCGCCCTCTACTATGACAGTGTCCACTTTCCTGCGGCTCCCCGGCTATTTTTGAACCCAACTGTATGGATAATTTTGATCCTCTAATTGTGCAGCTCCTTTCACCACACGTAAAGGACGGAAGGTATCAATCATAACCGCTAACTCTAAAGTCTCTTTTTTACCGATGCTGGCTTCAATTTTTCCAGGATGCGGTCCATGAGGAATTCCTGACGGATGCAAGGTAATCGAGCCTTCCTTAATGCCTTTGCGGCTCATAAAATTGCCTTCGACATAGTAAAGCACCTCATCACTATCCACATTGCTATGAAAATACGGAGACGGAATGGATTCCGGATGGTAATCAAACAATCTCGGAACAAACGAGCAGACGACAAAGTTATTCCCTTCAAACGTTTGGTGAATCGGTGGCGGCATGTGAATTCGACCTGTAATCGGTTCAAAATCTCCGATGTTGAAAATATAAGGGTACAAATATCCGTCCCAACCTACGACGTTAAGTGGATGATAGTTGTAGGTATGAGAGTGCAAATACCCTCTGGTTTTGGTTCTAACCTCAAATTCGCCGACATCCGTATGGCTTTCCAAAGTTTCAGGGAGCCGAATATCTCTCTCACAGAAAGGGCTATGCTCTAGGAGCTGTCCATGCTCGTTTCGGTAGCGCTTCGGTGTGCTTATCCAACTATTCGTTTCTATGCTTAAAAATTTTGATTCACCTGGCTCCGGAACGATTCGATAAATCGTGCCCACTGGAATCACGATATAGTCCCCTGGACGGTAGCTGAGTTTACCAAACATAGACTCAACTTTTCCCGTCCCTCGATGAACAAACAACAATTCATCCCCGTCTCCGTTACGATAATAATAATCCATGGTTTGCGTCGGATTGGAAACGGATATTAAAATATCTTCATTTCCAAGCATGTAGTGCCTGCCGTTTATCGCATCTCCTGTATCTAAGTACTGTCCGGCCAGGAAGTGCCTGCATGTCAACGCTCCTTGTTCTTCGAACTCTAGCTTGAAGGGAGCGTAGATATCGGCCTTAACGATGTCCGTCGGAGCGGAATGATGATAAAGAGTAGACTGTATGCCCGAGAAACCCTTCGTACCCATGACCTGTTCCCGGTACAAAGAACCATCTTGTTTCTTGAACTGCGTATGTCTTTTCTTGGGAATTTCACCCATACGGTGATAAAAAGGCATGTTACCTTCCTCCTAAGAGTTTTCGTGAGAAAAACTTTTATCGCCAATAAGAATTTGTTCTTCCGAGTACCGGAAACTTATAAATTCTTATGTGGAAAGAAAACTTGCTTCGTAAGCATCAGCTTAGAACGGTCGGCAGCACACGGCCGGTCACCTCTCCGAACCCGACTCTGTAGCCGTCTCCCTGACACCAGCCGGTCATCGTTAAACAGTCGCCATCCTCCAGCCAAATACGTTCATCACCATTATCCAAATGTAGCGGCTCACTGCCACGCCATGTCAATTCCAACATGCTGCCTCGCGAATCCTTATCAGGACCGCTAATCGTACCGGAAGCCAACAAATCCCCGGGCCGTAAATTGCAGCCGCCTATCGTATGATGAGCGATCTGCTGTGCCATCGTCCAATACAAATAGCTGAAGTTGCTGGCTAAGATACGGTCCGGTCGCTTCATGGAATCGCTCTGCAAAAAAACCTCTAACTGGATATTGAAAGAACCCGGAGTGCTCTGCCGCAAATATGGAAGCGGTTCTGGATCCTGCTTCGGAGCAGGAACACGAAATGGTTCCAATGCTTCAAGAGGCACGACCCATGGCGATATGGAGGTAGCGAAATTTTTAGCCAGGAATGGTCCTAGCGGTTGGTATTCCCATGATTGGACGTCCCGCGCGCTCCAATCATTTACGAGTACAAGCCCAAATATATAATCTTCGGCTTTTTCAATCGAGACCGGCAGACCTTGTTCATTTCCTGTTCCTATCAGACAGCCCACTTCCAATTCGAAGTCCAGCTGACGGCTCAATCCGAAT
Source organism: Paenibacillus sp. J22FR5 (assembly GCF_059691975.1). Taxonomy (NCBI): domain Bacteria; kingdom Bacillati; phylum Bacillota; class Bacilli; order Caryophanales; family Paenibacillaceae; genus Paenibacillus; species Paenibacillus sp. J22FR5. The sequence continues at coordinate 132,195 of NZ_JCAUAN010000013.1, read as the reverse complement.
ATTGGCGCAGCCGAGTCCGGCGGCTTCATCTGTCCTTGCGGGCGACGAACATCCGTGCCGCTGATAACTATGGAGCTGGCTCTCCCGTGATAACCCACGGGCAGATGCAGCCAATTCGGCATAAGCGCATTCTCCTTGCCACGGAACATGCTGCCAACATTAGTTGCATGATCTTTTGAAGCATAGAAGTCCGTATAATCGCCAATCTCTACAGGCAGCAGCAACTCTACCTCGTTTTGAACATACATGGCTGTGCCTCGTAGTTCTTCATTATCACGTAATGCCGGTTCTTCCGCATCCAGCAGCCGCCCAATGGTTGAACGAAGCTCCTTCCAAACTGGACGGCTAAAGGACATTAACGCATTCAATGACGATTGACTAAAAATGTTTTTACCGGACACTGCCGTCTGGTCAAAACAGCCGGCGGTGTCTAACACGGCCAGATCCAGCACATAATTCCCGATTGCAACGCCGATTCGCGGTAGTCCGCCTTTAAGGGGACGGAATACACCATATGGCAGGTTTTGTATAGGAAAATGCGAATGCGGCTCCACTTCAATAAAAGAACGGACCATGCGATTAACTCCTCTGCTCCAGTAATTGAAATTCTCGCATCTCGTCACGCGGTTCGTCGAAACTGCAGCTCCCATAAGAGCTTAATCCCTCATTGCGATAGGCCTGGATTTCACAAGAAGTCATAGAGAGATGCCTCCAATGCAAGCCGTCACTTGAAAATTTGAAACTATCCGGATGCTCGTCTTCAATGATTTCCGCGATTTTCTGAATCTCCAACTTGTGCGAGTTTGCCAATAATCCCGCAAAAAACACATTAAGAAATCCATGCATCTTCGTTTTTACATCATTGCGGTACATGCGAACAGGATGATGCAGCCCTGCTGTAAATTTAAGTGTGAGATCTCTGTCTCTGCACCCTGCCAGAACAAAGGCAACCTGATTAGCTGTAGGAAATGCTTCGGCCGTAACGCCTCCGGTTCTTAGTTTTATACCAAGCCTATATCCGCTTGTTTCATTATATGCAGCAATTTCATTTAAACTAGCAATCATTCTTGTTTTCCAATCCACATTTAACTCATGTGTCAATTCGCAAAATATCTGCAAGCCAAGCTCTGATGTCCCTCTTCCGATCGCCTCTAGAAGATGATCTTGTAAGGAAATCGGAGGTAACGGCAAATCGAGTACATCAATCCGGGCTACTGCTTGATATTGATTCCTAAACGATTGAATCTTCTCGAAACTTCCCGTCAACAGCTCCATACATTCATCGGCTTCTCGGCTTCGATTCCCAATGACGGACAGCATGAGTTGATTTTCTTTTGAAAACTTAGGCAAATAAGGGACTAACTCGTGCATCCGTGTGACAGGGATGATAAATTTACCTAACATCCAGCTATCTTGATCGAGACTATATACTTGGTAATTCCGGATTGCAGCTTCAATCGGCAGCCCTGCCGGAGGAAAAAGTCCTGCATAATCAATTAGCTTCTCCATAAAAAGCCGAACGCTCGGGTACATCTCCGCGCCTCCTAAGATTACAGGTTCCCACGACGGGCCTGTTCTCTTTCAATCGATTCAAACAATGCTTTGAAATTGCCTTCGCCGAAGCCTCTTGATCCTTTGCGCTGAATGATTTCAAAAAATAAAGTAGGACGGTCTACGATAGGCTTTGTGAAAATTTGCAATAAATATCCTTCATCGTCACGATCAACCAGAATCTTATTTTCCTGAAGTTTTTGAATGTCTTCATCGATCGTACCTACCCGGGCGGAAAGCATTTCATAGTAGGCATCCGGAGTGTCAAGAAATTCTACGCCGTTAACGCGAAGCTTTTGCACGGTATCCAAAATATCGTTGGTCAATATCGCTACATGCTGAACGCCCGCGCCATGATTAAATTCAAGGTACTCTTCAATCTGCGATTTGCGCTTTCCGGTTGCCGGTTCGTTCAGAGGGAATTTAATTCGTCCCCCATTATGCATGACTTTCGACATGAGTGCCGAGTACTCCGTACTGATATCCTTATCATCAAAGTGGATCATTTGCGTAAAACCCATGACGTTCTCGTAATAGGAAACCCACTCTTCCATCTGTTCCACATTTCCAACAACATGATCGACGCCAATCAGGCCCGCTTCCTCATAAGGAATCACATGGTCAACCTGATGATAACCAGGCATAAAAATCCCCTTGTAATTCTTTCTCTCCACAAGCGTATGCACCGTATCGCCGTAAGTTCCTATAATTGCTTTTATAACTATACCGTTTTCATCCGTTAAAACTTGCGGCTTTAGAATCGGGATAGCCCCTCTGGAGATAGCCTCCATGTAAGCCTTTTCAACGTCTTCTACACGAAGTGCAATGTCTTTTACTCCTTCGCCATGCTTTTTCACAAAATCGCTGATCGGATGATCATCTTTCAACGAACCGGACACGACAAACCGGGTTTTCTTCAGTTCGAGCACATAAGAAACTCTATCCCGCTGTCCGGTTTCCAACCCTGCATAAGCAATAATCTTGAATCCAAAAGCTCTGCTTAAAAAGTAACTTGTTTGCTTAGCATTCCCAACATAAAATTCGACATAATCAAAGTCATGAATCGGGAAGAAATCCTGCTGCTCTTTGTTTTTGTTCAAAGCTTCCTTTTTCATAATTTATTACAGCCTCCTTGGGAATAATATCCTTTTCCTTTATTTTGAGTATAGTGCGATTTAAAAAATCCTGCAAAAACATACGACAATGTATACACGTATCGACGCACATCCGCTTTAACCTGTTAAAATGCTTGTAGAGTGCCATTTTCGTCCTTCTAAAGCATATGAATTTATCGTTCAAGATGACAAAGACAAACTGAGAAAAGCTGCCCCTTAAGTTAACAATCTCAGTTTTGAGGCAGCCTTTTTTGTGTTGACTTTAACTAAAGTGTTATGGTACGTGTAACTTCCCTGAGAGGCCATTCGGATCAATTTGTGGAAAACAAACAGAGAACAATGTGGATGTATCCTCCTAGTTGAATCTATTAATGATGGGTGATGCTGTTTATCTGACAGAACCATTATGTTCGATTAGAAAATCCTACGGACAGTTAACAAAACTGGTGCAATCAAAAATCAGATCTTTTGGAGATTGGATAGATTTTATACTAGTTCCAATACTTCCGTTAATGTAACAAAAAATCTTTAACCAGATCAGGCGGGAATGAGATCAAGTTCTTGTCATTAGGTTTTGACAAGAACTTGATCCCATAAAATGAAAAAGCCGCGTATTACGCGGCAATTAATGAGCTAATGTTCTTGTCAACCCTACATCTAGTAAATCTGCAATTTTTTGCGGGATTAACTTTCTTCCCTTATTTACGTCCTTCTTCTAAATGATTATATTTTATTCCTCTTCTACTTCCTCAAGTTCCGCTGTGTCAGTCGTTTATAATATGAGCTTATCTGTATCAAAAACCAGAATTGTAGGGAACTCCTTTATTTCAAATGCTTTTTTTACATCTGGAACATCATACATACTTGATATATTCTGAACTTTCTCCATATTCATCCGTTAGTTCAATCATATCCTAATTTTTCTTCTCGTGTTATGCCTCAGTGCGCGTTCTGGCCATTCAAACAGAATAAATGATCGCCGTTGCTGGAGTTTTGGAAAAGTACAGCTATTTATCGCATCCTCCAAATCAAGTATCTGGTTACTCAACAGGCTTGAGTTCACACATTTTCATACCAGCTTTTTTGTTCTTGGTACATGCGGTAGTATTCTCCACCTTTTTCCATTAATTCCCCGTGTGTTCCTTGCTCTGCAAGTTCTCCGTTTTTTAATACAATCACTGTATCTGCTAGTTTAACCGAGCCTAGGCGATGAGTAACAATAATGGCTGTTTTGTATTTGCAGAGTTCTGAAAAACGTTCGTAAACTTTTGTCTCCTCAAGTGGGTCAATGGCGGCGGTAGGTTCGTCTAGGATCATCAATTCGCTTTCTTTGAAATAACCTCTGGCCAATGCTACCCGCTGCCATTGGCCGCCAGACAAATCTATGCCGCCAAAATCTCTGGCCAAAACGGTTTCGTATCCGTTGTGAAGGTTTTTCAAGTCATCATCAAAACCTGCCATTTTGCAATATTTGTCCAAGTCCGAGACTTCATAGGTTTTGGCAATATCACTGATGGATATATTTTCACCCAGGGGCATTTTATATCTTGTGAAATTTTGAACCAAAGCAGATGTTTTTCTAAACAAACTTTTTAACGAAATATCCGCTGTTTTATCATCTCCGATAAAAATTTCACCCTCTGTTGGAAGGTAAAGCCCTGTAATTAGGCGACACATGGTAGACTTGCCAGATCCATTTTCGCCAACGATTGCCACAGTTTGCCCTTTTTTTATGGTTAGATTAATCTTAGACAATGCCTTTCTGTTTGAATTTGGATATGCAAAAGATACATTTTGAAGGGTAATATCGCCATAAGAAATATCCTTGTCCTTGCCTTCTCGTTCTGGATAATGTAAGTATCTAAAAAAATTCTGGATTGCTGGTAAACCTTTTACCGATTGCCCAATTTCATTTTTAAAAAATCGTTGCAAGATTTCGTACAATGAGCCAAGGGAAGCAAAAATGGCTACAAACTCTCCAAGAGAAATCTGTTTTTGGAGAACAGAGGTAAACAGTATATACAGAATGACTCCATACCCGCAAATCGTTATGATGTTTAATGAAGTCCGCAAAACATTTTTACGTATGCTGGTCTTAAGTGAAATTGAATTGATTTGCATTTGGGTATCAACAAACAACTGTTTAAAGTAACTAAAAGCACCTAAAAAGCGTGTTTCTTTAAAATATTCAATGTCCATAATACATTTCTTGTAGTGTTCGTTTTCCCGTCGATAAGGTGCAGTTTTATCCTCCAACGAGTCGTATAATCCTATGCTTACAAAGTGTGTAAAAAAAGCGGGCACGAAAATCAGTGGGATGATCCACAAAAAAAACGGTTTAATAGAGTAAAGATAATAGGAAAGATAAATAAATGCAGGTATTTTAAAGAAAACAGTGCTCATTAGCACACTGCCTATTCCAAATACTAAATTATCCTTACCTCTGTTTGCTTTTTCAATGTAATCGTGGAGTCCTGTATCCTCATAGTCGGAAGGCGAAATCCTTGCAGCTTTTTCGTTAATCTTTTTGTGGAAGTGGATATTTGCTCTTTGAAAAACAATATTCCATACTACCCGGTCAGTTCCATTTGCCAACTCAACAATAATTTTTGCTAATCCTAAAAATATCAGTGCTTTTACAGTTTCATTGAAAAATATTAAGCCTTTTGAAAGTTCTGTTGCAGAATCTAAAAATTTCGCAGTAAGCTGGGGCATGACTCCAAAACCCATCCCCTCTACTAACAGCAGCAAGCTCAAAAAGATAAACAATACAGGTGAACACTTGACAATGGCAATCATCACCTGAACAATGACATAGAAAAGGCTGATATCTTTCATATTATTTTTCATCAGCATACCACCCCTTCTGACTTTCATACATGGTTGCATAAATACCATTTATTCTCATTAGTTCATCGTGATTTCCTTTTTCTTCAATCTTTCCATCTCTTAGTACCAATATTTCATTAGAAATTTTGGCCGCTCCAAGACGATGAGTGATTAATATCGATGTTTTGCCTTCGCTAATACGCTTAAATGCTTGATAAACCTTGCTTTCTGCCATTGGATCAAGTGAGGCAGTCGGTTCGTCCATAATGTAAACAGGTGCATTAGAATAAAGGGTTCTTGCAATCGCTACCCTTTGCCATTGACCACCCGAAATATCCGAACCTTTTGTTCTTATCGTACCTAGATCTGTATCATAACCCTTTGCGAAAGTATTCTCGTGCAAATCCATAGATTCAAGACATTTTTTTATTTTATCTGAACTATTTTCCAAAACATTTCCAAGCATTACATTTTCCTTAACGCTAACATAGTACTTGGCATAATCTTGAAAGACAATTGAAAACATCCCCTTTAGTTCAGGTAATTTGTAATCTTTCAGATTTTTCCCATTAATGAGTACGGTGCCCTCGTAATTGTCATACATTCCTGTAAGTAGTTTGGTTATCGTTGATTTTCCCGCCCCGTTTACACCCACAAATGCATAATTGATTCCTTTCTTAATCTCAAAGGAACAATCCTTGAGTATGTATTTCTCTGTATTGGGGTATTTAAAGGTTACCTTTATAAATTCGATAGAGTTAATTTCATTGATAGGTATTGGCTCGTGGGAAGCATTTTCTTGCTCATCAAGCATCAAAAAATCTTGCACATCTCTCACATATTGTGAGCCCTCTACCAATTCACTTATTCTGTGAGAAAGGCTCCAGCTCAAGGATGAAATCAGACTAAATATGATGTTTACCAAGCCAATAAACATTCCTATGCTTAACGCACCTGTTTTCAGAGGGAAAAGCAATAAACCAATCATAAAGACACACCTTTGGACTTTGCTGCATTGAATTTTGCAATTTCCACTCGTTTGTTTACACTTGTTGTTTTCAGTTTTACATATTTTTGATTTAAAACTTTAGTAAATCCGAAGAGGGCACGCTCTTCAGTAAACTCCCGTTGATACAAAACATTACCATAGTAATTGGCAAGTCTGTCAATAAACGAAAATTCTTTTGAAACGGTATAGGTAATTCGCCCAGCTTTGATGGAAACAATCGCAATGGGAATGATTAAGAGGATAATAACGATGGCCAGTTTCCATTCAATTGTAGCCATAAGAAAAATGGTTGAGGCAATTGAAATAGCGATTACAAAAAATTCAATGATCGCCGTAAAATACTTACTAAAATTGTCTTGAGGAGTAGGTTGGATACAGGTACGTAAAATCAAGTCCCATGTTTTAGGATCTTCCACATTTTTATATGAAAGTCTTACACACTTGTCCGTTAATGCACTAACATATTTTAATGAAATAGCATTATATTGCATTGTACTCAGCACGTCTTGAACAGTTTCATTAACATAAGTATAGATGATAACCAACATGATTCCGATTATTGGCCCAAATATGGCATTGTGGTTTTCACTGCCGTTAAATATAGCTAAAGTAGTGTTGATAAAACTAGCATACAAAAGGGCTTGTATAGCTGGCATTACACCTCGAAGAAGATTGTTGAAAGAAATAATTGAAGTTGCAATAGGCGAACAACGCAGAGCAATTACAAATAAATCAATGATATTTCGGTACTTTATTTTTACCATACTATTTCACCTGACCTTTATGCTCGATGTTCCCAAGCTATCTTATTTTTAGTACTTTGTTCATTCATATTAGTCGAATCTCCCTTCATATTAATCTATTCTGATTTCCTGTCTTGACAAGCATGTTTAACGAAAGAAACCGCATACAATTCTAAAACAAAATCCATGATACCATTTATTGGAACATTATGCCATATCGTTTCGCTTCAAATGTAACTCTACTAGCTCATGGATATGATATATGTCTCAAAATTTAAATGAACCGAATTTCATGAAAAGAGCAACACGAAGTGTAGATACTCGTGTTGCTCTTTGTTCTAAGATGCAGACTTCTTAACGACAGGGATCCAGATTTCCATTTCGTACATATTGTTGCCACGATCGTAAGTCATTTCAAACTCGGGACCGTTTGCGAATTCGTAATTAGAGCTCGGAAACCATTCTCCCCAAATACGCCGCCACAATTCATGAATACCGCTCTGTCCGTCAGGGTAGTGGCCGGTTGGGAAAATCGAGTAAGTTTGAGGGGAATTTGAAGCTTTTCAACCCGGCAAGCTACTTTGGGGTAAGAAATAACCGATCATGTAGGAAAATTGCTCGCCTTGGTGGTTGTACAATACCGAATGAATCTGGCCATTTCCCCCCAATCCCGCGGCGGCACGAATTCGATCGACGATTCCATCGGAAACACACTGGGTTCAAAATGCAGGTACTTCAACAAATGGCTGCTCAAATGAATCTCCAGCGTCATTGATTACACGATACGCCGAACATTTCAAAAGCTTGTCTTCCCTCTATTCTGTAGTTCATCTCCATATCTCCTCGAATCGAAATATGAAAGGATAACCGAGGATAGGCTTTGAGTGAAACGCCTTTGTCGCGCGCTGACATTGGCATCACTCCATGCATTTTTTTGAACGCTCTGGAAAATGCCTCAGGTGATTCGTAACCATACTTCAAAGCGATATCGATGACCTTTGCACCGCTTTGTTGCAGCTCAAATGCGGCAAGGGTCAGCCGCCTGCGCCGAATATATTCTGAGAGCGGCACATTGGTTATGAACGAAAACATCCGATTAAAGTGGTAAGTTGAGCAACAGCAAATTCTAGCCACTTGATCGTAATCAATTTCTTCAGACTAGTGTGATTCGACATATTCCATTGCGCTATTCATGCGGTCCAGCCAATCCATTCAGATCCTCCTTTCAAGTTTGATTATAGGGGGTGGCAGGAAATGGAACCTTGCAATCTTTGCACAGAAATATCATGTTCGATATTGCTTTTATAAAATCCTCTATATAGGTATGTACTTAATGTAGTCTACCTTGTTACAACTTGCCGTTACAGACAGCGCAGAGAACCTTATCATAAATACCACCACGTTCTACTGCCCGTCCCCCGGTTTAATCGATGGGCTTCCAACTTCCTACAATCCTTCGTGAATGAGATAATGTTCTTGTCAACCGGTACCGGTAACCAGTACATATTCTTGGCCTCGATCGGCAATCGGAACAAATTCTTGTCTTTGAGAAATGACAAGAATTTATTCCGATAAAGTAAAAAAATCCGCAATTTCTGCGGATGCTTACCGGTCTATTTTCTTGTCACTTGACAACGGCAGTCGTAAGCTAGTCTGTTCACCCCCTACTTACTACTTTCCAATTTTGTTAATAGATGCATGCCGAGTTCCCCATCCCCAAGCTACCGGCTCCTCCTCCATCCACTTCTTCATACTATCTACAGGATGAAATCCTGCGAATTCATGAGTCTGAGTGAGGAAACTGAATCATTTCGAGGGAGCGTAACGCGGCTGTAACTTGTTTCATTTAGCAGTTGTTTCATTTCATGTAGCGATATTCCAGGAGATTCTTCAAATTTGAGATTTTCTGCAGCAGCTTCTCCCCGACATTGGTTTCCCTCACCAGCTTCCGCTCCAGTTCTTTGTCCACCAGCCTTTTTACAGACAATACGTCCGTTCCGTTACATAACACATCTTCTTTTGAATTAAATTTCTGATGGGCAACGAGCTGCATGCCAAAGGAATTATACAACAAGGTATATCCGGCGATGCCCGTTGTGGATTGATAGGCTTTGGAAAAACCGCCGTCAATGACAACCATTTTCCCGTTTGCTTTAACGGGGTTCTCTCCACGAATTTCTTTAACTGGCGTGTGGCCGTTAATGATATGTCCATGATCCGGATTCATATCAAACTCCAGCAGGATTTTCCGGCAGATTTCCTCATTTTCACGCAAATGGTAATAAGGGTTCTTTCTCTCCTTATAGGTTTCTTTATCTTGGATAAAGTACCGTTCAAAGGTGGTCATTTCTCTCTTTCCAAAGAGCGAGGAACATTCCCCTGTCCAGATGTACCATACCATATCCGTAGCCAGATCATCCGTCTCTTCCGGATGCGCAAAGGCGTAACGTAAATAATATTCAAAAACATCGAGCAGCTTACGGCCCGAATACGTCTTGTCTTCAATCTGCATTTCTTCCATGTTTCCTTCTTCATTTAAAGGAATACAGCCGTGAAATAACAAATTCCCGTTGTATTTTAAATAAAGGCTGCCCTTTTTCATAAAATAATTCATATGTCTGGCCAGCTTTTCGGAATGCTGAACGGAGAACAGCAGCTTTTCCATCACCTGCTGTTCTTCCTCCAGCAATTTTTCAGGCTGCTGCGGATTTACGGTTGCGAAACAGGTGTTTTCCAGCGGGTAAGTTTTACCGTTGATCTTGATTTCAGTTTTGTCGTAATCGATTTGCTCAAGCAAAAGCCTTTCAGACATATTAAAGTATGGGCGTCTCTTGATAATAGGGATTTCAAGCTTAAACTGGATCATGGCAATGGCTTGATGAATTTTGGTAATCTGCAGGATTTCCTGCTCCGAACCGTTATGGTCGGTCTGCAGCTTCGGTCTAAAGGCCGGATTGTCATCATAGTATTTCTCCGCCAAGTTCAGCAGTGGGCGAAGATTGATTCCATATACGTCTTCGATGATGTCCAGATTGTCGTATCTGGCGCAGATTCGGATAATATTCGCAAGGCAGACCAGGGAACCCGCATAGGCGCCTATCCACAGGACATCATGGTTCCCCCACTGAATATCTACAGAATGGTAGTTGATCAGCGTGTCCATAATTTTATCGGGGTCCGGCCCGCGGTCATAGATATCTCCGACCACATGAAGATGGTCAACCACCAGGCGCTGGGTCGTATAAGCAAGGCCGATAATGAGCTTGTCCGCCTGGCCCAAGGAAATAATTTGCCGGTATATCTCCTCATAATAAGGGTCCTTATTGTTGGTCGAATCCGTCTTGTATAGAAGCTCTTCTACAATATATACAAACTGCTCCGGCAGAGCTTTACGCAATTTCGAGCGCGTATATTTGGAAGAGGCATAAGAAATGAGCTTAAGCATTTGTTCAATCGTTTGTCTGTACCATCGGTTCAAGGCTTGTTTATTGCACAGGTCTCCTTTAACCAGCTGTATTTTTTCTTCCGGATAATAAACTAACGCAGCAAAATCATTGATTTCATGATCCGTCCAAACCTCACGGAACAAGGCTTTGATTTTCTCTTTTACGGTACCCGAACCGTTTCTTAGTACATGCTGAAAAGCCTGGAACTCCCCATGCAAATCACTGACAAAATGCTCAGTTCCCTTGGGAAGATTGGAGATCGCTTCAAGGTTGATGATTTCTGTTACTACTTTTTCTTCCGTATCATATTTCTGGGCTAATAAATCTAGAAACTGCGCATCCAAAACAGATGTCCCCCTTCAAGGAAATATGGTGATGTATAAGAGGTTTTTTAAATGGGGCTAGCCGCGTACCTTTAAGCTTAGTGTAAACAGTAAAGGGAAAAACATTAGGTTTTAGATTTCCCTGAAATTATTGGAGTAAGAATATCAGCTTTCCCCTCTCCAAATCGCTCCCTATAGTCCATACATACTCTCTGATAATACAAAAACAGCTCATCTTCAGCCGCGAGTAAGAATCTATTTTGATCATTAATAAAACTCGAATAAGCATCTATCTGATCATCAGTGAAATCCCCTTCTTCTGACCCGTCAATGCTCAATATTACATTCCTTGAAACTCCAAAAATGGTTATATCGATTTTTCTATGCCAGTGATAGTCGAATTCAATTTTCCCAAAAACTTCATGGTTTAAACACCCGTTTCATAAGTTTATTGATTTCATCTTATCATAGATAACTCCCGTTAACGTACGAAGCTGCCGAGCGCAGCGGCAGCTTCATCTAAGTTGAGTATTGAGCTAAAGTTCTGCGTTAGTTGAGCAATCTAATTGAATTATCCAATTTATGAAGCATATTGTCCTCAGTAAAGTTAACTTATCTTGTTGGATAATTTCTTATAAATATATACAATTGGAAACCACAAAAAAATTGCGTGAATGAATCCGATAAATGACGCAATTAGAACAGAAGCTGGAACGCCTATCATTCCTGCTTCAACGCCACTTGCATATACTTTTTCTCCGCTTTGAAAAACTGCTTCATTCGTATAGAAAGAAGCTATGAGTAATCCAATACCAACAATCAGACCAAAAATAGAATAAATTATCATTGTTTTCCGTATAACCTTTTTAAGCATCACGATTTCCTACACCCAATTCGCTTGGCTGTCCTTCCTGTAATTTCTTAAACTCTTGTTTTCCGTTAGTGATGTACCCATCCTATGAATCCTGATTACCGTGCAGTTAATGTTATGGAAGTATTCCCTTTAATGAATTAGAGGAAAAAAATAAAATCATTAAATTAATTCGAGCGCGCCGCGGTTTCCCGTCGTCTGCTTGCTGCACGGCTCCTTTTCTAATTGTAAAATAAACATACTCGGATTAACCCGTTTATGAAGCCGATGCAGCATTCACCACATTCAGCAGATCATAATCCCACCATTCCCGGCTTTGGCCTGTGGCAACGTTGATGATGCGGTTTTGTAGCGAATCGATGACGTACGAGGCTCCTCCTGCAGCATAAGCTTGAAGCAGTCGGTACGCCCTCTCGCCCTCGCCGCTCCACACGATGTCGCCGATCTTTTCGTACGTGCCGTCCGCATGAAGCCGGAAGAAGCCTTCCGTCTTTTTATCCGTGCCGAATAACGTATATGTTTCAACCACAGCTTCATTTCCACTCGCATTGAGCATCGAGACATTCTGTGCGCCAAGCACATCATTAAACAGCTTCGTTTGTCCGTCCTGCTCGACCCACATGACAAGCCCTCGTGAATTGTAACTGCTGGTAGTTATCACATTCGGCGAATAGCTCCAAACCCATGTGCCGTCGTCCGCCTTGGAATAACCGGTAATCGATTGAGCAAACCCGCTTATCTCGGAGGCTTTGCCATCGCGTACGATATACGTGTGCATTTCATGCGGCGTATAAGGCGCAGGCACGGTGCCCGCCAAATAATAAACCGTTGCCGATAGAAGCGTCGTATGCTCGTCAAGTTGCACAGCGTTGCCGTACGTTCGAATCGAATGAATAACGCCGATGGGTAGCTTGTTTTGATCGTAATATGCCTTGTTTTTATCGTAAATAGGCTGCAGTCCCAGCAGTTCGGCTCCTTGGTACCAGAGCTTGTCGTCTTTCACGTTAAGCTCAGCCGCCTCAGGCGTCGTGAGCTTGGAGCGCCGTTCGCGAGCCGTCCAAATGTCCGCAGCCTGCTCCTTGTTCATGTAAAAGGGCATCCCTTGCAAGTCCTTGCTGATACGGAACATTCCACCCCCCTCGTTCGAAGGCACATAGAGGAAATACTCATCGTCGTACACCGCATCCCATGCAAAATAAGGCTTCGGCATCGTCCGGATTGAGAAGCCCTTATCGTCGCTCCAGCTTGTATCCCACAGGAACTTGTCATGTGCGAAATGCCACGTCATCGGAAAATAGGTGATATCTCCCATCTCAAGCAGCGGGTATGGCTCGGAGGCGTTATCGATGCGCTCGCCTGAAACCGTCACGGGAAAATCCACGATACGTGCCGCGTACGTCCGTCCCTTTTTATAGCTACCGCCCGTATCCATCTTCAGATCGGTCTTGATGTCCCAGTTCTCTTCGATGCGTAAGCCCTGCTCCTCCGACCAATTAATCCGCAGGCCCATCCCCTGTCCAACGTTCCATGTCATCGGAAAGTAGGTGATGTCTTTGTATGTAATCAGTGGGTATTCAAGCGTTGTGCTGTCGATCGGCCTGCCGTCCACCGTAACGGGAAAGTCTGGAAGCCGAACGGACACGGTTTTACCGGATGCTTCCGCGTTCAAAGTTCCTTGCAGAAATGCCGGCACCCCAAGCAAGGCAGCTATGGCCACCTGTAGAATAAACTTCTTTTTCCTCATACCCTTCACACCGATCACCCTCCACTCCCACATTTTCCCAGATAAAACATTAGACGTTAAACGGCAGCAGAAAGTTTCGAAGCGGCAAATCGCCAATCCCTATGATTCACTAGTTGCAGGAGGAGCACCTTAATGTTGGAATTACATTTCATGCCTGAACTGCGTTCCCCCCAAAAAAATCGGTCGTCCATCAAGAAAAGGCTACCGATCACCGGCAGCCTTAAATGGAAAGTATTTATTGAGCAAACGTTCACCGTTAGTTGAATGAAGAATCATCTACTAGTCCAATAATAAAAGTCTCAAAATCTTTCGCTAGAAATGTAATATGATAATCAAATTCTTGATCTACGTGTACCACTTCTGGCTCTCCGTTTTTACCACACTTTCGATAATCAAGCATTATTACATCGTGACCGGCAGATGGACAATCACAAATTACAATTCCAATGGCTGGATATTGCCATTCGTCAATCATAAATTGACTCCCAAGATCTCCGCATAACGAATAATTCTTGTTACGTCCAATACCCATAATACCTGTAATTGCGATATGGTCTTCCGCCCACGATGTAGGACTATTAGTGGGAAAACAAGTGTATTTCGGTATTCCACCATTCTGTAATATCATTAGACTTACATAAGAAGCCGGTAATTTGTAATCCAATTCTCTTTCGATTGATTTCATAAGTTCATCTGAAGGATAATCTTCAACATATTCTTTCAATGCATATTCACTATCCTCCCAAAAGTGGGAGAGATTAAAATCTGTAAAATATTTCATGGTTAGAGATATCCTCCTTGAGCTTGTTTATCGAAATTATTTGCTAGTGAAATGACTTATATCTTCTACACCCGCATCTCGTTAACCTGCCCGTTAACCGAATGAAAAAAGAGGAGCTGCCGTGCAATGCAAGCTTCTCCACAATCGTTTTTTCGTTAGTTTTGTCGCAAAGATAGTGTTTATCAATAATACTTGATAGGTCTTTCACAAACGCTAGGCGGCCAGTGTACATCATTATTAATCCCAGAGAAGTAGCACTCATCAAACTCTTTTATTTGGAATGTAAAACATATGGAATCCAAATCTTCTCTGCATAAGTAGAATATCTAATAGACTCCGAGTTATCGCTATATATATCATCCCGCAGTACTACGGAATCATTTGGGTCATGAGCAGAGGAATTATATTTTATTAGGGCAAATTTAGAATGTCCTAGTGATTTAAGTCCCAACCCCTTATTTTGAAGCCGTTTGTTTGCCTCAGTAATACTTATAAAGACGATGCCTTCGAGCTCGCTAGTCCCACCAAATATTCCGTCTACACTACCTATAATGATTGTTCGTTCTTGTTCATCCCAAGCTACAGATCTGCCCACTTTACTTCCTAATTCACATAAGGAAACATAAGTCGTTCCGTTGTAAGTAATCGGTGAGTCAATTTTAAAGGAAATACTTTTGTTCAAATAGCCCTCAATCTTTTCAAGTCCAGTATCAGCTAGGGCTGTTGTAGATAGAGTTACGATAGAGCCTATTAAGATGCCAAATTATTTTTTCAAGATAGAGTCCTCCACTATTTTTTGCTAATAATAGCATATTTGGGAATTAATATGTGACACATTGCACATTCTGCACGTTAGCTGAGCGGTTAAGTTTAACTTGTTAGCAATCGGAGAATTTCGTGTATGATACGAACATGAAAATCGAACTCCTATAAAGTAGGTGGATTTGTGTCGCAAGACTACAATGTTGGGACATTTGTGCATTTTTTGATGACACAAATCCTCCCACATAAAAATATAAAAGCCTGATTCCTCAGGCATTTACATTTAAAATTATCTAGGCACATTTGTGTCATTGGACAAAAAAGCGCGCTTCGTGTCTAATGACACAAATCCGTTGCAAAGATATTTGCGCTTCATAATCCGCACCTTCCTCCTCGAAGGGCGAAAGTTTCACCAAATCCGTGATGAAATAATTTAGACTATGTCATCATAGCCCCGTTATAAAGAATGAGTGAATTACTTTACTTCAATTAGAGTTTTCATATTTTTAGCAATCAGGTCTGCTGCTCGTTTAGGACTCAAACAATACAGTTTATCCATGATCTTAGAGTCTTTACCTGCTAACACTCTGTATTGATCTGTTTCTATTCCATGAACAATGATTTCGGCCGCTTCCTTAGGCGTTAACAATTTGGAAATATCTTGTTCGCTTGCATTCGTATTGGTAAACCCTTCTACCCCAGAATTTTTCATAATATCTGTACCAACACCACCTGGGAAAACAACGGTTACTTTAACATTGGTATCTTTAAGTTCAGCGTGCCGTAATAATTGATATCCATCACGAGTTTGATTTTATCAAAGTCAAGGTTATTGACATGCACAAACGGTTGAATAATCCCAGCATTATTTACTGATTCCATCTACTGCCCCATGATGAGCAATTATTTGCTCTGGAAGTGCCTCAACAGCCTCTCTTTCTGTTAGATTTACGATGTATGTGGATAGTTTATCTTTTTTTCACCAGCTCGATTCATCGTTTCTTCCAGTGCATCTCTGTTAATGTCAACAGCAGCAATACTTGCACCTTTTGAAAGGAGATTAAGGACTAATTCACGTCCTATACCACCTCCAGCTCCTGTAACTACAACCACTTTGTCCAAGACTTTCATTATTTATTCCGTGCCTTTCTAATATTATCTAATAATGATAGGCTATCCTTTGGATATCTCGTTTGAGTGGATTGATCAACTGTTATTAGACCAAAGGTTTGGGCATTACCCAATTGCCATTCAAAATTGTCCAATAATGACCAGTCATTAATCGTACAAATATAAGGATTTAAATGGCCCAATTCCGAAACCGCATACCGAAAATAATTTCCGAAGTACTCAATCCTTGATTCGCTTTTTCAAGTATTATTTACATGGAAAAACTACTCCCCATTGCGACCGCAGTCCATCCATAAGCTTCATGGTTTCAAGTGTTTCATTAAGCTGCATGATAGGACTTTCCTTCAAGCCCATATCAAGGCAGCGCATTACTTCTTCTACCTCATATTCATATCCATTAATCCTGAAGGGGATGGAAATTTCCTTCACACCCTGAGAATTATTAAGGCAAATCACTTGTGCACTATGAAAAAGCGGATATATTTCAATATAGCCATCAGTCCCTGTAACTTTAGCGCTCATGGTTCCAAGACTATCAATTCCAAAGCTCAAATCAGCCCGCTCTCCAGTTCTCCATTGGAAGGTAACTGTATCCACACCATCTACGCCTGTTGATGTCAACCTACATTTTGATGTGATGGAGTCGGGGAATCTTCCCATAATCCAATTCGCAAAGGATATCGGATAAATTCCAAGATCCAGAAGTGCACCCCCTCCGAACTCTGGCAATCTAAGTGCTGAATCCGGTTCACACTCAAATGAGAAGTCAGCTTCTATTTTTTTCACCTGACCTATACTGCCTTCATTTATCAATTCCTTCAGCTTGTTTATATTTGGGTTAAATCTCATCCACATTGCTTCCATCAGAAAAACATTCTTGTTACGCGCAATGGTAATTAATTCTTCAGCCTGTTCTGCATTTATTGTCATTGGCTTTTCTAATAACACTGCTTTTTCTTTATTTAGTGCAAGCTTTGCTGATTCAAAGTGCTGTGTTTTGAGATTAGCTATATAAACGACATCCACAGAAGGGTCCTCGACCAACTCCTCATAGGAACCATATACTTTTTGAACATGAAAATTCTCTGAAAAGGCTCTTGCCCTATCCAATGAACTTGATGCAACAGCATAAAGCTCGGAGCCCTCAGTCCCCTCTATCGCTTCGGCCAATTTTTTTGCAATTTTTCCGGGACCGATAATTCCCCATCTCAAAGCATTTTTAAAACCTTTCCTATTGTAATTTTGAAAACTTTTTACTGTTATCGTCTCTTTTCCTGGTTCTTCTATTTTCCCCAGTTCCTCCACACAAGCTTTTAGTTGGTCAGGTGAAATATTTGACTGTGGATAACCTGACATCACCTTAAGTGTAAATCCATGAGCTAATTCTAAATTTGGCGTTGCAGTAAAACCTGGAAAATGTTTTTCCAAAACAGCCTTAGCAGCTTCACTTTTTAATAAATCACCTATTCTTGAATTTTCCGAAAATGACATCTCCAACCTCCTCGTTATGTATCCGCCTTATAATAAATAATTTGATTATCCAGTTAGCTCAGGAAAGACTTTGAATGCGAAAGAAGTTTCAGACTGAGGAATCTTGCCATCAGCATTTGTTCAAGATGAAGTGGCCTGACGGATATCGATGCCCGAAATGCCAGCACCAGAAGGCTTACGAAATTAAGACTCGTAATTTACCTCTTTACGAGTGTACGGGTTGCCAACACCAAACAACCGTGATCGCCGAAACGCGGGCGCGGCACCGAACTAACTACCGTGCTTGTAGCATTATCACTAGACAAGAAGGGTTGCCCGAAATACCTAAAGATGAAGGTTATTCCTGACGTCAAAGCAACGACGCTCACTGACTTTGCAACTACGTACATTGAAGCTGGATCAACATTTGCCAGCGATAGATATCGTTCTTACCAAGCTTTGGCCAAAATGGCTTCCACCATGAAGCTAGAAAGTACGACCTGAAAGAAAATCCAGATCATCTAAAGTTGCTCCACACGATCATCTCAAATGCGAAAGCTTTTATTGGTGGTAACTTACCACGGCAAAGCACCTTCAAGCGTATCTTGATGAGTTTTGTTATCGATTCAATCGCCGTGAGGTCAAGAGCGAGTTATTCAACAGGCTAGTCCATTGTTGCCTTTCATCTAAGACGATTACCTATCCTGAGCTAGTTGGATAATCAAAATAAATAATTATTTTCCTTCGACATTTTACGCATAAAATAAATCGTACTTAAGGGTATGATTAGTTGGCGGCGCTTTCATCGTATCCCCCCAATAAGAATCATTGATTCACACCTTCATCATATCGTCCCGTGTTGTGAGCGACTAACACTCTACCGACTTCATAATAGCGTTTAAACGACTTATTGACTGTCGATGTTGTTTTTGGATCCGTTCGCTGGCCAGCATCTAGGACCCATAAACATAATACTAAGGAGTCTTTTTGTTCTACAAACCTCATATTTCTTCATAATAGGAATGCTGCCCGTTCGGAATAACAGGAATAAGGATATTCAGACTGCCCTCTCAGCAGCCAGGCTATCTCTAATTCAACTCTTGACGCTTATGCCATTCTACTAAAAATACCTTAAAGCTAATTGTCTGGAGCCAATACTCTGTAATGGCCGCCTGTTTGATTGAATCTGACATCCGATATCGTGTTTTTTTTATATGAATCATGGTTTACAAAAAGTTACAACGAATAGAAAGAGGAATTATTCCCCTTATGTGGAAAGGTTAATTGAGTGAACAACGGACTTTTTCGAGTCCGGATTGAAGGAGGAACATTATGCCCATCCATCCCTACGGATTACTCAAATGCAAAGCACACGACCGGCGTCTCGGAACAAACGAGAACCCGCATTACCACGTGCACGCTATCGCAAATAACGAACACTTCCGCATAGCGATCAATGTCAAGTCGCAACTTAGCCCATCCGAGTTGTTATACTGTACGAATGAACATTTTCAGCATGTCACGACGGCAGAGTTGCCTGCTATGCCATTTGGTTTTTCGCCGCTGATAAGCAAGCCTGACGGACATGCACTCGATTATATTCGTAGCAATCTATTCGATCGCCGTAACATGCTACCGCTTGCCTTCAATATACCGGGAAGAGACAACGATCTGAACGAGAAGCTTGACTTCTACATCAGACGCGCGATGGAAACAGAAGATGCCGTTATGTACGCATTCGGTGAAAGATGGGGTCCTGAACACGGCAAGACGGACAAAATTTTTGGATTCGAAATCGGCAACGGCATTCACGATATTCATATGAATCAAGGTAACAGTGGCACATTTACGAAAGACGACGGTGTCTACCAGGACGGGGGGCTGCTGATTCACTTCCCCTCGGAGGACAGGTGGATCGCCGTATTCCTCGCTTTTCAGTCCCAGTCATGGCACACCGACGATAATTCGGGACACGTAATCACTGGCCCTGCGGAGGAACCAGTACCTAATACTGACATAACGCCGGTTCAGGTGGAAGGCGGCAGCATTCGAATCGCAGGGGTCGTCGTGCTGACTGAAGACGGCAGTTACGAAACAGTCATACTGCTGAATGCTTCCAATCGGGCCGTAGACTTGACAGGGTGGGTAATTGCAAACAAAGCTAAGCAAAAGTACAAGATTCATGACATCATCGAACCCGGACAGTTTATGTCCATCCCAGTAACTGAACCTGCATTCTTCCGAGACAAGGGTGATATTATTACTCTACTCGACCCTAGCGGGCTAAAAGTCGCCGGAGTCTCATATACAAAGCATCAAGTAAAACCAGGCTGGACGATACTCTTTTGAGTTCATGCAATAGAAGAACCGCCTTCCAATTAATTGTTTGGAAGACGGTTCTTTATTTTTTTGCAGATTTATTTTCGTTAGAAATGTCATCCTCTCAACATAACATTATTTAACTCTTGTTATCCTTTAGCGAACAAATTCTTTAATCCAAGTTTTTGGCTGCCTTTACTTTTCTCTTTTTCTTGTGTCAGTATTTCTAGACTATCCATCATAAGCTCAGCAATTTAGCGACAAATTGTTGATTGAATATTCCAGACAATTTGTCCATAATATCTAAATAGACAAGTCCATTACCTTCAAGTTTTGGAGAATTCCCTAAGGGTACCGTTCTTTTTATTAATTGGGCATAAAGCTCACGTTCTGTGAGATTTCGTTCGAAGCTTGTATTGACAAGAACTTTGATCAGAGCCATTGCTCCGGTAACATGTGGAGTAGCCATGGAGGTTCCACTCAATGTAGCATATTTGCCATTTAAGTAAGTTGATAATATTTTCTCGCCCGGACCTACTAAGTCTACTTCATTGTTTGAATTTGAGAAATTGGATGAGTGTCTCTCCAAGTCAATTGCACCTACGCTTATCACTTCATTATAACAACCTGGATAATCAAACTCATCTGTTGAATCAACGCCATCCCCTTCATTTCCTGCTGCACAAATGACAAGGATGTTGTGTATAACGGCTTTTTGAATTGCCTCATGAAGTTCAGGAAGATTTACTGGACCGCCAAGTGACATAGAAATAATATCCGCTTTTTGTTCAATTGCATAGTTAATCCCATCAATAATCCATTCGTATTGACCAGAACCATTTTTATCAAGAACCTTGATAATGAGCAGATTTGCTTCAGGGGCAACACCTACAACACCATTGTTATTTTGCGTTGCCGCGATCGTCCCTGCAACATGGGTACCATGGCCATTGTAATCCTTGTATACATCCCTTTTTCCTCCATCATCGTTCGTGAAATTTCTTCCTCCGACAATCCGTTCTTTTAAGTCAGGGTGAGTAATATCACAGCCAGTATCCAATATAGCAACCGTTATGCCCTTCCCTTTTGTTTGATGCCAAATTTTTGGGGCCTGAATCATTTCAACACCTTTAGGAATTTCATTGACCTTTTCAGCCTGTTCCAGCACTTGAAAGGGAATTACATGTAATTTTCGCTCCATTTTAATTACCTCCTATATATGATTAAATTATAAATTGAAGCCATAATTATGATACATTCAATATTTTAAAAATTCTGAATTTACTGTTGATCGGACTGCTGTCTCTATGCTATTATTCGGGGAGAACATTTTTTCTAGTTGTAATTTTGATAAAAAAACAAGAGTGCTACCAACACTCCTGTTTTTTTAGATACTTTGGCTTTTGGGACCTCCTGGGCTAATGGTTCATAAATGCCTACCTGATCGTTTAGCGGCGAAAGGTAGGTCTCTTAAGGTATTAATGTATTCTTATTAAGACTACAGCGATGAAGGTTAACAATGCCAGCAGGAAACTCCCAAATTGTAGAATCAACTTTATCATTTCATCTGGTTTCACCTTTACCCTCCTCCTTCCTGTCGAAAGGGAGATCCGGGTGGCCTAGTATCTAACAAAAAGAGTCTACAAAGTGTAATGTGAAAGGGTAATAATAGGACCCAAAGATGTTTTTTGGACAGAAAAAGCCTACCCTTTTGATAGCTGGCTGGCATAGTTTCCCTTAGCCCCTGTAGCTTTGCGTCGCCGCCTTTAAACGGTTTTGCCATTATCTTGGGTAGACTTCTATTTACTGTAAACCTATTATATTCCTAATCATTGGATAAATATATAGGGAGATAGACACATTATAAATTATAAGCGCATTCAAAGAATTTGTCGAACATAAGCAAGAAATGCCCTTGATCATGGAAAATCATCATACCCTCTAGTCCAAAAGCATCGTCTTTTAATACCATGATATCCCGAATTATTTTGCCTGTCTGATTTCGACAGCATATGAAAAGACATAAGCAGTATAGGGATGTCACAATATTCTTAACTCTCCTTATTTCAGCACTGATTAGAATCAGACTTATTAATTGTTGAAGTAAAGTTTCCCGGCAGCCATCCATGCATTTCTCGCACTGCACCACAGAGCATGAAGAAATAAAATTAAGAGCTTATTATGATAAGAAACGTGCCGAAGGAAAGCTGTTCATAGTAGCGGTAATTGCTTGTGTGAATAAACTCATCCACTGGATTTTTGCCATCTAAACTACTAAGGAAGCATTCCGTTTAGAGTAAGTAACAAGAAATGAAAAAATATGGAATATCTTGCCGTGCTTTATGGAACGGTTCTTTCCTATGCAATTTTTTAAGTATACCACCTCATGAATCCGACATTAATAATTAAATATTGACAAGCTATTAGCTGGAATAGCTTAATCGTTAAGGTCTTCACTTTCCTGCAATCCGTCGGAATTAGATAATGTTCTTGTCACAAGACATGAGTAAAGATTCTAAACAGTTCTGTCTCGGTAATCAGTATATATTCTTGGCCTCATTCGGCAGTCGGAACAAATTCTTGTCACTCGACAAGCAAATAGTTATCCATACTTTTTCAGCATTAAGGATATGGGGAAATAACTGCCATACCTCCTGGTTTTCATCTTCAATACTTTGCCTTTTGGATAGTTCTCAAGGCGAATCACCCCTCTACCAATATTAAAAAATCACTTGTGTTCTTTTTCCATAACAAAGCGTTCTACTCCTACTTCCATTCTTCCCCCGTTACCTTAATGACGCATCGTCAATCTAATACTTTATTTTCACTGAAACATATAAAGTATAATTAGGCATTTGACTAGTACCTAGGTTGAGTAAATGAGGCTTGCATTTAAACAAAGCCCCTCCCTCTACAGAGGAAAGAGCTTTGTTCTACGAATCATTCAATAATCGGTTTTATTTTCTTTCCGCTCTCATCATAAACTGTATACCCGCCGCGAACCGTGATCCAAATCTCGTTATCTGTGTGGAGATCGGCTTGGAGCCCTCGGGTCGTTTTTGGAAAAAACAGCAAATGATTATCTGGAATCGATGTTCCCGGCTGAAGATCCAAACCTGCGGTCAGATCTGGAATGCCTTCTTTATCCGTTGCCACGGCCAGTGTTTTTCCCATCCGAACGATCATTTGGGAGCCAGGTTCTCCGTAAATCGTTTGCGCCCCGACCAGTTCAACATTCGTAATGCGATTTGTGTTCTGAATCGTTAACAATGCTTTAATTCCTATAATTAGACTAGCGACAGCAATTACGGCTACTACAATGCTGCCCACGCGCATGTAAGTTCGTTTCATAATGATGTTGGTGCCCTTTCTCTTCCTTATCCTTGGTGATACTGAATGATTTTAGCTAAATCGTGGATGGTGCATCACGAATTTGAAATGGCGAAGCTAACGGTTTCCTTTGGATATCGCCACAAAATATTCTACAACTACCTCACGGAATTCCAGAGCAGCCCGCGAAAAATATCGACTCCTGTGCCATAATAAAGCTATCTCCCGTATTAGCCCTATCTTTACACCGACAAACCATTCATCCCTTAGCTCTGTCAAGGATACGCTGCTTCGATCTGCTAGCCGATGCCCCTTTGGAACAGCTACAAGGATTGGGTCGATAAACACGACTTGACATTCGATGTCATCCCCTTCTATAGGAGGTGAGGACAAGCAAAAATCAACCTCTCCTCTATCAAGAAGCGTAACCATTTCCTGCGTGGTCAGCATTTGTTTCTGCACGGCGAAGGAATCTGCTTCCGAACTCATTCAATCGCAGCTTCCTACCTATTCGATCGAATAGAGGGACCCCTAGATCCTCCTCCAAGCGTTGAATCGTTTTGTTTAGTGACGATTGCGTAACGTGCAGAATTCGTACAGCTTCGGTCATATGTTCCAAACGAGCTACCGCGAGAAAATATTGCAGTTGAAGAAGTTCCATTTCGCACTGTCCATTCATTCCCTCAAGTCAATGAGATTATAACATGAAATGCGTTGGAATAAATAATCGATTTCAAGTACGATGACAATAATGCGATTTGGGAGGACCAAAAATGAGTGTTCGCAGCAGGTGGTTAATGATTTCAGTTGGTCTAGGGATACTATTGAATAGTAAATAGGACAGACTTCATAGAAAGGATTACACATCATGAATCGTAAATTCGTTGTTTATATTGTGGCGTTTGCCGCATTTCTTGGGCCGTTCACGCAAACCATCTACACGCCGGTGTTACCCGAGGTTGCTAGTCAATTCCACACAACTTCGTTTGTCGTCAACCTGACGATTTCCGTATTTACCTTTTTTCTTGCCATCATGCAGATCATCTATGGTCCGCTTACCGACTCGAAAGGGCGACGAAAAGTCATCCTGTTCGGCATATCGCTGTATGTTATCGCGTCACTTGGTTGCTTTTTATCTAAAAGTATAGAGCTGTTGCTCGTCTTCCGGGCGCTGCAGGCGATCGGAATCGCCGCTGGCTCCGTAGTGGCCGTCACGGTTATTAGTGATTTGTTCGATGGGAAAGAACGCGGCCAGGCGATGGGGACATTCCAGATGATGGTGTCACTGGGCCCTGTACTCGGACCGATCATCGGCGGCTTCCTTAGCGGTTTGTTTAATTTTCACTCTGTGTTCCTCGCGCTTGCGGCTACAGGTCTGCTTGTGCTTATCTGCAACTACACCTTCCTGCAGGAAACCAAGCCCGATAACGATAAGCCTGCCCGCTTTCAATTGCGGGACTTCGTGCCGATACTACAGAATCGGATCGGGTCGTCGGTCATTTTTCTCGGGTTTATACAATATTACGTCTTTTATAGTTTTCTTGTGTTTCTGCCGAACATTTTAAGCGAACGTTACGGCTTGTCGGCTGAGCAAAAGGGACTGGTATTCCTGCCGATGTCCCTCTGCATTGTGCTAGGCAGTTTCTTCGGAGGCAAAATCCAAGCACGGATAGACGGAAAAAAGGTCATCGTTCTGACTACTTTTCTAAATGTGTCTTCGGTGTTGTTTTTCCTAATCTTCTACTCGATTTCAATAGCTTGGTTGCTGGCCGGTATTATCTGCTTCGGGTTATTCCTTGGGCTCTCGCTCCCCGTGCAGACGACGCTGCTGACGGGCGCTTTCATGAAAAACCGCGCGACCGCCGTCGGTGCTTATAACTTTTTTCGCTATATGGGAATGGCTTGTAGCCCGATCGTTGGCAGTCTATTCTACCATATGGGTGGCTATTTCCTGTTGTATGGTTTTATCGTATTAGCTTTTCTGGCTTTTGCCTTACTGTTGTCGCGACGTCTCCTTGGTGCACAAGCAAGTAAGTCCTCCCCTTAAAAAGATTTCGGCGCTTCCGTTTCGTATCTGCCGCTTTTGTGCCGCTGCCCGAGTATTCAGCGCTGGAGAACGTGCGTGCGCTGATTAACCAACAATGTTCGAATTTGGCTAATGTGTACGTATATTGAAAAAGCGATTGATCATCCATCCTATGGCCTTGTTCAAATCAAATGGTCGATGGAGTAGAAGGCTGACCCATAGAGCGAGACCGATACAAGTGATCACAACAAAGGTCCGCTTTTCATGTCGTGGGGATTCTATTCTTCTCATGATCATGACTCCCCCCACGATAAAAACGGCAAATATCCCAAGAAGTCTGATCATGCGATACGCTTCTCTCCTCTTCCCTGTTTGCGAAACCAGGAGACCGCAATCAACAGCAACGGAAAGCCGATTCCGAACGGGACATAATAAATAAACAAATAATTATGAACCCATGTCGCGTTTTCGGAAATGTTTGAGAATAGTGCAGCATAACCGGAAATCACCCACGCCAGAGGATATGCAACCAATGCTCGATTTTGAACGGAAAATAACTGACAGATAGCTGTAACGGTACAATAATAAATGAGGCTAAGTTTTACGAAGACGACTAAGATAACGTTCACGGAAAGAATCGAATCGAAGTGCTCCATAAAACTGGAAAACTCCATTTCCCGAAAGATAACATACTCAGGGTAAAGAAGATGGGACGATCGATAGACCCCTAATATTCCAATCACAAAAAATACGGAAATGGCGATTTGAATGCCCGCAAATGCAGTTCCACCCAAAAAGGCGGTCTTGAGCTTCTGGCGGATCAGTGGAAAAATCATCATAAAGGAAATTGTCTCCATAAAAGGAAATCCAAGTGCATATTTTGTTTTCGCTACCGTTGGCCAAAACTCAAAATCGAATGGTATCGAGAAGTTTCTCCAATCCCATTCCTGTAACATAATGGTAAACGGAACCCAAAATGTGATGGAAATGAACGGCACTACAATAATGCTGACCAGCGCAATCGAGCGGATCCCTTTTACGACAGCATATGCGCAGACGACTAGAGCCATGATGTGAAAAACCGTTTGAGGCGTTCTCGGCATTAGCGTGACGTGCATGAAGTCGCTCATATTACGGGTAACCCATGAAGTTATTTGGAGAAATAATACGATATAACAAAACGAAATGAATCCGCCAACATACTTCCCCAAGACTTTATTGGAGATTTCTATAAGCGAGAGGCCCGGATGCTGGCTGGATAGGTAAATCCATATTGCCCCGATCGCTACCCCGAAGCCTGTACTCCATAATTCAACCACCCACCCATACTGCTTCGCATCCATGATCGTTGCGGTTGGCAGTAAGAGAAAGGTTGTTCCCACCACGTAGCAAGTTGTAATAAAAAACATTTGAATCGTACTTATCGATGTTTTCTCCAATGGAAATCCCCTACTCATATGGTGTAATCATGTTACCATTAGTCGTTACTTTCGATTGAACTTCAAAGTCCACGGTAATATCTTCCCACTTGCCATAGCCTTGTTTCGTATCACCAATCCCAAGCAAATCCCAATGATGATCCCGGGCGAACCGTACAAACTTATTGCTCTTTTCTTTATAATAAGCATTGAAAGATTTCGTCATTTCGTCAATATTCTCTAATGTTAATCTTTGTTTCTGTTCATTGTATGTGATTCCTAACTCCGTATGGATGCGAATATGCAAAACGTTGCCGGACTTCCACTTCCGGTCAATTCGGATGTTGTTCACTTCCAAATTAACGCTCTCTCCATGTATGGTGATAACTTCATTGCTCCTATGTGAAAACCCGTTTAAGACATAAAACAATTTTTTTCTATCGTTATCTATCTTTCCGACCATTTTCGCATGAAGAAAGACGGCTCCTCCCGTGATATTGAAAACATCCTTGGTAGCATTGATATTTTCTAATCGCTCCGATGTTGAAGCCGGTTGTTTCCCAAAATAATGAACGATAGGAATAATGGTCGGCCGGCTAAACGGAATGCCGGAAATAATATCCTTCATTCTGATTGGATACACACTCATACTCCAACTTTTTGCTTGGAAATCGAGCATCCTTCGGATGTTCCTTCCCGGTATACGGTCAAGTAGTGTGAACGATTCCGTGACCTTCGATAACGGTTCGTCCGTAAGGGCGAAATAAACATTCGTTCGACGATCCGGAAAATTATCCAAGAAGTTAGACAGTGTCATTAATCC
This sequence comes from Paenibacillus sp. J22FR5, assembly GCF_059691975.1. NCBI lineage: Bacteria > Bacillati > Bacillota > Bacilli > Caryophanales > Paenibacillaceae > Paenibacillus > Paenibacillus sp. J22FR5. Next base: position 104,504 of record NZ_JCAUAN010000013.1, on the reverse strand, counting down.
GTATCTTGCTTCTCTCTCCGTGATGATGTAACACTGCAAATGTGATGTGTATAATTTTCTGGACATCATTTCACTGGCTTTTTCCGTTATTTGCATCGGGTTGGAAGCGGCGAATTTAAACGTATATACCGCCGCTTTAGCCGGACCGCTATTTCGAGCCTCAAGCGAAGTCGGATTCAAAACTTGAAAGTAAGCAATGAAGTCTCCACGATCATCGCGATCTATCCCTACCATATCTACGAGTGCCAAATGGTTGATTTCTTTCATATCCCAGCATCCGGGACAGATTACTAGCACGCTAAATATCAGCAATAATCGTTTTATCATGACTTCTCCGACTCAATTTTTGTCGATTCTTTATTCTTTTGCATTAAAGGTCTAGAAACACGAATTAGCGAGTCTCTCCAATCGGATTTTCGAACAGGCGCCAGCGGCGCAAAGAAAGGAACACCAAAAGACTGAAGAGAGACGATATGAATCAAGAGAAAAAAGACGCCGCACATAAGCCCGAAAAAACCCAAAAAACTTGCCAAAATCATAAAAATAAATTGGATTATTCGTTGGGCGATTCCAAACCCATACGTCGGAGCAACAAAATTTGCGATAGCCGTTATCGAAACAACGATAATCATCGCAGCCGATACGATTCCTGCTTCTACAGCAGCTTGACCAAGCACCAGGGCCCCTACAATGGAAATTGCTTGACCGGCGATCCGAGGCATGCGCAGCCCTGCTTCACGAATCACTTCAAATACGAATAACATGAGAAATGCTTCGATCGCTCCCGGGAAAGGGACCCCTTCCCGTTGCGCGGCCAAGTTGGTAAGCATCACTCCTGGAAGCAGATCCTGATGATAACTCGCCACGGAAATATACAAGGAAGGCGTAAAGATCGAGATAATAAACGCACACATGCGTAACCACCGTAATAAGGTGGCGATGTCGGCCCGCTGATAATAATCCTCGGGCGCGGTGAATAATTGAAAGAACGTAATCGGCCCCGCTAATACTATGGGAGTACCGTCCGTTATGACAGCCGCTTGTCCCTCTAATAATTTCGCTGCGATCGCATCCGGCCTCTCGGAGGCAATGAATTGCGGGAACGGAGTCAAGGCTTTGTCCTGGATAAACTCCTCAATATAGGAACTCTCTAGAATGCTGTCTGTTCGAATCGCTTTCAACCTTTTCCTGAATTCATCTATGACTTCCTGAGGTGCGATTCCACGCATGAACAATAAGCATACCGTCGTATTGCTTTCCGTACCGATTAGCATTTTTTCAATGACCAATTTGTCATTCTTCAGTCGCTTCCGAATCAGCGATACATTTCGTGACCAGTCTTCCACGAAGCCTTCTCTCGGCCCCCTGACCACGGACTCCATTTCGGGCTCTGTAATGTTGCGCTGCTCCTGTTTGCGAGCATTAATAGACACGCCTTCCCCTACTGTCGGAAGGACTATACATTGCCCATCTAACAGTTCTTGAATACAGGCGTGCAACCCTTGCACTGGCTTTACTTCCAATTGGCCGAATGCTGTTAATAACCATTGAGCGGAATCTTGGTTTTCAGGAATCGGTTGTTGTGACGATAAAATATTGCAAAACACAAGTTCTTCAATGAGTTCCTTATTTATTAATGTCGTTAAATAAAGGCAAGAGAGTTCCGACCTTTCCCCAACGGCGAAGGATTTTATCATAAGATCGGGCGGACTTGCGAGCCCCTCTTTTATTTTTTTCGGTAGTTCTGAACGTTGATTGTCCACTGTATAGCACCTCTAAACTAAAAGTTTCCCAATTTTAGACAAAGTTATTCTCAAAGGAAACGATTGTTTTCAATTACTTGTAACGCATAAAAAAAAAGCCCAACAATCCAAAAACTAGATTGTTGGGCTATCATCTGACATCAAGTTGTTGCGAACTCTTCCCGAACTCGCGGTGCGACTTCCGTCCCCAGCAGTTCAGTGGCTTTTGAACCATAAACATCATACCAAGGAGTCTTTTTATTTTTCAAACCTCGTATTTCTACATAATAGGAATGTTGCCTGTTACTTGAATGAACAAAATAAAGCGCCCTCCAATGCAATTATCGCTAACTGAAAATTTTGATACTATTACTGTGTATTTATAGTTCTTTCTTACATTTTATAATTATAAATTTTACTGGAGGTTTATTTTTCATGTTCTTACTTGGCTCGTCAATTTCTGAAAACTCGACCAGTCCATATTTTTCAAATTCTTGTATTATGGAGTCAGAATCATAAAAAAACATTTTTACGCCTTCCATTATCTCAAAATAGTCTTTATCCAATTGTTTGCCCTTTCCAAACATTGGGGCTTTTTTTGAAACAGTCGTAAAAATCATATATCCATTTGGCTTTAACTGATTATAGCAATCTTTAATAAACTTATCTCTCTCACGATTATTCAATAAGTGAATAAGTGCATAGCAAAATATACCGTCATAGCGTTTGTTATCAAAAGGCATAACAGTTACTGAACCCTGAAAAATACTAATATCAAGCCCGTTTTGCCTCGCCAAATCAATCGCTGTTTTTGAAATCTCAATACCTGTTACTTTTATTCCATTGTCAATAAAAACCTTTGCATTTCTGCCATATCCAATACCTGGTATAAGTATGTCCTTAACATTCTTTTCAAGGAAAAAGTCCTTAGTCACGATTGCGGAGTCTGTAGGTTCAAATCCCCACATCGTTTGTTTTTCTATAAAACTTGATTCCCAGAATTCCGTCATATCTCTATCACCTTTATGTTTTATATTAATTGGAATGCTATCTTAACCCACAAACACCTAATGAAGTGTTTATTTGATCAGCATCCTATTATCGATATATTGAACTACATTACTCGCGCAATGACGAATATACTTGCTATCATCAAATAATTTACTTAGCATAACGCCTCCTTCAACCACAGCAATGATATAGCTGCACACTTCTTCAGGATCTATATCATTTTTAAATTCTTTATTCTTAATGCCTTCGACTATAAGCATGGTTAACTTTTCGATTAAAATTGTCATCGCTTGTTGAGCCCGTTCTTTGAGAAGAGGGTGTCCATCGTCGCTTTCAATCGCTGTATTTAATATTGGACATCCTCCCTCCAACGTATCACTTTCAATGATATCGATATAAACCTCACATATAGCCAACAGTTTCTCTTTAGAGTTGGATGCATTCCCTAGTGCTTTGGAAAGAAGAGTTAGAATTTGAGAAAAAGAATAATCAAAGGCCGCAAAAGCAATTTCATCTTTATTTTCAAAATGATTGTAAATCCCACCCTTGCGTATACCGCAACGATCTATAATTTCAGATAAGGAAGCGCCTGTATATCCCTTCGTATTAAATAAACCAGCCGATTCGCGAATGATATGTTCTTTGGTTATTTGGCCTTTGCGCATGATAAAACCTTCCCCCTCAAAAAAGTACCATTTGGTCTTAAATATTATACTACTTCCTGAAAAACAATCAAGAATACCTAAACATCATCATTTCAGCTAGAAGAAAAATCTTGCTGTAAAGCTAGTGTTATGTTATTTTAAAACAGACCGGTCGGTATTAAATATAGAGAGGATTTGTATATCATGCAAAAGAAAACCATACCAGTTCAAGGAAAAGAGACTTACTATTTAGATTGCGGCAATCCGGATGCTCCAGCCGTACTTTTTTTGCACGGATTCCCTGAATCCTCATTGCTATGGGCAGAAGCTGCCCTGGCCGTCCAGAATGCCGGTTTTAGAGCTATCGCTCCGGATCTTCCTGGTTTTGGACAAAGTGAAGCCTTCGATGAGCCGTCTACGTGGGAGCGTTATATGGAATTTATTAGCGATTTTTCAGCCGAGATTGCCATTGAGCATTTTCATCTCGTCACACATGACTGGGGGGTTCTTATAGGATCAAGGTGGGCCTGTATGAATCCTGGGCGTGTGCAAAGTTTAGTTATTTCAGATGCTACTTTTAGTCCTGATTTTATTTGGCATAAAGACGCATTAATAATTCGTTCTCTTGGCGGAGGAGAGCAATGGGTTGCCTATCTTCAAAACAAGCCCGTTTTTGAAGGGTTTATGAAGAAATCTGTCCCCCATGTATCTCAAGCAATCGTAAATGATTTCTATGAGCTGTTCGCAGATCCAATCAAGGATAAAATTACTTTAGAGCTCTACCGCTCAGGAGATATGGAAAAGCTTGAAATTTATCGTGGACGATTAGCTGAATTTCTTTCTATGCCGGTAACCATCATTTTCGGGGAGAACGATTCTTATATACATCCGCATCTTGGACTAAAGTTAAAAAATGAAGAGCTACCGCATGCTTCTTTTCATATCATTCCTGGCATAGGTCATTTCACCCCCTTGGAAGCTCAAACAGAATTCATTTTAATACTTGCCCAACATTTAAACCAAAAATAAGGGGATCTTGGGTGGTGGACTATATTTTTCCATCACCTTCTAAAATAAAATAAACGTTCACCCAATGTGAGTGAACGCAGCTGATGATTTCAGATTTGCTAGCTCTGTAAGGTATGTATCTTTTAGGCTCCCTTCATCAGTTCCAAAACCAGGATTTGCATTCCTGTTATTCCTTCACAGCTCCCAGCATTATTCCGGATACGAAATATTTTTGCAAAAATGGATAAACGATAAGCATCGGCACCATGGCTATGAAGACCTTGGCGGCATTGAGCGTCCTGTTGGATAACTCAGACAGCTTTTTATATTGTTCAGGAGTGAGGTTTGTGCCGACCGGGATGTTCACAACCAACTGCTGGATATAGGTTTGCAGCGGATATTTATCGGAAGTGTTCATCAGCACCAGACCATTAAAGAACTCGTTCCAGTGATAGACACTGATAAACAACGCCACTGCCGCTAGAACAGGGATGGAACAAGGAATATAGATCCGAAATAAGGTTGCCCATGGGCCGGCACCGTCTACAATTGCCGCTTCACTGAGGTCCTTAGGAAGATTCCGGAAAAAATTCATGATCAAAATTACATTAAAGATCGGGACACCACCGCCAAGCACCAACGCCCAGATGGAGTTGATCAGACCATAATGTTGGATCGTGAGATACCATGGAATCAGACCGCCATTAAAGACCATGCAAAAAACAAGGATCCACATGAACGTATTTCGCGCAGCAAAATCTTTCTTAGGTCTCGCCAAAGGATAAGCCATCAAAACGGTAACCAGCATGGCGAATGCCGTACCTAGCACGGTTCGTTGGATCGAAATCCAAAATGAATTCACGAAAAGTCTGTCGTTAATAATCTCTTTGTAAGAAGATAATGAAAAACCTATGGGATAGAGAGTCACCAAGCCTGCATTTGCAGCTGATTTATCAGAGATGGATACACAGAAGGTATACCATAGCGGGTATAAGCAGCTAAGCAGGAGCAGGCCAAGGAGAATCACATTGACAATTTCAAAAGTACGTGAACCTAACGTGGTATTTCTAACCATTGCAACTCCCCCTTTAGAACACCGTATAATCGGCATATCTGTACGCCAGCCGGTATGAGATGACTATGAGCACAAAGCTGATGATAGACTTGAACAAACCTGCCGTTGTAGCCAGTGAGAATTGAAGATTCTGCAAGCCAAGCCGATAAACCCATGTGTCTAAAATATCGCCCGTTGAGTATACAAGCGGATTATACAGATTGTACACCTGATCGAAACCAGCATTGAGCACGTTGCCTAGGCTTAGAACTCCCAGCAGCACGACCGTTGTCGATAGCGCCGGAAGTGTAATATTCCTTATCATCTGCCAGCGATTGGCTCCATCGATTGCAGCCGCTTCATACAAATTCATGTTGACACCTGTCAATGCAGCGAGATAAATGATGGCATTGTAGCCGAATTCTTTCCACACATCTGTGCCGATGATCAACTGACGAAATATACTTGCATCCGCCATAAAAAGCTTGAGATCTCCCCCAAACATCTGAATGACTGTGTTGACGACGCCGTAATAGCCAAAAATGCCAATAACAATCGTCGCCATAATGACCCAGGATAAGAAGTGTGGTAAATAGACGACCGTCTGAACAAACTTTTTGTAGCGCATGTGGGTAAGTTCATTTAACAAAATTGCAAATATTAATGGGATGACCAAATTGAACACGATTTTGCCCACGGCGATAATGAATGTGTTTATGATTACCGATTTGCTGTCATTCAATTGAAACATGTATTTGAAATTTTCCAACCCAACCCACTCGGAACCGAATATGCCCACTCCGGGATTATAATTTTCAAATGCCATCACGATGCCGAACATCGGCACAATACTGAACATAATTAGCCAAACCATGCCTGGAAGCAGCATCAAATAATAATGCTTCTGAAAGCCCCTTTTCCTCATAACGTTTGTCCCCCAATCTCAACAGCTTTATTGAAAATTTGTAAAAGGCGTTGAGTCCATCAACGCCTTTTGCAAGTTTTTACAAGTTATTTTTTAAGGAGATCCGCTACTTCTGCTGTGATCTGATCCCCGCCCTGAGCCTTCCAATCTTTAACAAACTTATCAAATGAATCGATTGGCGCTTGGCCTAGGATGATTTTTAGTACAGTCTCATCCTCCATCTTTTTCAAATTTGCCCATTTGGTCTCCATCGTTGGCGTTTGGTTATAGGTTACGCTGAATACTTTTTTATTGATCGGTATCGTTGAAAATGGACGGTCGCCAATCATGAGCGAATATAGACGCTGGAAATCGCCGAAGTTTGTCTTGTCGAAGTTGCTGACATTCAGGTTATCGAATGGCGGTTTAATGACATTTTGTACTTTCTTCGCATCCGCATACATCAGCTTATACAAGCTGTTAGGCACATTGTAATCTTCCGGTTTCTTCTGCCCGTTCAATACTTTGAGAAGTTCGGTATACTCGTACTCGGTCTCATTGGCAGCCGCCATCACGTTACGCAGCGGATACCAGGCCACAGCGACGGATAAATTGAAAGAAGCCTCATCGCGAACAAGCGCGTTATTCATAATGAGAATAGCTTTGACGACATCCGGCTTCGCGTTTTTACTGATAAGCGTATACGTGCTGCCAGTAGTCTTCATATGGGTATTCCATTTGCCATCATCGGAATAAACAGGATAGGCTTGCCAGTTGGCATTTGGATCGTTTTTGAAGGAATCGCCGTTTCCGTATCCGCCATTCCACCACGGACCAAAGAATATACCCGCTTTGTTGGCATTGATCGGATCCCCTACATTGTCTCGGGTACCAACCTCAGGGTCTATAAGTCCCTTTTTATACCAATCAGCCAGAAAAGCAAGCGTCTTCTTGGTATTGTCCGTAGTCGTCCCGTAGGTGACTGAGCCGTTTCCATTGTCCAGCCAGTAGCCCGGATAAGCATCTAAAGCGCCGAATAACGGATCGAATCCACCCATGTTGTTGGAAGAAACAAGGAAAGTAGCGTAAGGAAACGTATTCTTTGACGGGCCGGCAATGCCGATTGTTTTGTCCCCGCCCATACGGTTATCGATGAACGCTTTAGCTGTTTTCTCGATGTCTCCAACCGTCTTTGGAACCGGCAAATTCAGCTTATCCAACCAGTCTTTGCGTATCCACATGATGTGAACGCCATCGGTATCGACCGTAATATTGGGGAGAGATACCATTTTGCCTTTGTAGCTTGCGTTCTCCAACGCTCGCCCTTGTGTGCTTGCCATAATATCCTTTACTTGAGAAGATGCATTCTGGTTGAACATATCGGTGATATCGTACAGCAGTCCCGAACTGGCGGCTTTCGTCATAAAGGATCGATCGTCAACAACCATGCCGTCCGGAAGTTTACCCGATGCAATGGAGAGGCTGACCTTCTGCTTATAGTCATTGCCAGTTGCAGCCGTCCAATCAACGATAATGTTGATATTGTACTTCTCCTTCAGATAGCGGGTATATTGGTTATTACCTACACTGTCACCTTGCGGCAACGTTTTGTCTGTCGGATCCACAACCATGCCGATATGAACATCGACAGGAGATGCAAATTTGGAAAATGCTGCATCATCTCCAGTTGTTGCTTGTGTAGAACTCAATGTTGGAGACGCTTTCACTTCTGGTGTTGAAGAAGCTTTCACATCAGAAGTTGAAGGCGCCTTCGTTTCGCTTGAATCTTTCGTAGAAGTACAAGCTGCCATGCTTGAAGCAAGCAATGTTGTCAGGAGAACGCTTACAAGTTTTCTTTTCAACCTAATCCCTCCCTTGTATCCTTTCGCCTTTATTATACATGTAAGGTTTAGATAAAGAGTCTGAAGGATGTCTCGTGTTTATGAGGAACTTTTTCATTTAGGGGGGTATTTGTTCGATTATCTGTGATCAATTCTCCCTATTGAATTGTGCCCGAAATTCGGATGGCAGCAACCGCGTCTGCTCGTAAAAAATCTGCGAAAAGTACTTGGCGTCGCCATACCCGACAGCATTGGCAATCCATGTCACCGACCGATTCGTTTCGCATAAGAGCCGCTCAGCAGCACGGATCCGCTCTTGCCTGAGATAATCGTTGAATGTCAACCCTGTTAACTTTTTAAAGCATTGGCAAAAATAGCTCCGGCTCATATTCACATGTTCGGCAACATTTTCTGCATGCAGCGTTTCAGCCGTATGCTGGTGAATGAACAGCACCGCCTTGAGCATGCAAATCATCGTTTTCGTTAAATCTGTTGACTTTGTTACCTGCGAATAAATTAATATCCGGTAGCGGCGAATCCATTCTACCGCCGTCCGGATGTCATCGATTTCAGACCAGAACCCCGTATCAAGCTGAGCTGCGATCTCAACTTGCGAGATCACACGCATGAATAACGCTTCAAGACGGCGAACTGAACGATTCGACTCAATCGTTTGCGTGCATAATTGCTGGAATATAGCATCGTTATACAACCAGTAAAGCGAATGCCAATCTTGTTCGAGCTTGCGCCATTGCTCATCATCTCGACCGTTCTCATCTCTAAAAATATCATGTTGGACAGGCACGGTGGATCCGGTTTTCGGTACATGCTGAGGAAATTCGTCAGCTAGCTTATGCCGGATACGTTTGAGAATTTGCTCGTCATCCTCCAACTCCAGACGCACTTTGGAAATATAATCGAGAACCCCCAATCGGTAAGCTTTTTGCACATTTTCAAAATCTTCATGAAACGTAAGCATAACGGAACGCAAACTCGGGTGCTTTATTCGTGCTGCCTGAATCAGTTCTATGCCTGACATCACGGGCATGGAGAGGTCGACAAACATGAGATCCACGGCATGCTGCGCCAGAAATTCCAATGCTTTTGCGCCATTAGCCGCTTCTCCAGCTACAATCATGCCATGCTCGGACCATGGCATGATTGAAATCAATCCTTTTCGCGCGAGTTTATCATCATCGACAACTAAAACACGGATCATATCTGTTTCTCCTTTCAATAGGGGAGATACATGATAACCGTTGTACCATGATACGGAGTGCTTTCAATATGCAGACGCGCTCTGTCACCGTAAAACGCTTCCAACATAGACCGCACATATCGCAGACCGATCCCCCGGCCCGTCTGCTGTTGATCAGGCGATTCACGCTGCAGCAGCGCAAGCGTCTCCTCGCTAAGTCCCTTTCCGTCATCGCGAATCATAATTTTGATGATACGAGCTATTTCGTCAGGCGAAATGCGCACCTCCAGCTTGCCGTGTTCATCAAGGCCATGACAGACGGCATTCTCTACAACAGGTTGAAGGATAAACCGGGCGACAGGACTATCGAGATAGCTGCCCTCAGGAATATCCAAATTCACTTCGAAATCGTATCGCATTTGCTGCAGATCAAGATAGGCGCGCATGACCTTTGTTTCTGTTCGGAGCGTAGCCGTTTCCTGGGTTTTCCCTAAATTGTAACTAAGCAAAAAAATCAACGTTGAAACGAACTTGTCGATTTCAGGCTGCCGATGCATGACAGCCAGCCAACGTACCGAATTAAGCGTATTCATTAAAAAATGGGGGTTTATCTGATATGCGAGTTTCTCTATTTCCAACTGATGCCGTCGTTTTTCCTTGTGTTCAACATCGATAATCAATTGCTGAATTTGTTGCTTCATTTTATTAAACTGGTCAAATAGCTTGTCAAATTCGGAAATGCCTGTACGATATTGCATCGCGCCCATGTGCCCTCTTCCGAGCGCTACCATTTCCGATTCGAACACGCGCAACGGTCTATTGATCAGACGCAGCAGCAGCAAAGCGATCGATAAAAGAATGATAAGAGCGATTCCCAATATTAACAACATATGATTTTTCCAAGTGTAAAATTCGTGGTTATAGCTCTCCACGGGTAGCAGAAGAGCGATATGATAACCGTAATCGCTAACTAGCTGATCCCAAATGTGACCTCTCGTTATGCCTGAACTCCCTTCAAGACTTAAGTTCTGTCCAAGAGAAAAAACACTAGGATTGCTGCTGTATGTAACCTGCCCCTCTTGATCGCTCAAAATCAGCACATACGGCAAATTTAAACTGGATGAAAGTTTACTAATGTCCGTCGCGATATCGGACTTAGCCTCGACATAAATCACTTGCTTCGTACCGTCAGAAAAAGCGATTTCTCTCGTCACCGAAACGACCTGATCATCACTAAATCTGCAAAGCGATAAATGTGGCGATTGATATTTGATGCTCTCGTTGCCAGCCACATTAGGCAAGGATTGCATTGTAAAATCTTCACGCAGTGGCAGATTTGAATAAAGGGGGTGCTTGTCCTCGGGGTTATAGTACATCACCAGCTCCATGGCCGGGTTAGAAAATGAGATCAGTCCGATATTGTTCGATACGCTAAGCGAAAGTTGAAATCTCTTGTAAAGATCGTCAGTGGAGAAATACGTATCCATGAGGTTGCCGACATTGCCTTGAGGTGTCATTTGCTGTGTTACCTGGAGCAGATTATAATAAACTTGCGTGAGCTTCATAGATTGCTGGTACAAATCGAAGGCCATGTTCGTTTTAATTTTGTTTTGCTGCATCGTGTTAATAGCATTGTACGAAACAGCCGCCATTAAAATGGAACAACCTAGAAAACTCGATACCAGAGTAACGACAATTCGTTTCCTAAGCGAAGAAGTACCGAAAGGGTTACGCAACAATCTAACAAGACCTGCCTTAATACGAATAGCTTTCACAGTCAAAGGATTAATCCATCTATTGCTGCGCACGCTCACCACCCCATTGTTGAAATACCTTTGGCAAGATAAACCTCCATATAGAGCCTTTTACTTCATCGTTATGAGTATTCGATACAGGTTGTATATATCCTTCTGGACCAGTGTGAAACATGCACGTATGTTGAAAAGTTGAAAATAAAAAGGAAGAACCTTTGCCCTTCCCCTCATAGCTTCACCTAGAAGGGCGGCCATACTGGGGCCGCACACCTGATTTACCCATCGATTAAATCGCTTCCTGTCTTTTCATAATATACGTTGATAATAATATAAACACGATCACATAGGCAGCTAATATAAGTGCACCATTCCAGTCTATTGCCGTTCCACCAACCAAATTCCAAGCCCCTTGCCCCAATCGGTAGGTCGGTGTGAATTTAGCAATCGTTTGCATTGTACTAGACATAGAAGCTGACGGAAACCAAAGACCACCCAAAATTGAAAGCCCCATGTATAACATTAGCGCAAGAACCTGGACTGCATCAGCATTTTTGATTGAACCAAGCAACGTGCCTAACGCCATGAACGAGAATCCGCCAATCCAGATCCAAAGCCCACTTTCTATCCAAACCGTAGAAGATAAATGAATTCCCTTACCAAGACCGCCAATAATAAACATCAGTAAAACAATAGCTAAGTTAATCAAGCCTTGCGCCACCACTTTAGAAAGGATGTACGATCCAGAAGGGAGCGGTGTAATTTTCAGCATGCGGATCCAGCCTTGTGAACGCTCTTTAGAAATTCTTTGAGCAAACGAAGTTAAACCCGCACCTACCACACCATAAACCGTCATCGACATGAGATAATAAGAAGCCCAATCCGTACCATTTACTTTCGTACCACTATCCATTGTACTGGTAAAAAGAAAAAAGAAGGCAACCGGCATAACCACCGAGAAAAAAACAAACCGTTTATTCCGTATCGTCCTCAAAAGCTCCGCTTTACATTGGGCTATTGTCGCTTTAAGTTTTGTATTCATCCTAAACTGCTCCTTTTAATTCATTTGTAATTTGAACGAGTGCTTGGAAGGCATCTTCCAGACCGCCGCTTTGAATTTCAATGTCACGCATGTCGATATTCTTTTCTATTAGCGCAACAATCAATCGATCCGTATCACTGCTTGCCAGCTTAACTCTGCGTCCACTCCACTCCACGTTCGCAACTCCCGGAACAACTCGCAAAGTTTCTGTTGTAACGGATGCCCCAGCTGTAAACGAGATGACGCGCCCTGTTGTTCCAGCTTTAATCTCACTCGGCGTACCATCGGCCACTAGCTTACCGCTATTGATAACGACAATGCGATCAGCTAAATTGTCCGCTTCTTCTAAGTAATGAGTCGTTAATACAACCGTCCGACCTCTTCCAGCCATTGCACGAATCGTATCCCAAAAAAGCTGACGCGAAGTAATATCCATCCCCACCGTTGGCTCATCGAGAAAAATAATTTCCGGATCTCCTGCAGCTGCTAATGCGAATCCTAACCTGCGCTGCTGTCCACCCGATAACGATACCGCCATTTTATTCTTCTCCGCTTCTAATCCAGAGATATGGAGCAGCTGCTCCAGCGAAAGTGGATTTGAATAATAATTGCGAAATAAATTGATCGTCTCCGCAACCTTCAGATTATCGATTACACTTACATCCTGCAGCATCGCGCCAATTCGATTGCGCACCTTGATATCACGCGGATCTTCTCCGAGCAACTTGATTTTCCCACTTGTCGGTTGCTGCAAACCAAGAATCATCGATATGGTTGTTGTTTTTCCCGCTCCATTGGGACCAAGCAGCGCCAATACCGTTCCGCTTTCCACATTCAATGACAAATCATCGACTGCCTTTTTCCCTTTATAATCCTTCGTTACATGATCCAATTGAATGGCTAATTTTTTCATAAAACTCACTCCTCCTATGATTTTCTTCTCTTCACCTTGCTGTCTGTAAACATCTTACCGCACATGCTAAATAACGAATACGCACATCCGAATTCAGTTCACAAAACGGGAATCGGATCAAGTTCATATCACCGCCAATTGACAAGAACTTCACCTTCCCAATTGTTAAACACTAAAGTATTTTACGGCCACATTCATCCCACCATAACGGAATAATCCACTTTAACGATTGCCATAAATTCCATACTTTAACTATAATGGGGAAAGGAACTTCGATACCTTATAAGGAGTAATGACATTTGCACAATATATTACATAAGACGCTTGCGGTTTTATTGACAGTTGTAGTCGTTGGCCAGACCCTCCCTTCGGCCTCTTACGCTGCATCTCATTCGACGGAATACCTTGACTTGGACAGCAAAAATAAGGCCTGGTATTACGATACTCTTGTATGGGGTGTTAATGAGGGGATCATCAACGGCTATGAAGAAAACGGAGAAAAGCTGCTTCTCCCTCAACGGGCGGTTACCGAAGCTGAGTTTCTCTCCATGTTGCTACGATTTTACCCTCAGACAAAAAAGTCAGTTGAGCACCTCGTCCCCTCCAATGCAAAGAATTGGAGTGATGCGTATTATGCTGCGGCCGCGCTTTATTCAATCCCGGTACAGGGTGGTAGAATCCCTGCCACCCGCTCGCTTCCCGTCAAGCGTGGACAAGTCGCCCAAATGATTGCATCAACATTCGGCAACGTTTACTCGGTGTCGGAAGCTATTAAATTTCTCTTTCAAAAAGGCCTGGCCGAAGGTCGTTCAGGTCAGACGATAGTCGGTTTCGAACCAGACGGCACACTTACCCGCGCCGAAGCGGTTCGTTTTCTCGAGAAAGTGGCTGTCAAAGGAGGAAAGGAACGGTTCCTCCCTCCCGCCGAATCCATCACCGCCACTCGATCAGTTGAAGAGAGCCCAGAAACGGCACTATCGCGATTCGGCATTTACTATGGAACGCCGAGCCTTGTCAATGATGCCGCGGGGAACCTCGAAAAGGCGGTTCAAGCGTTCGAACCTTTCGATCTGCTTATTCTTGGAGACGGCGTGGAGCACCCGGGTTATTGGGATTGGGAAAGATCCTCTAAGGTAGTCGCGACCCTCGTTCAGGAAGGCAAGCAAATATTCGGGTACGTTGATCTTGGCGTAAAAACCAGCAACCATTCTTACGAGCAGATGGAAAATGACGTCGATGAGTGGAAGCGGCTAGGGGCATACGGAATCTATCTCGATAATGCCGGTTATGATTTTGACGTTACACGCGAAAGACAGAATCATATGATCGACTACATTCATCAAAGAGGGCTTCGTGTATTCATGGGGGCTTGGAATCCGGACGATGTGAATGGCGACTACGATGAGAAAGGCCGCCTCTCACCTTCTCGGGTCAAGTCCGGTGATTGGTATTTATCCGAGAGCTGGTTATTCAGCAAGGGCACTTTTATGCCCGTTGACCTATGGCTGGAGAAAACAGCGAAATGTGACTTTTACCAGGAAACGAAAGGGATCCGTACTGCGGCCGTTTCAACCGTTCCCGCCGGTTCCGCCCGAGCGGAGGACGGATCCGGCGAAGCCTTTGCTTATGCGTGGTGGGCCGCTGCAATGCACGGATTCCCTTTCCAATGGACAGATTTCTATTTTTCCGCCGATCGGAATACCCTGATTCATTACAAAGATTTGTTTTCCGGTTGGGCCCAGCTAGCCCCGCAGCAGCCAATCACCCTCTCCGGTACGGAAACGGTGGCTCGAACTCGTCTAGGAGTCGTTTTTCTGGATGGAGATGGTGCTAGCTTTGGTCGTGGAGCACTTCTTCGGCAACAATCGGAATCGATTTCTCTACCATCAATAAACGAAAATATGGAGGGTTGGACGAAACAATCCGCCTTTGAGCAAAGTGAGGGTGGCAGTCTAAAGGTGATAGGTACAACCGATAGTCTCCATTTGTTACTCGAAACCGGGGTGGCGCCGGGTAAGGGGCAGTTGTACATTCGCACGGATGCATGGTCAGATAACGGCTATCTTGTTGCACCATGGCAGAAGTTCCGGGCGGATTATTTACTTGAAGGTAACCGGCTTTACCATTATAGCGGTAACGGCGATGACTGGAAGTGGTCGTTAATCAAAACATTGAATGCCCCGGAATACACTACGAAAGCGAATGGCAAGATAGTGGAGATCAGGCTAGATTTTACCGACTTGTCTCTTGAGCCTGGACAAATCCATCTCCTTCAAATGTCTTATTTAGGAGATGATCGGACCGAAACTGCAATCCCCGCTGCTGGTGGAGATATTCCAATTTATTTTTTAACGCAATAGACGGCTTCCATTCCTGGCTCTTTGACTGTAGTTTTTTCTAGAAGTCACTTAACTGAGGGCGCCTTTCCGATTTATTCCAGTAAACTGTCTGCAAGTGGAGAGAGAGTGCCGTTCAATCCTGCGGGAACCTGGTTGTGTTTGATAATTAGGAGATCGTTATTCGGCGCGCTCTTAGTACCCAAATAGAACTGGAAAATGATTGATATCTTACAAGTAGTCTTATACACGACCCATTTCCACTAAGATTAAATCGTTTTCCCGTACATAAAATGGCTTCAACTGAAATAACACAAGCACAATCATTGATTAGTCAAGCTCAATCGACACTGCAAGCTTCTTCTCAACAATCTATGTGAATTAAAAAATTATAATGCCGTCATTTACTGTGTTTGTAGGTTAACTAAAGAGATAACGTTCTCTATAGAAATAGTTTTCAAGCCAACTCAACAGCATATTTCAGAAGTTAATTAGAACGATATTAAAAAAGACTGGTGGGAACAAAGTACGTTCCTTCAGTCTTTAATTTTTAGTCAACATAGAAGCTGCATTGATTGAACTACTTTCTGCCTCACTAGGAGCCCTCCAGTTCAATACGGTTTCTAGCATAGTTTTCAACTGCTCAGCCTTGTGAAGTTCCGGCTTGGCCTTTACCAATATGAATTCATCTCGGATATACTGGATAAAATCATTTTGCAAACGCTCAAGCTGCTCTCCGGTTAAAATATATGTATATGCTAGAACGGATTCGTACGTATAATACCATTCCCTGTCTTCAAGGAACGTAAAGGATGTACGCTGATACCACTCTTTTACATAAGCTTTTAATGCGGTAGTAATGAGCTCATTGTTTCCTGACATCGAGGACAGTCGATCCGAAGAAATCAGGTTTCTATAGCTGATCATATTACCTGCAGAATGCGTATGGGGAAGCCCGCAAAACCTGATGAGATGATCCAGTATCTCGATATATGCTTCCTCTCCAGCACGCTTAGGATTAAACTGGCACCTGACCGCCGCATGTGCGATGCCTTTGAGCAGCGAAAGCGCTTCTGCCACTTCTTTTTTGTCGGGATTACCTTCAAAAAACAAGCTTTGCTTCCCTGCTCGAATTTCTGCCCGGTCTATTGCATCGTGGAGTTCATCCTCGAGTTGATCTCTGCTAAACGTCGCCCATTGATCAATATGATTGGCGATTTCCGATCGCATACCAAATTCTCTTCGGATGATGCTAATGATGTTGACCCCGCCGCTGCCGTTAACAGCAAGAAATATTTCATGTAGAAACCTTTCCAGGTTTTTTGCCTTTTTAACAGCGCTCATGATCTCACCCGGAATTGTATAAACGGTCTCTGCCTCGTTTCGTTTGAGTGCGGCGATAAGCTGCGTTAGCTCTGAGAGTAGTGTATGCTGCATCCCTAGTCCAACCTTCCATTCATCTCGCTTCTCACATCCAGCAACCCTTGTTTTATTGAACAAAGGAATCGTTTCTTAGCCAAGACCCGCCTTCATCAGTTCTTCGGTAACACATCGTTGCATCTTGTAGTGCCCCCCTTGCTGCTTCCTCCAGTGTGGCATAACGGTTTTCCATTGCAACTAAAAGACCGGCATTGTCTGCACCTCTGTAATAGTGACTGAGCTCATAAAAGTAATTCCCCTCCCGATTCTTAAGGATGTGAATTCCAATATAGATGCCATCGATTCTAGCCTTTAAACATTGGACGACCTCGTGAACGGATTCAATATCCGTATGAACATTCTCGAGTTCGGATAAATTTAACATGCTCTATGCCTCCACGTCATCATGTTTATCACTATTTGGTACTATAACCAAAAACTTTAAATCATATGTAAGAAATTGGATTATTTTGAGAATTGAAAAAAAACGAAAACCCGCATTATGCGGGTCATTATACATGCGCTATTCCTCTTCATCTTTTTTCCGTTCCCAATAACTTCCCTCACCAAAGTAATCCTGACAAACTTTATCAAGGGTCTGCAGCGTATCAATAAATCCTTTTAAATCACACGTATGAAAAGTATCTTTTAGTTCACGATTTTCTTCTGTAACTGAATATACGTGAATTTCTGTACAACCATCCCATCTAACATTAACATCAAAAAGCTTATCATCGGTTTCCAGTTCTAGAGCTACAGTTCCACCATCTTCATCTCTTTTATGTTCTGTTTTTATAATCCACAATATAAATCACCACCTTTTGGTATATGATTGCCAAAAGAGGAACCTTTTAAAAGCAATTGTTTACAAGTGATTGACCACTTACGCTTTTCCTTACTTTAATATTCTCCTTTAATTACAAAAAACGAGCCCCGAATTGTTCCGGCTATTTTAGACTTCTGCCTAGCAAACTTAAACTTCTCTTCTAACTCCTTTGACTTCTACTAACTTTGATCCAGCTTTCCCCCGATTCCAGCCAAATCTGCCACAATAGCCATAACTAACTCATTAGGAAGGCTCGCTTGCGGAATGCCTGCCAGTTGCTTGAGCGATAAGCCTGCGCCCATGCTTACCGTAGGATTAGTTGAGATTCCAGGCATATATTTTTCCAATACCGCAGCTGCGGCTTCATTAGCCAGCAACATGCCAAGTGGGGTATTTTCACTGAAGGTCATGGATAATTACTTTGTGTTGTCCTTATTCATATCATTGTTAGCAAGACCTAAACGTATATATTGCTCTTCGGGTGTTTCACTTGCAGCCATAAGCTCCTTCAATAAAACAATCATGTTTTCTTCAACTTCCTTATTTTGCAAAGGGGACTGCTGTAACGGGTCATTTGATACGTCAAACAATAACGTGCCAAACGAATGTGAAAGGTTAAAGCTTGTAGCTGGCACTTTTAGGGTTCGAACATGGTGTCCTTCCACAAATCAAGCTCGTCCATCAGATCGAGCACTTTCCCTAAGTACGCGTCACACATACTCAGTAACGCTGCATATTCAAACCGGACATGATCAACGACTTCTTTGGTCTCCTTTACGGGAGCATAGGGCGGCCAATCGAGATGTTTCCCCTGGTACTCATGCGGGTATAAATCCTTGTATTTCTGCGGTGCAAAAAATGGTTCGTGTGGGTCGAACGTCTCCATCTGAACGAACCAGCGGTCTTCCATAACATTTTTTCGGATAAATTCCATACCCTTTTCTATGGTCTGAGCCTGCGGAAAGTCAGCTTCATCCCGGATATATTGGCGGTTCACAAAGTCTTGACGAATATGCGAAAGCACATTTTCCATCTCGGCCATTGCTGGATGCTCTGGTTCGGCGATCTGCCCTTTCCAGGGATCTCCTTCCTGGCCGCGTATAAATTCGAACGAATTGTACCTTGTGTGATAAGCTCCTCCGCCATCTTCCCAATAATGTAGATGGTCCGTTACAAGGTGCGTATAAACTCCGCTTTTTTTCAGCAACTCGGGCATGGAGTCGTCAAACGGTTCCAACGGCCCCCAACTGCGGTGAAGGAAATTATGCCTCCCCGTGTGAATCTCTCTGCGAGCTGGCATACAGGGCATACTCCCTACATACGCACGATCAAACATAACCGTTCTCTCCGCTAACCTTTGAAAGTTTGGAGCATGAACCCAATCGCAACCATAGGGTGGTAACATATGTCGATTTAATGTGTCAAACATAAGCATAATAGCCTTCATGTTTTAGTTCCTCTCTATTATTGAATTATTTTGATTTTCGAATAATTCATTCATATATTCGCGGCGCAGAGGAAACCCATATTGCCTGTAAGCTATCCGACGTATTCCAGCTGCGCGCTGTCCCCCGATACCTGTTTCAGTACGACTTATGACAAAGGTAATAACCTTCGAGCATGATACGCCTTGTCCCATTAAGCGGGTCTATCGGTTCAAGCTGGTTCACCTCCAGATGGAACGTCGGATGGAACCTATCGGAGTACTACTCCCACACCTTATCTGAAAAGACAAAGCCCTCCGGTATCCGACGCAAATCGCGGAGTACATGGCAATTGGACCGGGTAAAATGCCTGCGATGGCGAATTACTCATGACAACCGCAATGGCACAGCCGCGATCATTATTTTTTCTGGCTATTTTTTCCCCTCTCGATGTTTAGTTTGACTTGCACTTTTATTATAGTTCGTTTCAAAATTGTTCCGATATAGCGCAAAACAAACTTTGCATTTCGTAATCTAAACATATAAAGAAAAAATCATGATGACGGACGGGGCATGACAGAAGATGAGATTCGAACGATTCAAACCAAAATCGTTGGAAAGCCTCTTGTTTCTTCACTATTACTTTATCAACACCCGCGGCCTTCAGCTTTGCTCTCAACTCCGGCAGCTTTTCGGCCGGTGAATAGAAAAAAGTAAGCACTACATGCAGTGGGGCTGCTTGCTTTTGCGTTACATAACCATCGCGATCTACACATAGATATGAGGATATACTTTCCAGAAGGGTTGTTGATATATGACTATGGACGATTGGATTCCGTTAACTCCCATTGAGAATATGGCACAAACGGATTATGACGTGCTGATCGTTGGCAGCGGTGCGGGAGGGGGAGCCGCTCTTTGGAGAATTTGCCAGCACTTAAGTAAAAATGAAAAAAGAATCGGAGTGATTGAAGCGGGTTCTCTGTTATTGCCGACACATGGACGGAATATCCCGACTATGAATGATGAGCGTTTTGTTCAATACTTTAATAATCCAATACATACGGAGTACATCGGGAAGTTATGGCCCTCTTATCCAGGAGCAAGAATAGTAAGAGCGCTTGGTGGAAGAACGCTCCAATGGTACTTGCTATCACCTCGTTTAACCCCCGATAGATTCTTGTCCTGGCCAATTTCCTATGAACAAATGGTTCCTTATTATCTGATCGCCGAACAAATCATGAATGTAACTTCAGGATATGCCGCGGGCTCTTCGATTCAGCAAATTCTGCTTAACCGGCTTCGCTCTAGCGGATTTCACGATGCAACAGATACCCCCATGGCGGTTGATTTGGAACCTACCAAGTATGGCCAGGTTCATTCGAATGTTTTCTTCAGTTCGATTCTCTTTTTGTCTTATGCTTTGAATATAAGACCCTTCGATTTGGCAGTTAACACGCGGGCTGTCAAAGTGCTGACAGATCGAGGGAAAGCCGTTGGCGTTATGGTCATGACCCCGGATAAGAAAACCTATAAGATAAGAGCCAAAACCGTGATCCTCTCCTGCGGCACATGGGAGACACCGCGGCTTCTTCTTGCTTCCGGCATTCAAGGGCCTGCTATCGGGCACTATCTGGTTAATCATATGAAAGTCACAGCCGATGCCAAAGCGAACCGCAACCAATTTGGCGAAGTAGCAGGCGTTGCCAATATCTGGATTCCAATTCCTAAGGATAAGAGGCAGGTCATTTATGGTTTTGGAACTTCTCCTTTTGACTATTTTTGGTACGATTATGAAGAGAAGCCGCTCTTGGACGAACTGAAATTCCGATTTTTCTGCATTGGAACCATTGAACCGCAATATGCAAATCGCGTATACCTTTTACCAGATACACAGGATGAATATGGTGTTCCACGGATGCAAGTGGATTTTGCCTATAGCAATCAGGACCGGGCGTTGATTAATGAAATGTTCCGCTCTATGCGAAGTGCAGTAACCAGTATGAAACTGGATTGGGAAAGTCAGCCTAGGCAGATTGCGCCAGGGGAAGATAACCATGAGTGCGGAACCTGCCGGATGGGCGTTGATCCCGAGACGTCGGCAACCAACCCCTATGGTCAAATCCACGGTATAAGCGGTCTGTTTGTGGCTGATAACAGTGTGGTACGTCTGAGCGGGCCTGCCAATCCGACTTTGACTACCGTGGCATTGGCGATTCGTACCGCAGATTATATCAACAGTCAAATGTTGTAATCGGGATGTGGATGACAGCAGAAAGGACAGACGAATTATTTTCGGCCTGCCCTTTCCTTCTCATATGCATGGCTTCGATTCCTTCCATTGACCTTAACGTCAATCATAGTGCCCAACACAACCTCCCCCTATCGAAATCTCCGGCTGATATAATCCGCTGTACGGATGGCCAAAGCAACCGTCGTTAATGTAGGATTCGTAGCAGGTAAGGTAGGCAAAGCGCTGTTATCCGCCACAAATAAACCTGACACGCCGAAGACTTCACCGAATCTGTTCGTTACTGCTTCCTCCGGATTATTGCCCATCCGGCACGTTCCCGATGCATGGCCGTCGCTTCCCGGCAGTCCCAGCGTAATCAGTTCTTGCCTTTCATTCAGAGAAACCAGTCTCATGCCGGCGGCATCTGCCGCCTGCAGCATCGTCTGCGCCATTTGATGAATAACGGCATAATCTTTTTCACTATAATTGAAATGAATTTGCAGCTCCGGAATTCCGTATTTGTCACGCATATCGGGACTAAGGGTAACTCGGTTTTCGAACCGCGGCTCGACCTTTCCATACCCGGTCATATAGCTGATAAGCTCATTTTGAAGCGGCTGTACTAGATATTGATAATCAAAATATGGCATAGGTCCCCCCATCTGCAATTGAAACGGACGTCCCTCCGATTGAGGGATGAGAGCCGACAACCCCCCCATTAATTCCGGAAACTCCGCTCTATTAAACACACCTACTGAGGACAGGGCAGAATGAGAGGTGAGATAGTGGCCGATATTCCTATGGAGTCCGGAGTTCAATAAAATACGTGGGGTTTCGAATGTGCCCGCCGATAAAACGACCGTCTTCGCCCGAATGAAGTGTGATTTCTTGTCGGAACCTATAACCTCCACGCCTCCGACTTTGCCATGAGCGTACAAAACCTTCGCGGCATGCGCTTTAATGGCAATATCAATCTGCCTTAGATTCAAAGCTATCGCCAAAAATGTAATTGAGCTGAAATAGACGTTCGAATTTACTACTCCATCATGGCTGGCTTTCCAGTTTGTTGCAAACGGTAAATGGTCCGCCTCCATGAACCCCCGTTCGCGAAGCCGTTTCAGGACAATGGACGTGAAGTATTTTCCTTCCGGAAAATCTGTATTGACATTCATGATTTCTTCCGCGATGTTATAATACATATGCAGTTCTTTTAACGGAATCGGCCATTGGGCAAGCTCCGACGACAACATGCGGGGAGCAGCGGTACCCCAAAGCAGCGTTTTGCCGCCGATTGCATATAGGATCTTTGCACCGGGCATTCCGGATGGTTGGATGCCTACAGGCTTGACATATTTAGGATTGGAGTAAATTTGAAAATGTAATCTTATAGTGTCGCCGATCGTAGGAATGTTAATGGCATGTGTCGCCAGGAAGAGGCCTCCGGCTTCTACTACGCCGATGCGCTTTCCGTTTGCCCTCCATTGCTCACACAACCGCCACAGAACAGCGCCTCCGCCTGCACCTGTACCGACGATCAGCACATCATATTCGGTTTGCTCCATCTGCTCCAGTGAAACCAGCGGAATCCATGGATAGGATCCATAACTGTCCAATGTATTGTTCGGCAATTTTCCCTCTCCTTAAGAACGGATAATCAACCATTCATTAAAAACAAAGCATGTAATACTTTTATTCTTGAGGATCAAAAAGAGGAATAAAATCCCGATGATTTAGTTTCGACTGGGGAATTTAACAAGACTCCTATGCTTCGCCTATGGATTTCAAATAATCAATGCTGTTTTTTGCGCTCTCCAAAGGATGTGGGCCGGGTTCCAATTCTACGAAATAATAGTGAACACCGATTTCCTTCATCACACGAAACACCGAAGGCCAGTCGATCGCGCCGCCCCCGACATCTGTAAAGTTACCGCTCTGATCCACATCTTTCACATGAACAATCGGAGTTACGCCTCTGTACTTCTTTAGTGTTGCAATGGGGTCCAAACCTGCCTTTTTTACCCAGCCCAAATCCAATTCTAATTGCAATAAATCGCTACCTACCCCCGAAAGAATTTGATCAACGATGCTAACTCCGTTCATTAGTTTAAATTCGACATCGTGCGGATGATACAGCAGCCGCATTCCTCGACGCTTTACTTCCTTGCCGATCCTGCGCATGAAAGAAATGGTCGCTTGAAGCGCCGCCTTGTTTGCGAACCTTTCCTTTAATAAAGGGATAACGATGTAACGAGCGCCGATCGTTTGGGCGTAATCAAGTTGATTCTGCAAATCTTTCTCCAATTGAATGTCAATTACATGTGCGGATATGAGATTTAACCCTGCACGATGCAACATACTTCGTAATTCTGGAGCTGGAAGATTCAGATAACTCCAACTGACCGTCTCTACTAATTTATATCCCATTTCCGCCACTTTCTTAAGCGTACCGAAATAATCCTCCTGGGTCTCCTTAAATACCGAGTATAGCTGTAGTCCCGAAGGAAATTCGGACTTCTCATGCATTTCATTACCGTATTTTATAAATCGCATCCATCTCACCCTATCTCAGTCAATTCCGTTCCTTGTTTAGCGGAATCTCCGGCTGATATAATCCGCGGTGCGGATCGCCAAAGCAATCGACGTTAATGTTGGATTCGCAGATGGTAAGCCAGGCAGGACGCTGTTATCTGCCACAAACAAGCCGGATACTCCGAAAACTTCACCGAATCTGTCCGTTGACGCTTTCTCTGGATTATTGCCCATTCGGCACGTTCCCGTTGCGTGGTTATCGCTTCCTGGCAGTCCCAGCGTTATTAGCTCTTGCCGTCCACTCTGAGGAATCAGTCTCATACCGGCGGCGCCTGCCGCCTGAAGCATGGTCTGCGCCATTTGGTGAATGACGGCATAATCTTTTTCACTGTAATTAAATTGAATCTGAATCTCCGGTATTCCGTATTCATCACGGACAGCGGGATTTATGGAAACCCGATTTTCGAAACGCGACTCAACCACACCATAGCCGTCCATGTAACAAAGAAGCTCATTTTGCAGCGGCTGTACTTGATATTGATACGCTTGGAATGGCATAGGCCCCTGAATATCTAATTGAAACGAACGTTCTTCCGTTTGAGAAATAAGTACTGAGATTACACCTAACAACTCAGGAAACTCCGCTCTATTAATCATACCTATTGAAGCCAAGGGAGAATGAGGGGTGAGATAATGGCCGATATTCCCATGGAGTCCGGAATTCAATAAAATACGAGGGGATTCAAAGGTGCCAGCCGATAAAACGACCGTCTTTGCTCGAATGAAGTGTGATTTCTTGTCGGAGCCTATAACCTCCACTCCCTGGGTTTTGCCTTGCGCGTACAAAATCTTGGCGGCATGCGCATTAATGGCAATATCAAGCAGTCTTATATTCAAAGCGATCGCCAAAAAGGTAATTGAGCTGAAATAGACGTTCGAATTTACAACGCCGTCATGACTGGCCTTCCAGTTTGTTGCATGAGGTAAATGGTCCGCTTCAATGAATCCTCTTTCCCGGAGCCGTTTCAGGACAATAGACGTGAAATATTTTCCTTCCGGATAATCTTTATTGACATTCATGATTTCTTCCGCAATGTTATAATACATCTGCAGTTCTTTTAACGGAATCGGCCACCGGGCAAGCTCCGATTCCAGCATGCGGGGAGCAACGGTACCCCATAGCAGCGTTTTACCGCCGATTGCATGCAGGCTCCTTGCACCAGGCATTCCGGATGGTTGGATACCAACAGGCTTGACATAGTTAGGATTGGAACCAATTTGATTATGTATTTTCACAATGTTTCCGATCGTAGGTACGTTTAAGGCATGTGTCGGCAGGAAGAGGCCTCCGGCCTCTACAACGCCGATTCGCTTTCCGTTTTCTCTCCATTGCTCGCACAACCGCCAAAGAACAGCGCCTCCGCCTGCACCTGAACCGACGATGACCACATCATATTCGGTTTGTTCCATCTGCTCCAGTGAAACCAGCGGAATCCATGGATAGGATCCGTCGTCCTCAAGCATGTTGCCCGGCATTTTATCTCCCCCCTTGATGAAAATGATCGCTTTCGCTATCTCCGCCAATCAACAATTGTAAGTATTCTATTCATGTAGAATGCAATAAATGCCGTCCGTGCTTGCCCATTAGAGCAACTCAATTGCTCTAAAGAAAAGAATTGAATTACATGAAATCATCCTTAAAGGTTCTAATTACTCACGAGATCGGGATCACCTTGCGTTTCGGTTCCGCACCCGGCTAATCTTTTTTCAACATGTGGCGCATTCTGAAAAAATAACCCGTTCTGCCGGAGAACTTCATATTTCCCAACCGGATTTGATAAAATGATACAAACTCTCGAAAAGGGGCTGGGTGTATCCTTATTTGACCGCAAAAGCAAACACATTGAGTTGAACACGAAGGGCAAGATGTTTCTGAAGAGGATCGAAACCGCTCTGAAGGAACTGGACGAAGCAAGATGTGAGCTCCAAGACGAGGAAGGTGAAGTGAAAGGTACAATCCACTTCTCTTTCGATGTGGAATCCTCCATTATTCCCCATTTAATAAAAGAGTTTCGCATACTTTATCCGGAAGTTACCTTTCAGTTGTATCAGCATTACCGAAACCCGGCTGCATCCCACTTCAACCTTCGCGTAACCTCCCTGCCGGTCAGGCTTCAAGGGTACGGAGAAGATCGAATTACTGAATGAGGAAATTCTTTTAGCCATTCCCAAGGATAATCCATTATCATCCAAAACCAGCATCTGCCTGGAACAAATTGCGAATGAGGGTCTCATTTGCCTCAAGTGAGGCAACAGCTTGCTTGAGATAACTGACGCCTTCTGCAAGGTAACGGGATTTATCCCCCGTATTACGTTTGAAAGCGATGACCCGGCAACGGTAAGAGGGCTCATCCGTGCGGGACAGGGAATTGCATTTGTCCCTTCCATCACATGGAGCGGGACTATGGACGAGTCCGTCAGGCATCTTTGGATCGAACGTCCCTCTTGCTTCCGGTCCATCGAACTGCACTGGAAGAAAAATCGTTATCTGGGCCAAGTTGCACAGACATTCCGTCAGTTTCTGATCGATTATTTCGCACAGCTGTAAGATTACATATAACCTATGAGTTATTAATATTATGTCAAATAATATATTACTGTTTATGGATTTAACTTGATATAATAGTTTTAATTAATTCATGATGGGAGGCCTATATCCTTGATAGTAAATACAAAATATGGACAGATTCGCGGTGTAGAAGAAGGTAATCTACACGTTTTTCGTGGCATTCCTTATGCGGAGCCCCCAATCGGCGAGCGCCGTTTTACTCCTCCGTGTCCCCTGCAGCCCTGGGAGGGGGTGCTTCAGGCTGACCGATACGGGCCTATTTCATACCAACCGATTAATGCTTACTACAATTTTGGAGAGCAATCAGAGGACTGCTTGAGTCTCAACATATGGACGCCGGGTGTGGAGCAAGCGAATCGTCCCGTACTTGTCGATATCCATGGCGGCGGCTTTACTAGTGGGACTGGTGCGTTTTTTAGCGGCTATACCTTTGCTCAGCGGGATAATATTGTATGCGTTTCCATTAACTACAGATTGGGTGCTTTAGGGTTTCTTTATTTGGGCGACCTGTTGGGCGAAGCCTATCAGACATCTGGCAACAATGGGATACTGGACATCGTTGCGGCGCTCCGATGGGTCAAGGAAAATATTTCTACTTTCGGCGGCGACCCGAACCGCATCACCGTTTCAGGCGGATCAGCCGGAGCCAAATGCGCAAGCACACTGCTGACCGTACCCGCTGCGCAAAGCTTGTTTCACCAAATTATCGCCCAGAGCGGCGCGACACAAGCTATTCGGGACACTCGCACAGCCTCCCGAATTACTCTTCGGCTTCTGGATAAACTGGAGATTCCCCATAATGAAGCGCATCGATTATTGACGCTTCCCGCGCAAACGATACTGGAAGCACAGGACAACAGTCTTCATACCTTTGGTCCTGTACGCGACGGACTCACCATCTCCATGGAGCCTATTGACGAATTACTTGCAGGGCTTGACCGCAAAATTCCAATGCTTGTCGGGACGAATAAGGACGAATGCGTGTTATACACTTCGTATTCACCGGAAATGAATGAACCAAGCGATGCGGTTATGTTCAATCTTTTCGGTTCGAACAGCGCGCTGGTCTGGGCCGCCTTCCGCGAAGCCGCTCTTTTGCAGCCTGCTCAAGATGCCTGGAGCCATACACTCACCGAGTACGTGTACCATAATGCGACGATTCGTCTCGCTGAAATGGCAGCAACACAAGATCAGCCCCTGTGGCTTTATCGTTTCGAGTTTTCGGGCGGGCAGGGTGCGACTCATGGATCTGAAAATCCCTTTATCTTTCATTTCCTTCAAGGTGAATCTGAGGCAGATCAAGCGAATGAATTGGATCCAATGGCTGCTTTTTTTGCGGTCCCTCAAAGTGGAAAGGAACTCGCAGTCCATATGCATGCGGCTTGGGCAGCTTTTATCCATACGGGCCGGCCTCAAACCGAGGGTCTGCCTGACTGGCCCATGTTCAATTTAGCGAATCGCCCAGTTATGATCCTCAATCAGGAATGTAAGCTGGATCATGAACCTGCGCTGCCTGAAAATCATTTTCCTAATCAAGTCTTTGTACTATAATTTCTTCCTATAGTGAAAAGAAACAAAGCGGCAGTTCGGATCGTCAACCGTTCATGAACTGCCGCTTTGTTTTTGATAGATTTGTTGCATCGCTTTTTAACGGTTTGTTTGTGGGGAGTTGAAAGCGGGCAGATGGATAATCATTAATTCTGCCAGTGTTGATTCTGATGCGCAATGTATTGTTTTATTTGAATCAAAAAGTCAACCAGCATTCAGTGACCTCAACAACCTGTGCAGGATTTTCCAGCATGGACCTGCGCTTTTCTATTATTCACTCGAAAGGTGATGGCTCAGCGCTGAGATCCGCTCCACGTATTGACCTCTTATCCGAAGCTAGGGTCCCATGCTCCGCGCAAGGCCGCCTTCCCTGTTCCGCCGCCAGATGGATTGAAAATTATCCAACAGCTCAACGTTTTATTTGACCAACCGCTTTAGAACATCCTCTCGTTCCGAAATTGACAGGCACTTCTCCGTATCGTTATACCGATATAATACCAGTGCATGCGAATGGACAGGCTTCACTACGAAATTCGGATCCCTGACTCCATGAACCATTTGACCATTCCGAAATCGTTGATCCAACCTTTAGTCGAGAATAGTATCATCCATGGGATCGAGAAAAAACAGTCAGCCGGCAAGGTCATCATCACAGGAACTGAAACCGAAGCCGGCTACCGGATCACGGTTGAGGACGACGGACGAGGTATGACGGAGGAAGAGATTAGAACGATCAAACTCAAAATCAAACAGCCGCTGGACGAAACGATGGAATGTGCGCTTTGGAATATTCATCAGCGTCTTGGCATTCATTTCAACTCGTTTACGGGCATGGAATTTAGTCAAAGCACGCTTGGGGGCTTATGTGTTAGCTTATTTTGGGGTAAGCCAGAGATTTCGGAGGGATAACCTATGTATCAATTATTAATTGTGGATGATGAAAAAACGGTCGTCGACAGCTTGGCTCTGACGATCCCTTGGTCGGATTACGGGATCGAGGCCGTTCATCAAGCATACTCAGCCACGGAAGCGCTAAAAATCGCAGAAGAACATGCGATTGACGTACTGATAACCGATATTCGGATGCCGGAGCTGGATGGCCTCGAATTGATCGAACACATCAACCAGTTATCGAGAAAGATCAAATGTATTATTTTATCGGGTCATGACGATTTTCAATATGCGCAAAAAGCCATGCAGCAGAGCGCATTTAACTACTTGCTTAAGCCTGTCGTGATTGAGGAACTAGTGGCCACCGTGCAGAGCGCGATTGAAGCGTTGCAAGCCGAATGGAGAGAAATCAGCTCCTATCAGCGTATTCAATATACGCTTCAATCCAACTTGCCTTTCTTATCTTTCTCATAAAAGTATGGGAACGCGTGGAAGCAATGAAGCTAGTCGATTCTTTCGCGGTGAAGCTACAAAACCACGTTCATACTTTCTTAAATAGCAATATCTCGATATGTCTCAGCCCAACCTGCACGTTTCCCGATCCTGTCGCCGAGCTATACCAACGTGCAGTGTTAGCTATTACCCGTAATGTAGGGTCAAATAAAAGCTATTTCATTACGCTTAGCGATGACGAATCGAACAATCGGCTTGAGCCTTCAACGATTAACCTGTTCGAACCCCCGCTGCTTCCTCAATTGCTGGAATCGGGCAGTTGGGACGAAGCCCTTATGAAATTGGAGCATACGCTCCTGGTATCGAATCTTGAGTCCGAATTTACCTATGACCAGCTGTTCACCATCTTCTTGTACGTATCCTCTTCTCTTTCGATCGGCATTCTCAAAAATGGCGGTAATCTGGATGAGCAGCTTAGTGAAGATTTTGAATTCTTTCTAAGAAAAACAAACTTTTTATCCACACAACGCTTATACGATTGGGCTGCCAAAGTGATAGCAAATCTGAAAGAAAGCTCCAGCACCCACCTGGAAAGTACTCAGAATAACATCGCGGCCAAGGTCCGTTCTTTTATTCAAGAACATCTGTCCGAAGGAGTTTCCTTGCAGATGGTTGCCGATCATTTCGGTCTACATCCCGTGTATTTGTCTAAAGTCTATAAAACCGTTACCGGGGAAACGATCGGCGATTATTTATACGCTCTGCGGATGGAGAAAGCTGCTTATCTGTTAAAGAGCACCGAGCTCAAAATCTCCGACATCAGCTCTAAGTTAGGCTTTCTTGCCCCACCGCATTTCATAAAAATCTTTAAAAAACACTTTGGATGCACCCCACAGGAATTTCGGAGCGAAGGTTAGTAGAAAACCAGTAAACTTACTGTATTAAGATATGAAAATTGGATCGTATCCTATTTATCGAACTTGGCATGTCCTTGGACGGTCAAGCAACTTCTTCATCATTCTTGGTGGCTTTGTCCAGCGACATTAAAATTTATTCCGTGTTTAGAAGTAAATAGGGTCCAGCCAACATGTCGTTATCACGTTGGCTGGACCCCTCTACATATTCAACTAAAGCGTCAGTACTACATGGTGGATTTGACTATCGTCACGCAATCGGATGAAAGGACCGTCCTCCGTGGCGTACTCGGTAAAGTCGACTTCCAGTCCATCGATCGATAGCATCGTTTGTCCACTGGACTTGTGTGACGGATTTTTGACGGTGATGCGGTACTCTGCGTTCCCGAAACGGTAGCTGGCAGAAAACTCCGGCCATTCACTTGGCATACATGGACGGATGAACAACCGTTCTCCTCGGCGGCGCAGGCCGATAATCCATTCAACGCCCGCTTGATACATCCATCCCGATGCGCCTGTATACCAAGTCCATCCGGCATGGCCTTTATGAGGCTCTTCTGTATACACGTCGGCAGACATAACATAAGGTTCACCGACATATTTCCGCACTTCTGCAGACGTCTTCGTATGCATGATCGGGTTCAACATGTGGAACAGCTCAAACGCTTTGTCCCCGTCCCCAAGCCCGCACCAAGCAATGATGCTCCAGAGGACGCCGTGTGTGTATTGGCCTCCGTTCTCACGGATACCGGGAGGATACCCCTGAATATAGCCTGGACTTGGATCCGTTTGGTCAAACGGCGGATACAGAATATGCGCTACCGACAAGCTTCGATCCACTAGCTCACGATCGAATGAACGCATAGCCTGCAAAGCTTTGTCTGGCGGCGCCATTCCTGAAATGACGGACCATGACTGAGCGATAGCATCAATGCGGCACTCCGCATTATGGATGGAACCGAGCCATTGTCCTCCATCGGTAAATGCCCGTCGGTACCACTGACCGTCCCACCCCTTTTCATTAAGTGAATCCGCAAGCTTTTCCTGTATACGCCGATAATTTTCTGCTCGCTCAAGGTCCCCACGATGTTCGCACAAATCAGCCACTCCTCGCAAAACATCACCCAAGAACCAGCCAAGCCACACGCTTTCGCCACGCCCTTCAGCTCCAATACGGCTCATGCCGTCGTTCCAGTCCCCGATTCCGATCAGCGGCAGCCCATGCTCGCCAAAACGTAAACCGCGGTCGAGCGCACGCAGGCAATGTTCTAAGATCGAACCGCTTTGCTCGGACAATACGGTCGGCTCATAACGTTCATGCTCCTCTTCACTTAAAGGTTCGCTGCGAAGAAACGGAACGGTTTCGTTTAATAGGCTCTCGTCTTCGGTATGTTCAATGTATCTGACCACGGCATAAGGAAGCCACAACAAATCATCGGAAAAGCGGGTGCGAATGCCGCGGTGCGTCTCTTCATGCCACCAATGTTGAACATCGCCTTCTTCATACTGGTGGGCGGCGTGCAGTAGAATTTGCGCTCGCGTGAGGTCGGGACGACTATGAAGCAAAGCCAGTGAATCCTGCAGCTGATCGCGGAAACCGTAAGCTCCGCCCGCTTGATAAAATGCGGAACGCGCCCACATCCGGCAGGAAAGCGTCTGGTAAAGCAGCCAGTTGTTCAGCATGACGTCCATCTCAGGGCAAGGCGTTGAAACCGTAATCGTACTCATTGCATCGTCCCAAAACTTTTGCACATCCTCGAATGCTTGCTCGCAAACATGGGATTGACGGTACTTTTGTGTAAGCTGAGCGGCGGATTCACTGGAATCTTCACAGCCAAGCAGGATGTAGACGGTCTGTTCAGTGTTAGGCTCAATCACCAATTTGGATTGCACCGCTCCACAGCCTTCGTACGTTGGTCCGGTTGCGCCCGACAAGTGAAGTCGGTTCATGGCAGCAGGATTTTCAAGAGTGCCGTTGCGGCCTAAAAATTCCAAGCGATCCCCTGTCCATGTCATTTCCATATCTGGAGTCACAGCGGCTGTCTGTTTGCTTCCTTTCGCCGATTCTGCCGGTGCTTCCGTTTGCGGATGAATCGTTAGAAAGGCGGTCGCATCCCGGAAAATTTCTTGATACGTGTTGCGTGCCGTAAGCACGGCATTCACCGGATCCCATTCCGTGACGATGAACGAAGCGTTCCCTTCACGGTGCACGCCAAGCACCCATTCTGCATAATAAGTGACGGATAATCTCCGCTGCTCGGACGTCGTGTTTTGAAGTCGTAATTTAATCACTTTGACAGGATCATCCAGCGGCACAAAAACGGTCATTTCTTGTTGAAGACCATGACTTTCATGATGATAACGCGTATACCCACGACCATACACCACCTTATATGTGGAGGCTGCGTTCGTGCGGGCCGGTGCCAGCGGCCAATATTCTCCGCTTTCCTCGTCCCGTAAGTAGCAAACTTCCCCTGGTTGGTCGATTGCGGGATCGTTCGACCATGGGGTTAATTTGCATTCGCGGCTGTTGCGCCACCATGTATACCCTGTGTACAGTTCCGATGTCAAACAGCCGAATTTCGGATTGGCCATCACGTTAATCCATGGTGCCGGCAGGTAGTTGCCGTTTTTCAGAACGATATGGTACTCCCGGCCGTCTGGTGTGAAGCCTCCCCAACCGTTGAAGAAAAGGAGATCATTCGTTTCCACTGCCTTATCAGTTACAAAGCGGTTCGGTGGAGCGGTTATCGGTAGCGGCTCATCCGATGTGCGGCTCGGAACAGGTACTTTTAACTGCGACTTCAGACTTGGGCCATCAGCTCGCAGCACAATACGGGATACCGCGAACAATAATGACTTATCGCCTTCCGATAATTGAGAGGCTGGGAGGATGTGTACTCCCCCTTGCCCTGAGCCATGTCGTCCAACGATTTGCTCCAACATTCGCCGAAGGGCTTCCTGTAAATCCTGCTGATATCCCTCTACCGATTCATTCAAAATGATAAGATCGATGAACAGCCTGTTATGTCGCAAATACTCATATCCAATGAGAAGCTTGTTAATAAAAGATAGATTCATCGTATCTGCGATTCGTATAATCACAATGGGCCGATCACCGGAGACGCCGTACGCCCAGAGTCCCTGCTGTCCCTTTTGGTTAACAGCAATACTGCTCTCACGCTCCGGCCGCAGAGGAGCCGTATACAGCGTACGACCCGCTAGCAATTGAAAAACAGCCAAATCGGCAGAGGTTATATGTAAATGCTGTAATTCGATTTGACTCCTCGTCCAAGCAAGTTGAAAAGCCCTCTCGATTTGTTGTTCCTGAGACAATTGCTGAACAATGTCGATCGCTTCCTCCTTCGACTCTGCTACACCTGTAACAGCGCTCAGTTGGACATGTTCACCAGGCTGGATGGTTAAACGACGCCGCATGATAAATGCAGGATCGGCCACAGAACCAACCGTGCTGCCAAGACGGGTTTCGATTCCCCTAGGTCTGGATAATGTGTATCCCCTGCCAATAAATCGAGCCCGGTCTGTCTCAAATTCAACAGGTCCGAGAGGCCGGCCACCGGTTGTTAACGTATGGAACGCCCACACGGATTTCTCTCCGCCGTCACGGGGACGTTTGCGGGCAAAAAGGCATTCCGTATCAGCATCAAATTGCGTTTCAACGAATAATTTAGTGAAAGCCGGATGCGCTTTATCTGCCTCGTGAGGCGCTAACGCGATTTCGAGAAACGTCGTCACCTCGATGATCCGTTCTTCACTCCCCACATTGGAAAGCGTTAACCGACGGACTTCCGCGTTCACTTCGGGCGAAACGCTGATTTCAAGAGTCGAGTTCATATTGTCTTCCTCACACAGGAAAGTGGATCGCTCTTGCGAGAACTGCGCCCGCTGCTTGTCTGACCGCACGCGGCAAGGTTGGAAGGCCGGAGACCACACCTTATCCGTTGCGACATCCCGAATATACATATAGCTTCCCCAGTGGTCCGTCACTGGATCTTCCCGCCAGCGTGTTACATCCATGCCTTCGAACCGGATGAATCCGCTGCCGCTATTGGAGATCATCGTCGTGAACGCCCCGTTCGAATGTACATTCACTTCCGGAACCGAAGTATCGGCAGAGACATACTCCCGTAGTGGGGCAATCTGTGCCGGTTTCGGTTTTTCGATCCGCGACTGTCCCGATAATTCACGATTTATAATGGAATCCCGAGAAGGAATCCGTTCTTGTAGCAACAGTTCCGCCGCCTGCACACGTTTATCGCGATGAAAGTAATCATACATTTTACTAGGCAGCAGTACATTGGCAAGCGTCAGCAAGCTCATTCCTTGGTGATGTGCCATGAAACTGCGGATAATCTTGCAAGTCTCACCTTCAGGCATTCGCCCAGGGGTAAAGTCAATGGCCTCGTAAAAGCCATATTGTCCGCGCGCTCCGAGTTTCTCCATTCGAAGTAAATCCTTCAAGCCATCACGCATTGCGAATGGAAGGGCCATGACAGTCGCATAAGGCGCCAAAACCAAATCTTGCTCAAGTCCACGTTTGAAAC
Organism: Paenibacillus sp. J22FR5; assembly: GCF_059691975.1. Classification (NCBI taxonomy): domain Bacteria; kingdom Bacillati; phylum Bacillota; class Bacilli; order Caryophanales; family Paenibacillaceae; genus Paenibacillus; species Paenibacillus sp. J22FR5. The sequence continues at coordinate 69,629 of NZ_JCAUAN010000013.1, read as the reverse complement.
CGAGGCCTGGAACTCCAAAAGCCCGGTATTGGTAATTCATCTGATAATCAAACGCGTAATAACCAGACTCTGAGATACCGAAGGGAACTCCCCGTTCACGAGCGTATTCGATTTGCCGCTTCACGACGCCTCGATAGGTGCTGTCCCAGATGGTGTTCCGATAAGTACGCATAATCAGCCATGGCATCAAGTATTCAAACATTGTCCCGGACCATGAAACCAGGGTAGTCTGGTTCCCTTGCCTTTTTACCGTTCGACCGAGTGCAAGCCAGTGAGACACAGATACCTGCCCTAGTGCAATCGCAACAAAGCTTGTCTGTCTGGCTTCGGAAGCTAACAGGTCATAGAGAATGTTGTCCCGCTCGCCGGATGCCGCATGGTACCCTAAAACGAATAATTTGGCTTTATGGTCATAAAGCGGCCTGAAATCGGTCTCCGTAATCAATGTCTCGAGACGAGCGATCAGCTTGTAGCCGAGCTCCATCCAATCCATAGAAGCCGCTTGAGTCGACGTGTATCTGTCTTCCGTCCCCTTGTCAGCGTGTTGCTCTTCCATCCCGATTAGAGTCATTTCTCCAGGACTCATTTGATCAAGCTCGACGGCAAACTCAACATTTAACCCCTTATGGCTTCCAACAACTGTCTGATTTGGCTGGTTGCTCATGGTGAAGTCGGTCTTTAGCCAATGTGCTAACCCTTGTTTGACCGTCATCAAACTGGCCACGAAATTACCCGAGTCCACGGTTGAGACATAGGATGGCGGCAGTACGCCAAGTGAGAGGGTATCGTACCAGTTATACAGATGCCCGTTCCATTTGTCTAACCGTTCGACGGTGCCCACCGTACGCTCTACACGCTTCACTAACTCCGGTGTATCGATAAACCCGAAATCCCGAGCGGCTAGGGCAGCGGTTAGCAAAAAACCGATATTGGTCGGCGACGTACGATGCGCAACTCCGTTTGGAGGGTCAATTTGCACATTATCAGGTGGCAGAAAGTGATCTTTAGGACCGGCAAAATCCTCATAAAACGACCAAATTTGTTTGGCCAACACGCGCAATTCATCCTCTTCCACAGGGGTGAGCAGCAGCTTCTCACGTGCAACTGGCTGGTCCAGCCAGCGGACAGCGAGAGGAGCTAAAGCCCAAATCAAACTAAGCGTGAAGCCCATCCATCTGAGTCCCGGCTCCTGCCACATCGCTACAGCTACTGCAAAAAGGATAATCAATCCATATCCGCCGCGTGTGTTAAGCAATAACGTGTGTTGGTTTCCCCTATTGCTTCGTTCAATATGAGAAGAACTGGTCCATTCAAGCATACGGCGTTTGCTGATCAACAGTCTGTATATGGTTTTACAGATCGCATCGAGCAGAACCGCGCTTTGAAACGGTAAGGTCAAGATATTCATTAAGACGTGTATTGCCGTAGACAACACTCTCCGGGGATGGCGAACGGCTGTCTGAATGAGAAAAAGTTGGCGGATAATCGGCAAAAGCATGGTTGCGAGAATGATAACAAACCAACGCCCCGGGGATCCAGGCAGAACGGTTAAACCAAGTGCCAAGAGCACGAGATAAGAAATCGGTAACAAGCTGCGGCGTAAGTTGTCGATCATTTGCCAACGCGTAATAGCGGATAGATCGACGGGCTTTAACGTTCCCCGACGGTCGCAAACACGGGGCAAAAGCCAGCAGAGCAGCTGCCAATCTCCTCGTACCCACCTGTGCATACGCTTCTGATAAGCGAGAAACTTAGACGGATGGTCATCGATTAGTTCAACGTCCGAAAGCAGAGCTGCCCGCAGAAACCCTCCTTCGAGCAAATCGTGGCTAAGCACCGTATTTTCAGGAATACGTTCGCATAACACTTCCGCAAATACATCTACATCGAAAATACCTTTTCCCGTAAAAATCCCCTGCTCCATTGCGTCTTGATATGGATCTGAGGCGGCAAACGCATACGGATCCATTCCCGGCTCCGAACAGAAGTAAGCAAGCCTCGACCGCATGGCCGACTCGTGGCTAGTTCCAATTCGCGGCTGCAGCACGCCATACCCTTCAACGACCCGGGTTCGCGCTTGATTTAAGCGCGGTCTGTTATAAGGAAGATGCAGCGTACCGATCATCCTCTGCGCGCTCCCCATCGGAAGCTGTGTATCCGCGTCCAACGTTATAATGTAGCGAATTGGCGGGAGATCAACCGTATCTCCTATCATGGAGTCGTAACTTGTCTCCTTGCTTCCTTTAAGCAGCTCGACAAATTCCACCAATTTTCCGCGTTTGCGTTCCCATCCCATGAATACTTCCTGGGCAGGGTTCCACTGTCTGCGGCGCTGGAAAAAATGAAAGGTCGCTCCTCCTGGGCTGGCATACATCCGGTTTAGTCTCCCGATTCTTTCTTTGGTGAAGGCAACAAGCGCATCGTCTTCCAAAAGCTTTTCCTCTGGAGCATCGGTAAAATCCCCTAAAAGAGCGTAATGGATGTTTGGATCCCGGTTGGCCAAATAATGGATTTCCAGACGATCCGCAAGCTCCTCCACTTCCTCAGGTGTAGACCAGATGGCAGGAATGACGACCATCGTGGTTGCATCCGAAGGCACACCGTTGGAAAAATCATAACGCAGCAAAGGCCGGGGGCGGAAAAAGCGCTCAATGCCAAAATGAAGCCATGTGATGACCCATTCGCTTACAAGAATGGAAAGCGTAAGCAAAACTATTGCCCACCCTGCCGATGTAAAGCCCCGTTCACCGCCAATCCAAGCGGCAGAGATAAGAAGTGCAACTGCGAACAATCCAATAAGCGAAGCAAAATAAGCGCCGGTTGCTCGCTGCAAAATACTGGTTCCCCGCACTTGGCGAGGCTGGCTGCATGTTCGCAATGATTGCACTAACTGCTTGATTCCAGCCGGTTCAAATAAAAAGTAAGCCGCAAACGTCGGTCGCGGTAAGTCATCTGCCTTCTCCCGATCCTCGCCCACCCGTTCTTTCTCTTCCTTCGCGAGAGCTACCGCTGTACTTGCGATCAAGGTTTCGGGCACACGCATACGGCGTGCTAATCCTTCAACGCGTTTAAGAATCTCATTCCTGCTATAAGAATCAAGAAGAGAATAGTCACCCGTACTTTCTTGACGTAGCGTCTGATCGAGCAAGCTGATCTGTTCGAACTGGGTATTCCAATCCAGACGCTCATTTTTGCGTAAACTGCTGATCAAATTGCCTGCTTTTACCTGATAAGCTGACTGAAGCCGATGCTCGTAAGATACGATGCGATCCAGGTCATCAGAACCGTTCTCCAATTTGCATACTAGCCACTCGCGAACGGATGCGGAATCCTCTGCCCACTCCCGCAGGTGACTGATCAGATGGACGATCCACGGTCCGGAAAGTGGAATAGTCTGCCCGGCTGCTTCCAATTCTGCGTTGATCGCTTCCGGATTTAACCTGGAAGGCTCTATCCGTGAAAGCAACCGTTCAACTTCCATGCAAACCTCTCGGTGATCACGCACAAGTGCCATCGTTTCGGACAGCCTTCCAATCAAGGTCACCCGAAGGATGAGCGAGATGGAACAGGTTTCGGCATGCGTCAATCCGGAAACTTCCTGGTAAGCGTTCATATAGGAAACAATGGTTTCCTCATCCAATACACCGTCAACCTGCTCCAAATAATCTTCACAAAGAGCTTGGATGCGTAATATGCCGTTCTTTCGAAGGCGTGGTAAGCAATCAAAGGAGCGGTTGGAAAAACTTGTTTTCACCCCTAATGCCTGTTCCTCGATAAATTCAGCATTATCGAGCAGCCATTCTTCCGCTGGTAAAGCACAACTCGCGGGACTGTTTTGCAACGAGATTACAAATTCCCTTAAGCTCTCTATGTCTTCATCGAATTGATTCCATACGTATTTTGGATGAGTTCGCACTACACTTGGCGTGTGCTGCAATGCGAGTTCACGCGCTCTTTGACAAAGTTTTTCAGTAATATAAGCCATGGGTCCCTCCGGAGATCAGTTGTTAACAATTTCTAGCGTACTGTCGTCCGGTACAACGAAGAATTCCGGGACAATCAAATTATCCCCAAATTTGCATGATTTAATTAGTAAAAGTGGAATTTTCATACTCCAAAGAGATATGTTGTTGTCAGAAATCTGCTTTGTAGTTGTGGAGCAAAGTTCTAAAATACTGGATAACATGATTAAAATGAAGTCGTGGGATGGGGTAATTACGTTGAAAATGAAGCAAATTTTTTATGAAAAAAATTCTATTGCCAAAAAAACAAAACCAGTCCATCACTAAGTTACAGTGCCAGACTGGTGTTTTCCATTTACCACATGCTACTAACTTAAGCTGCTCATCGTGGGCTTCTTCTTACCAGAAAGAAGTAAGCCAGCATCGCTGCGGCGCTCGTCAATAAAATAATTACGCCTAGCGGAACAGCAGTGTCTTCACCCGCGATGCCGACTAGCGGAGAGACGACCGCTCCGAGCAAGAAGGGAATGACACCAAGTAGCGCAGCAGCGCTGCCCGCCATATGACCTTGGCTCTCCATTGCAAGCGGGAATGATGCCGTTGATGTAATGCCGATTGCCGCTACGAAGAAAAACAGCGGAATCACCAATGCGAACAGCGGTCCATGGACGATGGCCACCACTAAGACAGCGACGCTTGCCAAACAGGCAAGCCATAGGCCGAACAATAGAAAGGCGTGTTCGGATACGCGATGCGCCATCCGCCCGACCAGTTGGGAGCCGATGATCAGGCTGATGCCGTTCGATCCGAACAATAGAGCGAATACGGTCGGCGAGGCCCCGTAAATATTTTGATAAATAAAGGGCGTTCCCGAAACATACGCGAAGACCCCCGCGATCATAATGCCTTGTGCCAGCATGTAGCCAACAAACTTGCGATCTCGCATGAGCGATCCATAGTTCCGCAGCTGCTGCACGAAATTGCTGGGCCTGCGGCGATCAGATGGCAGAGTCTCCTGTAGTCTCCATTTTGTCATCGTCAATAGGTAGATTCCCAGCAGTGCCAACGCTATAAATACGCCGATCCAAGTAGTAAAAGAAAGAATCCCACTACCGGTAACCGGTGCCACGAGCGGACCTAAGTTACCAACAAGCAAGAGCAACGAGAAAAATTTTGTGAGCTCGTGACCACTGTACAGGTCGCGAGCGATTGCGCGGGAGATAACAATGCCCGCCGAAGCGGCAAAACCTTGCACGAACCGAAATACGATCAATACCCCGATATTTGGCGAGAATGCGCAAGCTAACGAGGCAACGACATAAACGGCCATGGAGATGAGAAGCGGATTGCGTCTACCGTAGACGTCGCTCAACGAACCCATAACGATCTGGCCGATGCCGAGTCCGAGTAAACAAGCGGTCAAGCTGAGCTGCACCAGCGAAGCCGTCGTATCGAATTGCTTCACAATCTCCGGGAACGCCGGTAAATACATATCGATAGTAAAAGGCCCGAGTGTCGAAAATAAACCAAGCAGCAAAGCTAGTCTAAAAACATGCTGTGTGTTCTTGTTGGTCATAATAAATACAATCTCCTATTCTTCTTTCCAATATTTCCGTTTAGTTCAATTGCTCTTCTTCTTTGCTAATCGCAAACCAACCCGGCATTGCCTGAATAACATTCCAAAGTTTTTCCGGAAGTTTGAGATGGACGGATTTTGAAACCTTCAACTCCATATCGATTTCTGCTTCCCGGCCATTTTCAGCTTTTTCAACCCACTCTGGGTCCATAACTAACGCATGACCAATAGCAATTAGCGGTACCCCTAACTCTATAGCTTTAAGCGCATCGTCAGGTGTTTTAACGGAACCAGCAGCCATGACGGGTACTCTGCTGTCTACCTTTTCGAGAATCAATTCGAGCCGTGTTTTGTCATTTTCGCTGTTAATCGGTTTTGAAGATAAATCATCCAACGAAGCATGGATATAGTCGACATCTAGTTCAACAAGTCGCTCAATTAATTCGTAAGTATCTTTCATTCGCAGCCCCCCTTGTTTCGATTCTTCGGGGGAAAGGCGGAATCCTAAAATGAACGGTTTTTGTGTTAGCTTCTTAATGACACTTTTGATCTCCTCAATAACTCCAGTTGGGAAACGCAAGCGGTTCTCAAGTGTGCCGCCCCATTCGTCTGTACGTAGATTTGTCATTGGCGACCAAAAGTTTTGGATCAAAAATCCATGAGCACCATGAATTTCGATACCATCAAATCCAGCTTCAATCGCTCTTCTCGTAGTTTCTCCAAAGGCATGAATAATCGATAAAATTTCCTCGTGCGAGAGCTCTCTTGATTCTACGCTTGGAGCAAATGCTGTAGCCTCTGTTTTCATTACGCTGGCACTAACAATATCCTGGTTCGGCAAAGCTTTATTACCGGCATGGAAAATTTGAAGCAAAGCGGGGGCCCCACCGCTTTTCGCAGCATGAGCAAGTTTTCGCAGGCTCGGAATAAAGGAATCGTCGTAAGCGGCAAATTCATTCGTAAAGCCTTGTCCATTTGGAGTGACCTGCGTGCACCCCGTTATAACGAGTCCAACCCCATTAACTCTTTTGCGGTAATAGCTGACTTCCTCCTCGGAAATGGTTAAATCATCGTTGCTTGCCCAAGTTGTCATTGGTGCCATAACGATGTGGTTCTTGATCGTAATACCGTTTAACGTGAAAGGCTGGAACAGTGGATTGTATTTCGAATTCATTTTTTGTCCTCTTTTCATTTGATTTATTGATAACAGTTTAGACATCAGAAGGCAAATACTTGAAGCATCTTTAATAGCAAACCCTGACCAAATGAGTGCTCATGGATTGGCGCTTCGAACCTTTCGTTATTAAACATCTAAATATCGAACGTTCGTTTATTTATTGGCTTTACTTGATGATCTCCCGTCTGTTCGTTTTTTAAATAAACGATCGTTCGATTAAAATTAAACATTTCAAATCAGAGGGATTTGTTCCCTCTGAAAGTCTCAAGCTTTTAAAGCATCCCAGGTCATTAGAATTAATTCGTTCAAGCTATCCTGTTTCAACTCTATTCGACCGCCAAAATATTCTTTTACATATTGCATGGCCGGGATAAACATGAACATATGGAGCAAGTTCGTATCCACTTGTTTGAAAACATGTTGACTCTTGCCTTTTTCAAGTAAGCTAAAGATCGGCTCAAACAAATCTGTTCCTTCTTTTCGAGATAACTTATGAAGGAGAGGTGAGTTTGCAAATTGCTCAATAAATAAAAATTCTTCTTTATTGGTCAAAATAAAGTTTATATACTTTTTCAACGCATGTTCGAAAGCTGATTGTAACGAGATAGAGTCATCGTAATTATGAAGCACTTCTAGACTCATCTTCTTTTTGACATTCAAATACAGTTTATTCAGCATATCCTCCTTGTTTTCAAAATAAACGTAAATCGTTGAAGAAGATACGTTGGCTTTTTTTGCAATCTTGGACATCGAAGTTTCCGATAAACCATGTTCATTTATCAGCTGGATCGCTGAATTAAAAATGCTCTCGCTTTTATTTTCATCTTTATGTCTCATGTTTCAATATTAAACGATCATTCGATTAAAGTCAAATTACTTCGAGTCCTCAGTTATCCAAATTCATAAAACTATCCTGCCCGTCCCTGAGAAAGCAGTTGATCCGATCCGTCAGCTGCCAGATTGTGTTGACTTTCTTAAAATCCTGATTCTAGGTAATCTTCATGTTTGTCAAAAAAAGGGGTAACCTTCTCAATAATCGGATCTATTACCGATACTGCATCCTTCGTTGTTACATGCCAATCCTCATTTGAGCTGAGGACTTCAGCTAAAAAAGCATCAATGTCCATGGTGTGTAATTCCTTCCTTTATGTCCTATAGGGTGTAACCTTATTATTGGTGATGCAGATCATGTTTATTCCTGCAATACTTTTGATATATGTTTGGGACGGGAATTTGCTGAAAATAGGTATCCGAGAGAAGCAACCGATCATATTTACTTCGGCAAGTGACAACAGAGCCACGGCAGGAATCCCGCCATGGCTCTCTGTTTCGATTGCAGTTATTGTTCCAACACCTTTTCAAGCTCGCCGCACCAATTACTCCAGCCATACTTAGCTCCACCCAGTGCTTGAGCATTTGAGATTCCGGTTTGTTCGAGATGAAGGTTAACCTTTCCGTCCCCTAAATCCTGTAGCGTCCAGGTGACCGTGTGCTTCTCTCCGCTGGCCCAAGTATAGGACAACCGGTTTGGTGCGTCCACGATAAGCACCTCGCCGTCGATAATTCCATTCCACCATTCAGTCGGCTGAGTGCGAAACTGAAAACGGTGTCCTACGACGGACTTAAAATCATTTTCCGTCACTTGACCGGTGTGGATGTTGACCACCCACTTGGCAAGCTTGCTTGAATCGGTTAAGGCGGACCAAAGCTTCTCAGTCGATGTCTTATACTGAAAGTCCAAGGTTAATGTTAAACTCATTCTTCTTCCTCCTCTAATAGTTGGTTCAAGCGCAACATATTCGTACGCCAAAAATTGCTGTAGAAAGCCACCCAATCTTGAATTTCTCTGAGTGGAGAGGCGTTTAACCTAAATCGCGTCTCTCTCCCGACTTTTCGATCAAGTACCAGTCCGGCCTCTTTAAGGATTGTCAAATGCTTGGATACCGCTGTACGGCCCATTTGAAACTGTGCCGTTAACTCATGAAGCGGTATCTCCTCTGCCTCTGCTAACAAACGAATCAGTCGGCGCCTAGTTGGATCAGCAATCGCGTCATACACATCCCGCGACTGGTTGTTCTCGCTCATAGCACCCACTCCAAAATATTATTTTCTGTAGTAGAAACTTATTGGTGGTACGAAGGGAGAGCCGTTGATTTTACCACCTCCTTAAAGTTTGCGGCTCTTCGGACGTAGCGCCCACGAGGCGATATTTAGTGCAGCATATGAAAACGGAAGGATAATATGAAACCCGTACTCACCATAATCGTTAGCAAAAACATGAGATAAAGCCGCACCAGTCATTAAAAAGAAGATACCAGCGTGAACCCATTCTTTAAGCCGAGGAAAACCTGGCACGACGAGAGCGATGGCTCCAAGCACTTTCCAAATCCCGAGAATGGTCAAGACGTATAATGGGTAACCAAGATTCTTCACTAACTCGAGGTTTCCTCCATATTGCATCAGTTGCCCGATACCACTTAACGTAACAGCTGCTGCAAGTAGTAATGTGACTGACCAATAAGCAATCATTTTTCCTCGTGGCTGGGTTTCTACTTTCGCGGTTGTTTCCGTACCAATGAACGTGCTCATTTTGTTTCCTCCTCATAAGTGTTGATTCAAGTGAACTATATTCTTGCTCCAAATTTTCTAAATGACTAGCTCCCAATTGGACACCATATGGTGTCTATTTGAGTATAAGACACCATATGGTGTCATGTCAACAACATTTTTAAACTCCACATGAAAACGTTAGTTAGCAATGTGTGACAACACTTTATGCCATATGGCTCTTTGACTAAATGTTAAAAAGCCTCGGCGCGATAATGCCGAAGCTTTTTGTACAAGTAATATTTCTCCTTCAGTATTAGTCAATATCAATGTCGGTCGTACTAAAATTAATGGTAAATCGCCTGTACGTTCCCTAAGTTCTTTAATATACATTTCATCAATAAATTGATTAAAAGATCACATCCTGTAACACGTTCGGGAAGTGGATTCCCAATTTTTTTACATAAACTTAGTAGTCCTGTCAGTATTATCCGCTGTATGCTTAACGTTTTAACTATTCGTAATGGTACCACCATTAACATGAATCATTTGTCCCGTTACATATCTGGAGTCGTCGCTTGCTAGATAAACATAAGCAGGGGCCAACTCCGCCGGTTGGCTGGCCCGTTTCATCGGAGTTTCGTAACCGAATGTCATGATTTCCTCAACCGTATACCCTGCCGATACGTTCAGTGGTGTCCAGACCGGTCCTGGGGCGACACCATTCACGCGAATGTCCCGATCAACCAAATTCAAAGCAAGTGAACGGATAAATGTTACAATGGCGCCTTTTGTAGCTGCATAGTCAATCGAATCGCTCTTCCCGAGATAGGCGACCCTGGATGTCGTGTTAATAATCGAGCTTCCCCGCTTTAAATAAGGCAGGACGGCTTGTGATAAGTAAAAGAAGGAAAAAATGTTCGTTTGAAACGTTCGTACCAACTGTTGAGGATTTATCTGTTCGAAGCTCTTTTGAATATGCATTTCCGCACAATTGTTTACGAGAATGTCGATTGACCCGTATGTGTTCAGCGTCTTATCTACTACAAACCGGCTAAAACTTTCATCGCCCAAATCGCCAGCGATCGTCAAGCATTTACGCCCTAATTGTTCAATGCGTTGTTTCGTGTTTTCGGCATCGTGATGTTCATTTAGGTAAACGATGACGAGGTCTGCCCCCTCCTTGGCAAATGCAATTGAGACCGCTTTGCCGATACCACTGTCCCCGCCGGATACGATAGCTGTTTTTCCCGCCAGCTTTCCGCTTCCTCGATAGTTGGGGTCTTCCGAAACTGGTAGCGGCACCATCATCCATTCCAATCCTGGTTGAAACGGCTGTTGCTGCGGCGGGAATTGGATTGGAATCATCTCGACTTTTTTCATGTATCCATCTACTTGTCGCATATGTTTCTACTCCTTGCATTCGGCATATCTCAGTTTATGCTCTGAAAATCACTTAGGCTACACAAATTAAATGGCACCGTCCTGTATTGGACCGTGCCGTTCCTGAACATTTTGAAAAGATGGAGATGAAAAGTCGAAATCTTACTTGTCAGTTATATTTAGTTGAGAATAGGCAGCTGATCATCTGCCGCCTGCCCGGTTGGTTCCGCGGCAGCCTTGTTTTTGTGTTATTCAACTGGTATATAGGTTACACCTTCTGTGTAGGAATTGTTAGCATTCCAGATTAGGTATTCAGTAACACCAGCATCTTTTAAGGCTTTAATTTGTGCATCTACTTCAGCCTTGCCATATTTAATATAATTGCCGGCACCTAACCAGCTTGCTGTAAAGTCTTGAATCCAAGGACGCGATAGGGGTGGAGTCTGGAGTTGTGCAAACTTCACTTTTTCAGCTTTCATATATTCGGTAACAAGTTTATATGGATCTTTATCTGGTTTTGAAATTCCAAAATAACCATCGGACCAATGACTTGGATAAATCATAGCCGAAATTACATCTACTGAGCTTGAAATGCGGTTAAAGTTCTGACCGATACCTGGAGCTTCAGGCAATGTAGCAGAATATCCGAAGATATCAACAGAGACTTTTACTTTATACGGTTTTAGTTGTTCTCTGGCATATGCGACAAAGTCGCTGACAGCATCAACACGAAGCTGTGTCATACGTGCTTTATCGCTAAAATCCGGTACTTGGGGTGCATGTTTTTTTAGATCAGACATGCTCTTTTGAGCATCGTCCACTGCTTTTTTATTTTCGTCGGTATTTGCTGAATTGTAGGTATTCGTAGCATCTGTCAACTTTATCTGTAAAGAAGTCAAATCGTCTTGATATTTCTTAGAGGCTTCAACATAATCTTTTTCTTCTTGTTCAAATTTAGTTGGTTTTTTATCCTTGTAATCGCCCAATGAATATTTAAGAACTTTGTCCCTACTTTCAAAGCCTTCTGGGAATCGCACATAGTCAAATTGTATTTCTTTAAACCCAAGTTCTGCAGCCAATTTTGCTACATCTATATTATGATCCCATGTTTCTTTAAGGAATGGGTTGATAAACCCGTCACCGTTACCATTTCGCCAAATACTGTTGCCGTCAACATAAGAAAGGTCTGGACGTTTTTTCGCCAAAACCGTATCTTTAAAGGAAACAATACGAGCGATTGGGTAGATTTTATGCTGTTCAAGAGTTTTCATGAGTGCTTGGGGATCTTTTATGTAAGGCTGGCCAAATTCTGCAAGTTTTCCCTCAGGCTTAAATGTGATATAGCCGTCATCATCTTTTATATCTATCACCATTGCATTTAGGTCGGTGTTATCAACAAGTGACAGAAGTTTAGGCATACGGTCCCCTCCAGCTGACCAACCTGTTACATAAATTCCACGTACAGCATCTGGATAATCGAAGTGTACTGGGGGATCCCATGCAGGTGCTTGACTTGCTGCAGGTATTGGCGACACCGCGAGCGGTGAATCTGAGGGCGATGGCGCGGGTATGGGTGTGGGCGTGGGCGTGATTTCTGGTGCAGACGTTGATGGCGGTTCCGATGGATTCGGCGTGTTTAAAGCAACTTTTGATGACAAACAAGCTGACAACGAGAGTACTAAAAATAGCATAATAAAAATAAGACCTTGTTTCTTCACGATGTTCTCCCCCTTCTCCCAAAATCACTCAATTCTAATAGTTATTTTTAATTGGTAATAACGGGAAATTTGATACTCAATAATTGAAATATTCGCGAAGCGATTAAACTATGCTCCTTGTTTGTACAATAAATAAAAAAAGAGCCGTCTAAGCAGCTTCTGCACTAAAGTTCCTCGTTAGCCAAACATGCAGCGCAAACGCTGTACCACAAATGATGAAAATGGTATATAGAATCCGTCAATACTGCTGGCAAGGCTGGGAGAGGAAGGTCCATGAGCTAATAACCTGCGGAAATGGGAATTCCTTAAGCGTAGCCAAGGAACGTTTGCAGATCCAATCTTTAAATACAGAAAAATACTCAGGGAAGCGAATGTCTATCCAGCGGATGATTCGCTTCTGAAGCCGTACACTATTTGTCACCCAATATTCCTGATCACTCACCATTGTTCGCAACATTTCAAAGACTGCAGCTTGTCGAGAGTATTCATAGTAAAATCCTCGGCTGAACACGTCTGCAAGCCAATTAGCCAGGTTTGACCCGTAATGTCCAGTCGGCTCCATGCCAATGAGGAGTCCCTGTAAACGGTGTTTTTATTTCAGTCCATCGATCCACCGTACTAATTTTTCGAAGCCTTCATTGTATTTGAAAATGTGAGGTGACGATGAGAAAGTACGATGCCGCGAAAATTAGTCGCTTGTGCTAAATGAGTTTCCTTCGCAATGTCGATGCCCTAACAGGCTTGTTTAGCTGAGCAACTTCACGTTCGTAATTTTTCACATCCCTTACTCATCAATAATCCCCCTTTCAGAGCCTTTTCCCAATAGGAAACAAAAAAAACCTGACCGTATTGGTCATGGTTTTAAGGGTTTTTCTCACTTTTACTCACTCATTCGCTGGATTCCGTTGCCTTGAAGTCAAAAAAGACATGGACGAAAAAATACATGTCTTTTTAAAGCATTTGCTGTGTTTATGGCGCCAACTCTCGCCACCGTTAACCCGGCATTCTTAGTCCAATGCCCCGTAAATGGCAGCCCGTAGTCGGGGATGAATGAAGGGCTCAAGGCTCGGCAGCAGCTGCTGCATGTACACGACGGACAGTTCTTCCTTCGGATCAATCATCAAGTATGACCCGGCTAGACCGGCCCAGCCGAATTCACCGATCGAGCCGTTGATGCCGCCTAATGCAGGATCGATCATAACACGGACGCCCAAACCATAGCCATAACCACTCATATGCGGCCAGTTGAAATCCTTGAGCTGCTGCGAACTTAAATGATTGGTCGCCATCAAATGAATCGTCTTCGGGCTAAGAATCCGCACCCCGTCCAGCTCCCCGCCCTTCGCCAGCAGTTGCGCAAACCGGCTGTAATCGGCGATCGTCGAAAGCAGGCCGCTTCCGCCGCTTTCATGACGGCTTCCCGGTTGATAGTGGGCGTCCATCCTTGTATTAGGAGTAAGCGTGCCGTCTTCTGCAAGATCGTACATGGTGCATAGACGATCCCGCTTGTCGTCCGGTATCCGGAATGAGGTGTCGGTCATCCCCAACGGATCGAAAATTTCCTTCTGCAGAAAATTACCAAATGTTTGTCCAGACAGCACTTCGATCAATGCGGCCAAGACATCGTGGCTTGTACCATACTTCCAGTGCGTGCCGGGATCGAAAGACAGCGGAACGGACGCCAACGCTTTGGACAAAGCCTGCATATCCACGGTCGTTGCAGCGTTCTCCATGATTGTACGAGTTTGCCTTTCGGTTTCCGTGCCGTCCCCACCGTATGTAAGCCCGGAGGACATCGTGAAAAGATCCTTTATCCGGATCGGACCCGTCACAGGAGATAAAGCCTTGGCTCCGTATTCGTTGTATCGGTACACCTGTGGATTTTTGAAATCCGTCAGGTATTCCTCCAACGGATCGTTAAGCAGATAAAGTCCTTTTTCATAAAGCATAAGTGCCGCTGCACAGGTAATTACCTTTGTCATCGAATAGATCCGGTAGATTGTATCCGGAGTGATCTCCTTCTTCTTCTCCAAATCCGCATAACCCAGGGTTTCCTGATATACAACTTCTCCCCGCCGCACAACGGTACAGGCACAGCCGGCCGGCCCCTTTTCCATTACACTCTTAAGCAGTGGAGTCAATCGTTCAGTCAGTCGAATACTTGAGTTCATATTCCTATCCCCTCCCAGAAACGTTTTCGATCATAATTATAGCATAATCTTCCATAAGGATAACTACCAGCGGTTTCAAGCCAAACTGAAACAACGCGCACCGATTGAATATCGGTGCGCGTTGGCAGCATAGTTTTTTTCATCTGTCTACTTGACAGGGGTATGACCAATCCCAAAGCATCCGCGGAATTGGTTTGAGTCTACGATCAAGACTAATATTCAAGACCAAGCACGGCAGATACGCCTTCTTGATAATAATGCTTAACGACCTGTACTTCAGATACGAGATCAGCTTTTTCGATAATTTCAGGCTTCGCATTACGTCCGGTCAGAACCATATGCCGATGCCGGGGTCGACGTACGATCAGCTCTACTACTTCGGACAATGGAAGGACGTCGTCTATCGGAAATCGTTCAATCGCCAGTGCATTGTTGATTTCATCAAGAATGATGACGTCCCAATCACCGTTAATCGTTTCCTCCTTCGCCATCTCCCATGCTTTGCGTAAAGCTTCGCGATGCTCCTCAGGCGTTTTCGTCCAAGTGAATCCGACGCCTAGTTGACGCAGTTCTACACCGATTTTACGCAAAGCAATTTGTTCGCCATATGTACGCTGCGGTGATTTGATAAACTGTAGCATTAGCACTTTGTATCCCCGCCCAACCGCACGGACGGCCAAACCAATGGCTGCTGTCGTTTTCCCTTTGCCATCTCCCGTATAAACGAGCGTGTAGCCTTTACGGTTCTTTGTTGCAGTCTGATCCATGGAATTTCCCCCTCGTTCAATCGTCAGCAGAGCACCGCATGAATAATTATTTTCTGCCCCAAGCCTCAGAAAAAATTAACTCCTCCAAATTCATCCTCTTCCGCCAACCTTCCTTTTCCAAAATGGGCTGCTCCGGAAAATGATCGGTATATCCAATGGATAACAGCGCAACGGGGTCGATATGAAAAGGAATTCCAAGTATATGACGGATATCCTGTTTTTTGTAAAAGCTGACCCAGCCGACCGCCAGCCCTTCCGATCGCGCTGCAAGCCACAAATTTTGAATTGCGCAGGCAACGGAAGCAAGATCCGTTTCGGGTATCGAGTTACGTCCAAGAACGTGCAATCCTCCACGCGTCGGATCCAGCGTCACGCATATGGTGACGGGAGCTTCCGTCAACGCTTCGATTTTCAGCTTAGCAAACTTTTCCGATTGCTCGCCTTCATAATGAATGAGCAAGGCTCTCCGTTCCTTGTCAGCTGCCTGTTTCAGCTTGAACTTTGTTTGCTCCGATGTGATAACAATAAAATTCCACGGCTGCATAAACCCGACCGAAGGTGCGTGATGGGCGGCTTGTAATAGTCGCATAAGTAAATCGTTCGGGACTGGGTCCGGTTTAAACGTTCGGATGTCTCGCCGTTGCTCAATCACTTTGTAAACGGCTGCTTTCTCCTCAGCTGAAAAAGCATGTGCATGGGAACTCTTAGGACTTGATCCGGTAAGCTCAGGAGCTTTCATTTTTGTTAACAAAGGTGCAGGGACTAACGGCAACGAAAGCATGCTGTATGCCTCTAGTTCCGGTGCAGGACTTGGGAATCCCAGATCTTCAAATGTAGCCATTTCATCCGCAATTCTAACGGCAGATTCAATGATCGGAAAAGCAAGCGCCGCACCCGTTCCTTCACCAAGCCGCATGCCGAGATGCAGTATCGGCTTAAGGCCAAGGTCATCGAGGATGATACAGTGCGCCGGCTCGACTGAAAGATGGGATGCGATCATGTACTCACGGCAGCGGGGCTCAATGCGGCTTGCCGCCAAAGCGGCGGCTCCAGTGATGACTCCATCGATTACAATCGCAATTTTACGGGAAGAAGCACCCAAAATAACCCCAATTAATCCAGCAATTTCGAGCCCGCCGACTTTTGCAATGACATCAATCACGTCATCCAGGTTCGGCTGATTGAGGTGAATCGCCCGCTCAATCACTTCAATCTTGGCATTAAGTGCAGCATCATCAATACCAGTCCCTGTACCAGTTAGTTCACGGATCGATCTGCCCGTGAATACCGCTGTCATGGCACTGCTCGGTGTCGTATTACCAATCCCCATTTCACCGAGTCCAATCATATCGATTCCCTCGTCGGCAAGAGAAAGAGCTATATCGATACCGATATGAATAGCTTCAACTGCCTCCTGTTTCGTCATCGCTGGACCTTTGGCCATGTTAGCTGTACTGCAACGAATTTTTCGCGCAATGACACCTTCTGGTACTTCAGCGAGATTACTGCCGATATCGACAACTCGGACAATAGAGCCGGTTTGCCGGGCTAACACGTTGATTGCTGCCCTTCCACGAACAAAATTGCCTATCATCATGCCCGTCACTGCTGCAGGATAAGCGCTTACGCCCTCCTCGACCACGCCATGATCACCGCACATCACCACGATCGCTTTATGCTCAACCTTCGGCTGCAACGTTCCTTGTATACCAGCGAGCCGAACGGCTATATCCTCAAGTTCCCCTAAACTGCCAAGCGGCTTTGTCAGATTATTCAAACGTGACTGCATTTGCCTCATAAAAACGAAGTTCGGCCGTTCGATCCCGTTTAAGACTTGAAGCAATGTTTCCACAATTATCTTCCTTCCTGTACTTTACACGTTTCACCTAATTGCATTATTGTGTTAAACAACAAAACGCTCAAAGCAATGATCTTTTAACAACAATGGTAATTCAATCAATTGACCTGCTTCAACTGACTCTTTAAACCACTCAAGTAACGCAGCATATTCCGTAATTTCTGTAAGGTTTCCTAACCATAGTTGTTTTTCCCTCGTTATAATTCCGATCACATTTTTACGATCACAGGGTCCCATGCAGCCTGTTGTAGAGAGCTGCAAAGATTTGTGAAGTGAGAATTGCTTCCAGCTTTTCTGCAACCACTCCAACGGAATCGGAGCTGCCCCTTTATCCACCCGACCACAGCAGCAGCCGGTTGCACATATCAAAACCTGTCCCCATTTTACAGCCATGTTGTTTTATCCTCCACTGCGGTACGTACGGTCAGTTTTGGTTCTATTTCCGGATAGCCGATAAAGACAGTACCGATTACTTTCTTATTCTCGGGTGAGCCGATAAATTGATGCATACGTTCATCACGCACAAGCCCGATCCCTCTCGTTCTCCAAACCAATCCAAGCCCTAATTCCTTAGCGGCAAGCCACATGGAGTGAATCGCACAAGCTACTGCATATTCATTATCCTCAGACGAGGCTTCATCTCCAGGGATCATATCCGCAGTTACCACAATTACAAGCGGGGTTTTCTCCAAAACGATCAGGGATTCTTGAATCAAATTAGGCTTCGTTGGAAAGCGCTCCTGCAAATATTCGTTGGCTATTTCTTTATACCGCAGCTTAGCTTCACCACGTATAATATAAAAATGCCAAGGCTCACGCAGACGGTCATTCGGCGCCCAAGTCGCAGCTTCAAGCAGCCTAGTGATTTTATCCGTCTCTACTTCAAGGGGTAGATAGTTTCTCACGGCTCTACGGTCTTTCAATGTTTCTAGGACAGTCATTGGTATGCTCCTACTCTATTTCATGGTTTCGACTAGCTTTAAAAGCCAGACATGTATCAATCCATCGTTGAACCATTTCAGGCGCCGATGCAAAATGAAAGTGTGTATAACCCGCAATCACATTAAATTGCATATATCCTTCTTGCTTAGTGCCTCTCAACCCTTTCGTCTCATAGGCAGACCTGATTTCTTGATCTCCATTTGATTGAAAGATGGAATAATGAAATTCATGACCCTTCGCGTGATCTTGTGGCCCTAGAAGAAAATTCCCAGGTGTACCGGTTATTTCACGATAACCCAGTGCGGCTAGTTTATGCTGCATTTTCACTTTCCCAGGAACCAGCCCGAGCATAGGATAATAATTCCCCTGTGTGTCTTCGATGCCCTCACTTAAGTACATGAAGCCCCCACACTCTGCCAAGGTGGGAAGTCCTGCTGTGATACTTTTGACGATAGAAGCTTTCACGTCATCATTATGCATTAGCTGTTCGACAAATTCCTCAGGAAATCCCCCGCCTATATAAAGTCCGTCTGCATCTATGGGCAGTACATCGCCAGCTAAGGGTGAAAAATATTCAATTTCTGCACCATAGGCTTCCAGCAATTCTAAGTTTTCCGGATAATAAAAATTGAAGGCAGCATCTTTGGCGATAGCTATTTTCACCTGTTTCGGCTTCTGGATGGAGGAAAATAAATGTCCATCAAAGGTAACTGGCTCACACGTTGATAACTCAATGAGCTTATCCAAATCGATCTGGGAAGTGATTAGGTCTGCGAGTCTATCAAAAAAAGGTTTAAGCTCGCCTCTTTCAATGGATGGTATAAGTCCCAAATGCCTCTCTGGAATTTCGATCTTATCATCGCGCTTTAGGAAGCCAAGAACGGGCACATTACATTCTTGTTCAATAGCTTCCTTAACAAGCTTGTAATGACCATCGCTTCCAACTTTATTGGCAATGACGCCAACGATCCGAATTCCTGGGGAGAAGCATTGAAATCCCTTCACAATGGCAGCCGCACTGCGAGCCATGCTTTGACAATTGACAACAAGGACAATTGGCGCATCCAGAATCATACTTATTTCTGCCGTACTGCCTTCATTCGTACGTGGATTTTTACCATCATAAAGACCCATTACACCTTCAATTACCGAAATATCCGCTTCCTTGCTTCCTCGATCGAAGATTTCCTTCACTGTATCGTGATTTAGCATCCAGCTATCCAAATTTCGTGAAACTCTTCCAGTGACAGCTGTATGATAGCTCGGATCAATGTAATCGGGTCCGCACTTAAAGCCTTGAACCACATAGCCCTGTTTACGCAGAGCGGCCATCAATCCGAGTGTCAGCGTTGTTTTGCCAACACCACTGCCTGTTCCGGCAATCACTACTCTTCTATGCATGATAATAAAGCCTCCAAACTATAATCGTGGAAAATGAATCATTCCGAGCGAAATCGTCACGTTCCCTGACTTCTTCTTATTTACAATCAACTGCTCATTTCCACTATATAACTTAGCAGAAGGCTCACTTACCGCGTAAGCTCCTGTAAATTTATATACCGTTTCCGATGGAGCTTCGATGTTAACTTCATTCAATTGATTGGCCGTGTAACATACCATCTCCCAGCCGTACTTTTGACATACCTCCAGCAGTCCTGGCTCATCCTGTTTCAAATCAATCGTACACAACGCTTTCACACTGCGGATCGAAAATTGCAATTCCGCCAAGGTGTCAGTAATAACCGCCTCAATTTCTTCCAGTGTAGTGCCTCTATTGCAGCCCATTCCAATCACAAGCACCTTGGGACGATACAATACTCCATTGTCTAATAGTCTGGCTTCATCCGGATGTAAAAGACGATGCGTGACGATGAGCGCAGCGTTTGGCTTCGCCAGCATGGCCTCAGATACAGTCTCATATACTTGTATATTGGCAGGCATGGGATTGGCATGCAGCCACCAATTCCGTTCACCCGATTCCTGAACAACGGCAATTTGCTCCTCATTCACAACTGCTGCACTAACCGGCGTAAGCTTGTCTTCCGCTTCCCATTGCCAGCCAAAACGACGACCGAATAAATCAACGGCAATCGTCTTTTGCACATCAGAGGCTGTAGTAATGACGGGTCTCGCTCCAATGGCTGCGGCAACTTCCAGCGTCAGCTCATTAGCTCCGCCCAAATGACCGGAAAGCACACTAATGACGTGCTCTCCTTTATCATCAATGACGACAATCCCTGGATCTTTCTTCTTATCCTGTAATAAAGGTGCTATCATGCGAATGACAGCGCCCAACGAAATAATGATGATCAGACCTTTATATGCTGGAAACAAAGCCGGAAACAACAAACGGACACTTCCATCGAAAGACTGAATGTTCCGCGAGTCCTCATCTCCTCGGTTAAACTTACTCATATAATACAGGTCTGCATGTGCAAACTGACTTTGCAGCTTCCGCGCTAATTCCACACCGTGTTTCGTAATAGCGATAATCGCAAAATCAGATGTTTGATGAATGGTTGGGATTTCTCCCTCTAGCAGTTGGATGCTCATGAACTTACCCCTCTGCGAAAGCGGTGCGTAAACTCCTTATCGTAAAGCTTGGACTTATATTCTTCCTTTTGATGAATATCAGGGTCCAACGCCCAACCCGCTAGAATCATGGCATGGGAGCGAATTCCATTCTTTTTCATATCTTCTTCCAAATGAGCGAGTGTCGTACGTACAATAATTTGATCCGGCCAGGTTGCTCTTTGCACGACGGCGATCGGCGTATCCTCACGCCAGCCGGCTTCCCTGAAATCATTAACAACCTTCTTCGTCAAAGTCGCACTTAAGAATAACGCAATTGTGCAATGATGCGCTGCCAAGTCTTTTAAACGTTCGAGCTCCGGTACAGGGGTTCTGCCTTCTGCTCGTGTGAGAATCACCGTTTGGGTTAACTCAGGGATCGTTAGCTCTGCTCCAAGAGCAGCCGCAGACGCAAAAACAGAGCTGACTCCCGGAATGATCTCATAACCGATACCTTCCTTTTTTAACAGTACGATTTGTTCCATAATGGCTCCAAAAACAGCTGGATCACCTGTATGAACACGGGCAACCATTTTGCCCTGCTTCACGCGATCCACCATAATGCGAACCATCTCATCCAAATCCATGCCTGCGCTTTTCAACACTTCTGCACCAGGCTTTGCTTTAGCAATCAGCTCTTCATTGACTAAAGAATCTGTGTAGAGGACGACATCGGCTTCCTGCAGCAGTCTTAAGCCCTTTACAGTAATTAAATCAGGATCACCTGGACCTGCGCCGATAATATATATTTTCATTATTTTCTCACCACCATTAAGGTTAAATATTCCAGTTCTCGACCCGCCAAGCTTCCCACGCTGCGCCAAATCAACTCTTCAGATGACGTCACCTTGGTTATCACCGATGCTTTATCAACAAGCTTCAAATCTCTCAAAACGGTTAGCATTAAGTCAATGACCTTGGCTACCTTAATAAAGACAACGCAATCATGCTCTTCCAAAGCCTTACGCATCTTATCATAATCATTTGTAGCAGGAACGATCGCTATTTGATCATCGCCATCTGCTAGCGGTATCCCCAAAGTTGAGGCGGAAGCCGTAATAGACGATATGCCAGGAATCGATCTCACTTCTACTTCAGGATGCTCGGCATTCATCAAGCGCATCATATGAATAAATGTGCTGTAGATCATCGGGTCTCCTTCTGTAACGAAAGCTACATCCTTCCCCTCCTGTAAAAATCCCCATACATCCGCAACTGTCTTGGTCCACTGCTTCTCTAGCGCCTCTTTATCTTTCGTCATGGGAAAAGTAAGCCCTAGCATCTGCTTTTCCGCCGGATTCACATACGCTTCCATAATCGTTAGAGCGTAGCTTTTAGCCCCGCGCATCTTTCGCGGATACGCGATTACCGGAGATTCCTTCAGAATGCGAAATGCTTTCACCGTTATCAGCTCCGGATCACCAGGCCCCACACCTACGCCATACAATTTACCTAATTTACTCAATGATGGCAGCTCCTTTACTCAGACTTTCTTCATTTGCATGACGTTTCTTGGCAGTAATGATGTAAACCGGGTTTAAGCCCTCAAATCGATTCATATCCAAAATAGGCTTACTTCGCGAAACCTGCAATAAGGTAATCTGGGTATGAAAGCCTTCTGCTTCAAATGCTTTATTGGCTTCGTAGAGATTTTCAATGGTCACAACATTTAGGACAATAACGCCATCTGCTTGCAGACGAGTACAGCAAATATGCAATAGCTCTTGCATTTCTCCGCCGGTGCCCCCTATAAAGATGGCATTCGGGTCAGGAAACTCCTCAAGTCTCTGCGGCGCTTTGCCAAGAACGGCTGTTAGATCTGTACGGAATTTCACCATATTTTGTTTACAATTTTCCAAATCAGCTTCATTCTTTTCGATCGCATACACCTCGCCTAAGCGCGCAATGCGAGCTGCCTCAATTGCAATAGAGCCCGTACAGGTACCGACATCCCAGACAATGCTATCCGGCCGTAAGTTCATATTAGCTACACTTAATATGCGCACTTCTTTTTTCGTAATCAGACCCTTGTCTGGCTTTCGCTGGGCAAATTGATCATCCTCGATGCCAAGCGGCCATACAGGACTGTTAGACTGTTTTTGCAAAATAACAACATTTAAAGGAGAGAACTCGGCTTCTGCCATTTCCTGCAGCGAGTACCAACCGGTTTTTTCATTGCTCCCGCCTAAATTCTCAGCTACAAAAGCACGATATTCGTCCATACCATAATGGCGTAAATACTGAGCAATCGTATTCGGGTTATTCGTTGCATCTGTTAACAGCGCAATGGTTTGTCGACCGTCGATCCGCTGTGCCAACCCTTTCATGCTGCGGCCGTGAACACTTGTCACATAGGCATCCTGCCAACCTTGACCTAATCTTGCAAAAGCTAGCTGAATCGAGCTTAAGTGGGGATAAATCTCCACACGATCGAGTTTTTTTGCAGCATAACTACCTATGCCGTAGAATAATGGGTCTCCTGAGGCAAGGATCACAATCGATCTATGTTCTTGTTTCAATTGTTCCATCATTTCAGACAAAGCACCTTTAATGGTCATTCTCTCACCTTTGAAATCGGCAAAAAATTGCAAGTGCCTCTCCCCGCCTACGAGCACCTCACACTGTTGAATCCACTCTAGATATAAAGGCAGTAGACTTGCCTTTCCGTTATCACCAATTCCGATCATTTTAATAGCCGGCTTCACTTCAATTCACTTCCTTATTTGCTTTTTGAACCAGAGTTTGGCTGATCACCCTTGTACATGCGCCTTTCCCAACAGCTCAGCTTTCATCGAGATAATCACGGTTTCAATTTCCATGCCGCCCTCAACCTGCTTTAAGCTTTCTTGACAGCAGTACTCACAAAGCTTTTGAAAAAAAACGTGATTTCCCAAAGCATTCATCCGATCTCCGACCTGAGATGCGGTATTCGCAGTCCGGATTTCGGTGACTACCTCATCTGAAGCACCCGATTCAGCCGCAATCTGCGCCAAAAATCCGAAATCTACAGGAGCGCTTTTGGAATGCACATTCATTACGCCTTGAGCTACCTTGGAAAACTTCCCCATCATTCCTACTAATGTGACCTTACGAACCCCTTGCCTTTTGGCCATCGTTAAGGAAAATCCAACAAAGTCACCCATCTCAACAAAAGCTTCCTCTGACAGATCTGGATACATAGCGATTCCAAAGTTCTCTGTTCTGCCACCTGTGGAAATAACTAAATGATCACAGCCACATTTAACGGCTACACGAATCGCAAGTGCGACACTTGCCTTATAGGCAGCTGTAGAAAAAGGAACCACCGTCCCACGGGTACCGAGAATAGAAATACCCCCTATGATTCCCAGCCGCTCATTCAGTGTTTTCTTCGCAAT
Organism: Paenibacillus sp. J22FR5; assembly: GCF_059691975.1. Taxonomy (NCBI): domain Bacteria; kingdom Bacillati; phylum Bacillota; class Bacilli; order Caryophanales; family Paenibacillaceae; genus Paenibacillus; species Paenibacillus sp. J22FR5. Next base: position 45,580 of record NZ_JCAUAN010000013.1, on the reverse strand, counting down.
TTCCACACCATCTGGTACGGAAATAACAACCTTAACGCCGATGTGAATATCGAATTCATCTAAAACCCCTTGAACGGCTTCGCGAATCATTTTGCGAGGAACTGGATTAATGGCTGCTTCACCCACATCCACTGGCAGACCCGGCTTGGTCACTCTTCCGACACCGATTCCCCCATCTAACTCAATTCCGGGCGCTGTTTGCCAAGTAACCGTAGCTATGATAAGCGCTCCATGAGTAGCATCTGGGTCATCCCCACCGTCTTTAATCACCGCAGTAGTCGCCATATCTCTTGTAAATTCACAATTTACGAGTTGAAAGGTGACATCCTCACCAATTGGAATGCGAATGCAGGACTCACTTTGTCTCTCTTGCAAAATCAAAGCCATCAGGGCCGCTTTTGCTGTCGCAGCAGCACAAGAGCCCGTTGTATAGCCATGGCGCTGCGGCTTAGGATCGATGATTTCCATAGCGTTATTCCTGTTTTTCAGCTAATAGTGAAATGGCATTTAAAGCAGCAACAGCTACCGCACTTCCACCCTTGCGTCCGATATTGGTAATGAAGGGGATGTCTAGCTTTGCCAATTCTTCCTTCGACTCCGCAGCAGAAACAAAGCCAACAGGAACACCTATAACAAGTCCCGGTCTTGTGACACCTTCTTTAATCAAGCGAATCAACTCTAGAAGGGCTGTCGGTGCATTACCGATCACATAAATGCCTCCCTCGGCTTCAAGGATCGCTTTTCGAATTGAGATAATAGCTCTTGTTGTATTGAGTCTCTTGGCCTCGACCATAACATCAGGATCGGAAATATATACGTTAACCTCGCCGCCAAACTTTTCAATCCGCCCTTTACTAATTCCGACCTGCACCATTTGTACATCAGCAACAACCATTTTGCCGCTGCGGATCGCTTGAATCCCTGATTGAATCGCATCTGGATGAAACAGGAGACTGCGTCCCAATTCAAAATCGGCTGATGCATGAATCACACGTTGGACAACAGCGTACTGCTCTGTCGTAAACGGATGCTCACCAAGCTCATGCGTAATCATTTCAAAGCTTTTTTCCTCAATTTCCTGCGGTTGTATCGTCAATGGTTTGAAATCTGTATGAAAATCCATCTCTTTACGCCTCCTTTAGTAATTGAACGATATGACTTAACACACTTGAAAAGTCTGAATGCTGATTACCATAGTCTACAGTAGGTCTGCCAATCATGATCGTATCGATACCCAGCTCTAATGCCGCCTCTAGCTTCTCGTCGACTGCGCCTACTTTACCGCTTTCTTTTGTAATCATTAACGTTACCTTATATTGATTATAAAGGGCTGTGTTCAATTCTTTTGTAAAAGGGCCTTGCATAGCCACGATATTCTTCTGTTCCATTCCGAGCTCTTCACATTTCTCCATATTATCTTTGCGCGGAAGCATTCTTGCAATCAATGTTGTATTCGGCAAGTCAAGCAGCTTATCTGTAAATACCTTTAAGGTTTTGCTGCCTGTTGTCAACATGATCACACCTTGCTTTGATGCAGCCAATTCCGCTGCTTGCTCGTAATCATCCACATAATATAAATGTGGATTGTCCTCATAGGTAATACTCTCACGTTCATAGCGAATGTAAGGCACCTTAGCACGCAAAGCCGCTGCCATGGCGTTCTTGGAAGCTTCTTCGGCAAACGGATGACTTGCATCGATAACTATTTTAAAGCCGCCGTTACTGATTAAGTCTGCAAGTTCAAACTCATTTAACCTGCCGAAACGCACGGGCAATTCAGCTTCTTCCATCCCTTTGGCTGCATTTTCCGTTACGACTGAAGTTAGGAGATCATAGCCTGCTCCTTTGATTTGCAAGGCCAATTCTCTCGCATCGCTTGTACCAGCCATCACCAATATCATCCAAGCTCACTCCTTTTTCTACGCCAAGGGCTGTCTTATTTATGGTCATGCTTGTGATCGTGGTCACGGTCGTGATGATCTTGTTCATGATGATCATGGTCATGATCGTGGTGATCGTGGTCATGATGATGGTGATGGTCAATACTGTCCATTGCAGCAATACGATATTGACACATATCGCAATTGACCTTCACTTCATCCCGTAACGCTTCATTAACACGATCGCTTAATATTTGCTTCAGCTCAGGATGGAATCCGAAATACTCAGCCATCGAAAATTGATGATCAGGGTGCTTTAATTTAAACTCTTCCAGCATTTTCTCCATACGATTGATCAAAATACCTGTAAATAAGAAGTAAGGTACAATAACCACATGTCGGGCTCCAAGCTTCAAACACTTGTCCACGCCTTCTTCAATAAGTGGAGATGTAACGCCAATAAAAGCCGTTTCCACCCATTTGACCTTCATTTTTTCCCATAGAAGTCGGGATATTTTGAACAAGTCGCTATTTGCATCCGGATCACTGCTGCCTCGGCCAACTACAAGAATAGCCGTATCATTCTGATCTTCATTTTTCGCGATTCCCGCATCACTAGTTCTCGATGTTAGAATATCCAAAACCTTATCATGAATGCCAATTGGTCTACCATAAATAAATTGAACGAGTGGATATGTAAGCTTGGCCTCATCGATTGCAGCTGGAATATGAATTTTAGCGTGACCTGCGGCAAACAGAATAATCGGAATAACAATCACTCGCGTTGCCCCTTTTTTGATGCAAATTTCTATTCCATCAGTAATATTAGGCTTTTCAAATTCCAAAAAGCAGGTTTCAGCAATAGGCTGATTTAAGGTTTCAATGACACTCTGAACAAAAGCTCTTACTTCATCATTTCCATGAGTATCCCTACTGCCATGTCCAACAAATAATACTGCATTCATCATTTGTTCCCCTCTCAAATTTAGTCACCACATAATGCATTCTCAATAACAAAGCTTGGTACTTCTTGATATCTATAGCCCTCAATCTGTTGTATCCTTTTGAAAAATTTATGAAACCGCTCATTCGGATGTCCTTCATGCTTATAACGGTCAACAATTCGTTCAATAACGCCTACAATATCCTCCGGTTCAATTCCTTCCGCAACAGGCTGGGCCGTGTGCGCGTTTCTTCCCACGGTTTTACCGCCTAAGAACAAGTCAAACTTTTCCTTGCGATATACAATGCCGATATCTTCACTAACAGCGTTATAGCAAGCCATTCCACATCCATTAAAGCCAATTTTTAATTCTTTGGGAACATTCATTCCACCAATCATCTCATTGATCTTCTCCGCATAGGGGAGCGATTCAACCTTTTCTAGATTACAAAAGTCGCAAGCCTTCAACTGAACAACATCTCCTATAGGTGATAAAATGAAGCCCTCGTTCGTCAGTCTACTGGTAATATGATCCGGCTCTGCAACAGCGACACGAACAATTAATTGATGATGCGGTGTATATTCAATGTCGCCTTTATCCCCAACGATTTCAGCTAGTAAAGCCATTTGTTTGGCAGTAAATTTCTTATTGGCTAACCCCGGACTTACCGCAAACTCAAAAATTGCTTCTTGCTTATACGATGGCTGCATGAGCTCGATTGGAGAGTTCCGCTCTGTTATCCCTTTGGATAAGCTAACTAAATGTAAGGCTTCCATAGCAAATGAGTGAGGATTCGGTATTCCAACTGGCTTCACCGGTTCAGATTTTTCTATACGATCGAACTCATCTTCATACAGCTCATGGTCAGTCTCATCTTCTTCTTTCCACTGTTCTAAAGCCCAAGGCTCCGCCTCCGTTTGCAAGCGTTGATGTGGTCTTAAGCGCTGCACATCCGAATCCAAAGTGTATTTTCTTTGATAACCACGCGGTGTAATCATAAGGCCTTCATATATCATCGTGGTCGAGTTGCCTATAATGACTGTAGTTAACATGCCAATATCATGATCGAGCATATTCTGTAACGTTGTAATCACCACTTGCTCACGATCGCGATAAGCGCTTTTTACAATACCTACAGGCGTATCTGGAGATCGGTACTTAAGAAGAATTTGCTGCGACTCCACAATTTGTCTTGTTCTTCTACCGCTTCGCGGATTATAGAGCGCAATGACAAAATCAGCTTGTCCTGCAGCCTCCACTCGTTTGGCTATCTGCGTCCATGGCGTCAAATGATCACTCAAGCTAATCGTACAAGAATCATGCATAATGGGCGCTCCTAATAGAGAGGCAGTCGAATTAATGGCAGAAATACCTGGAACGATTTCTACCTCCACACCATCTGTACGCGACCATCCCTTGCCTATTAAGACTTCATAGACTAACCCGGCCATGCCATAAACTCCTGCATCCCCGCTGGAAATTACCGCTACCTTTTTGCCTGCTTCCGCCTGTCGAACGGCTTCTTGGGCGCGGCTAACCTCCTCTGTCATTCCTGTACGGACAATCGATTGACTGGTAAGTAGATCTGCAATCAAATCTACGTAAGTGTTGTACCCGATTACAACCTCACTTTCCTGAATGGCCTCGCGCGCGCGTTTGGTAATATGTTCGAAGCTGCCGGGTCCAAAACCGATAATTAATAATTTCCCTCTCATTCTCGTCCACTCCTTTTTACACTATATTCAAAGCAGGGCAAACAAAAAACACCTCTAACAAAAAAAATGTTAGAGGTGCCTGACATTAAAATCTATATGATGGAATGGCAACTTCATCCAATATGCCAAACTCATTTTAGAAAATAAAGGGAGCTTCTAACACTCCCTAAATCCACGTAGGTCAATTGTGTTGTCAAAATAGGCAGGTCTCCTGACTTAGAATATCTCTTCTGGTGTCTTCCCAAGTTTTCCTCAGTGACATAAAAACCAGAAGAGTGCCAATTAATTTTAGCATTCCTTACAGTGGCGGGTCCGTGACGGCATTTCACCGAACTTCCCTTTTAACTAGACTAATACATAGTCCAGAACCTATTTCCATAAAAATATTTAGTTTTTCTTGATGATACCATTACTGAAAACTCTTTGTCCAATTAATTTATTGTATAGTTTTGCACACAAATCAAGCTAGGCGTTCGCCTTCGCACATTGATTTCAAGTGATTATTAAGTTAATGCGTGGGATTTCTTCCTAGCGCGTAGCGTGACAAATACAAAACAAAGTAGTAAGAATAAAAAGATTCCAATTCCTATGATTTCAAAATCAATTTCGGCCCAAGGGTTGAAATATGTAAAAGCTTCATATAACGAAACACCATACGCAAGAACTACTATAACCCACCCGAATAATCTTGAAGCCGCTTGCCCAAGTTTCCCTGAGTGATGAACCATTCGATATGCAATCAACGAATCCAAGGTATCCGTTAGCATCATCCCAATCATGAAAACAATTCCCAAAATGACAGGCATATATTCGACTTTATTACCCGCAGCAAGTGCCCAAACGGATGTCTGACTGATCGTTTCAGCGGCTAATGCGAAAATCGCACCAACTAAAATAATTAAAAATGGATTTGTTGTTCCTTTGGAAACTTTTGCAATAAAATTTCCTCTATATCCTTTAACTTGAAAATCTTCATTTTTATGCTTAGAACGCAAGAGATTATAGATATTTATAGTTCCAATGGTAAAAAGTGAAAGTACAGAAATCCATGTTGCAACCGTATCGAAATAACCCGGTAATTCAAAATCCTTGATAAACATACCCAAAACAATTGCCATACTAGCTACTACTGCTCCATGGCCAAATGAAAATAAGGTACCTACCCAGCGAGCAATAGGACTTCCCATCCGCCAATTATACCGCGTCTGTCCATCAATAAAAGCTAAATGATCCGCGTCTAAACCATGACGTAGACCCAAAACAAAAACAAGAAGTATAAGTGAAACAGTTGACATTGATGATTACCTCTTTCGTTTTCAAATTTATTGCAATTAATGCACAAAAAAAGCCCCGACGACCTCTAAGGTTTCGGGACTTACTTATGGGAACGGTAATAAATGACAAGTTAAGAAGAGCTAAACTGCCAGTTCATTTTTCGTCACCACTCCTTTTCTCCGAAGGCGTATTTGGTGTGCTCGACTAGGTAGGTCTTCTGGCTTCCGTTTCATTGCACTCCCTCTGCCTTCCCCAGACTTAATTCTGAGTGACATATAAAGAAGGAGGCTCCTCGGTTACAGCGGCGGGACCGCTCGGGAGTTACACCCGATTCCCTGTTATGCCTTGCTCACGCAAGGGCACCTAGTGAGATAGATATGAAATTTTCTTTAATTATAATTCTCTACTTCAAAATTAAATCCTTTTTTAACAACCTATTTTTATTTTGATTGGACAATAAGTGTACAACGGGGTCTCCACTATCGACATAGGCTTTTGCTCTGTAAATCGTTTCATCTAGAGGATTTTGATTTTGTAAATATGTATCCGTCCTTGCATTTATATAAAAACCTTTATAGCCATTCTCCTCTAACGTAGTTCTAATCTTCGATATAAGATTACATTGTTGGCTCAATGGCTTGAGACCTACTATTTGCTTGTGAGAAACCTCTATATTGATTCCTGAAACTCCTAAACATGCAAGTTTTAATACATTTTCAACGATCGTTTGATCATTTTCTCCATAACCTGACTCTATATCTACCGTAACAGATACTTTCACATGATCTATTATCATTTTGACAACATTTAGCAGTGTTTGAAATTCAATCATTTCGCCGTCAGAATATCCTAAACTTTGGGCTATTCCCCAACTGGTTGTACCGATTGCTTTAAATCCGGCTTTCACGAGTGAAAGTGCGGAGAATAAGTCCCAAGCATTCCCTAGCAAAAAAACATCATTTGATTCATGCAATGCGTTAAATTCCTGAATTTTATTCATGATAGCACAACTCCTATTGGGGTTTTAGAATTGATCTGGCTGTACTCATTATTAATTCCTATTTTCAATTAAAGGTTAATTAATCTTACCAATTCTATCATCCAGCTTTAATAACCACCGGGAAAATATGGATATAAATAAATTTTTATTCTTTCACATATTCCGGGCAGACATTTTTGAAATCGTTTTTATGTTACTCTATAAGAAGAAAGTGACAGCAATGTGTACCGACTCCAACTCCGCGATGCATTAGTGGAACTTTAACACCCTGCAGAAGGGCTGAACAAAAAAGGGCGCTTTTCAGCGTCCCCTTTAGCCTGTCTATAATTCGGAAATGTCGCTTGGCATTCTGCCAGTACGTTGAATGGTACGAATCTGAGAAGTTGTTAAACGGAATCCAACCAGAATAAACGACGAGGTTACATTGTTAAAGTTGAATGCTCGTAAGTCTGAAATGTTCTGGCTGCCACGGAAAATTCGAAAATTCCCTGTAAAGTTGCGCCCTGAAAACAGGACTAACGTTACTTGACTAGGAATTAGAACATTTCTTAGCCGGAAACTGGAGATGATGTTGTTAAAACCGAATAATCCCAGATCTGAAACTGCCACGCCTCGTCTAAATGTTAGACTTCTTCCAGTAAAGTTAAAACCCGAGAAAAAAGTTACTCTAACATTACGATTAAATATTAATCCCATCCCTATCACCCTCCTAATCACAAGATAGTAACAATGTATGAATTGGTTAATATATTGGCTTGGACTATATGGAAGATAAACTGATCAACTCTAGCTCAACAAAGAACGAAGCGCATGCTATGACCGTATCTGGATTCGACATTAAACCCCAACCATCATGCCAGTTAGCACAGAAAAGGCAGCCGAGGTTTGGTCGGCTGCCTTCATGTATTGAACTAACATTCTCCGATAGATTCTTACTTTTATCCTGCGGGATATGTTTCACATTCTCATATAAAGATCGACCGCTTGAAGAGAAGCGTCATTTTCCCCATCGCACAAATCATTCAGCTGTGACTTTGACAAAAAAGCCCAAGACTCTGCTCATGACGTAAATTTCAGGCTAAGAGATCCTGAGTTCTTTTCGTTCATAGAATTAAAACGTATTATATACATTTTCACATTCTTTCGCGGTCGGCTCATAAAAACAGTGAAGCTTGTATCGTCCTACGTTCGGCTGATTATACCAGGTTGGCGGACATGGCTGGGGAGCCTTGGCCGTTCCCGGACGAAAATACCAGAGGGAGAACTTGCCCGGCCAATGCTGCTCCCCATTGACAGCCCGTCGCGCCAGACGGCGTTCTCTCTCTTTTGCGTTTTGATAGTACATACCATGTTTCAGAGCTTCGAATGCATGCGCTGATTGATCATTTGGGGAATTGTCAGGATTCCTTTAAAGTCGGAGCAATTCGCTCGTATTCGGTTAATGCCAACATTTCCAACAAGGAGCATACCCGGATAAATGTTTAAATAAGATAACTAAGGATAAAATAGGGAAAAGTGAAATACCCATAAAGGTTGTGAAAAAAGAATGCAATCTAGCGGAAAAATATCCGGAAATCAGTTAAGCTTACTTTTTTTTACCTTTATTGTTTCTACGCTCATTCTATCCGTACCCGGAATTATGGTATCTTTCGCCAAGCAGAACGCCTGGTTGTCTATTTTTCCAGCATCGCTTACGGGAGTCGTGAACATCTGGGTACTGACCACTCTGTCCAAACGTTATCCCGATCAATCAATCATGCAGTACACTGTCGAGATTTGTGGGAAATGGGCGGGCAAAATTTTAGGATTTTATTTGACTTATTATTTGTTTTTCTTTATTTCCAGCACTGTAAACGAACATGCCGGGTTTCTTAACACGATCCTCCTAATGAATACTCCCTCTCTGGCACTGATGGTCTCCATGTTGTTTTTGTGCTGCTTAGCCGTACTGGCAGGAGTCGAGGCTATCGCCAGGTGCAATGAAGTGATTGTTCTCATTATCATCGTCCTGCTGATCCCTATCTTCATTTTTTCTATCCGGGATATTGAACTGGCTCGCTTGACTCCGTTTCTAGCGGAGGGACTATTTCCGGTAATTAAGGGTGCAGTGGTTCCGTCCGCCTGGATGAGCCAGTTCTTTTTTTTGGGATGGTTCCTCCCGTACTTAAACGAAAAGCCGCAAAATGTCCGAATGAATTTGTTTTCGGCAATGGGAGGAGTTGTCCTGTTAATCATGACAATCGACATCGTTACCATTATGATGTTCGGTCCGATAACGCCCCGTTTGAAGTTCGCTTTTTTGAAAGTCATCCAATATATCGGTATCCTCGGACCCGTTGAAAGGCTGGAGGCCATTGCTATTGCGATATGGATTCTTGGGATTTTCACCAAGATTTCGATGCTGCTTTATATGTTTTCTTTAAGTGCAAGCCAGTTATTCGGTACGTCAAATTATCGGAAAACCGTTGTTCCGGTAACTCTGTTATCTGCTGTTGGTTCCGTCTGGATTTTCAAAAATGACGCTGAATTTCAAGCCTGGATTACTTTCACCTATCCGATATTAGCCCTCTTTACGCAAAGCTTGCTCCCATTGCTACTGCTTACCATTGATACTCTCAGAAGAAAAACCGCAAAGTTATGGGGATAAAATCATTTTTCCGAGGGGTTCGAATAGGAATTTGTACGGAACGACAAAGCTAGGTAGTTCCACTCCCGCTATCAGAAGCGCGCCAATGACAGCGGTTACGGTCATGAGTAGTGCATAAATCAAAGCCTCCCGCTTCTCATGACTCCCCCTTAAACGACGAATTTGAAATAAGGTGTACGTGTAAAGACACAACACATATCCTGCAGACATGATAAGGTTCACTTTATAATCTCCTTTTCTTTCAATTGCAAGGAAGGGCCGATAACTCCCGTATTGTTGATGGTGAGGTTCACGGATACGGAAATTTCAGCCTCTTCAAAATGCTGATCCCATTGTGGCTCTACGATACGCCACTTTTGTGGATCTTTTCTTTGCAATTGCTGGCCGAAGCCTACGATATCCGTTTTGTATTGGGTTTGTATACTACGCAAGAACACCTTCATATCCTGTTCAACCCGATTTTCCAACGCTTTTTTGATAAGCTTCTGATTGTTCGGTTGGCCTACGTCGAGCCGAGAATTGTTTTCAAACAGATCTCCCTTTCCTTTTATATCGACATGAAATTTAAGAAGATTTCCTACCATATCCGGTTTGATTATGACTTCGCTGCTCGTTAGAAAATAACCCACATTTCCCTTTCCTTCAGGCAGATCGGCAACGATTTTATCCGTCTTCTTGTTTTTCTTGAACCAGAGAAAAGAATGCGTTTCCGCATTATCCAAAAAGCCAACCAATGCAGACGATTTGAAAATTGCCGTACCTTTCATACGAAATAGTTTGTCCGTGTCTTTTTGCGACGAACTAAAAAAATGAGTCGGCTCCAAAACCGCAACCGCCGGATATATTCCCTCGCTCGCCGATGCTATCAAAAAATCCCGCAACGTAGTGGAGACTCCTTCTCCCCGCATAATTTGCATTTCTTTCAAAGCTTCAGCGGGAACCAGTTCATAGGGGTAACGGACTTGCAGTAGATCCCCAGCTTTCATTCCTTTGACAACAAATATATACGTTTTTAACCGGTTCCGCGGTTGGCGGCTGAAAGAGTCCAAAATGTCGTTAATGCCATGTTTGGCCAAAGATTCCCCGATTAGTATAACGCTGCGATGCGAAAAAAATAGCGTTCTGGACATTTTTTGCTGAAGCTTTTGGTCAAGATCAAACGCATTTTTTCCAACCTCCGAAATCAGAAAGAACCTATCCCCTTCTTTCGAGGTGCCCCCCGTAGTTTGCGAGGATGGGGCAGGTACGGAAATCTGAAGTGTCGCCCGTATGTTTCCGTCTTCCATCAAGTCCAGCCCCGTTCCCATAACCAAACCGATATCATTGATTTCCATGCGATCCCAACAGCCCGTAATGACCAGTGGAATCAAAAAAATCCCGATTCGTAACCATCGTTTCAACTATTCTCCCCCTTCCTGCTGAGGTGCTTTAGTAGCTCTTGCGTAAGAGGGAGCGGATATGCCAACGCCATTTTTTCGGGGAGCCCGGAACCACACATCCTTAATTGATCTTAGTGAAAATGGAGCCACAGGTGTAAAATAGGGTACGCCGAAAGATTTCAAATGCACAACGTGGAGCAAAATCCCTAAAAAACCGAGGGCTATACCATATAATCCTAACGTTCCTGCCAAGAAGATGATTGGAAACCGAAGTAAACGGATCCCATTGGCAAAATTAAATCGCGGTATGACAAAGGCGGCAATACCTGTCGTAGAGACTACGATAACGGTGGGAGCTGAAATAGTGCCCGCCTGTACGGCTGCCTGCCCGATGACTAGTGCTCCAACGATGCTTACCGTCTGACCTATCGTTCTTGGTAAGCGAAGCCCAGCCTCGCGTAAAGCTTCAAACATAAATTCCATCAGCATGACTTCTATCATAATCGGCAATGGCACAGGCTCCCGAGCGGAGGCGATGCTCAACAATAAACTGGTGGGTATCATTTCCTGATGGTATGTGGTCACCGCTACAAAAAAAGCAGGGGCAAAGATAGCGATAATCATAAAAATAAATCGGATCCACCGCACGAAAGTAGCTACAGGGAAACGTAGATTGTAATCTTCGCTTGCTTGCATACCGTTCCAAAAAGTAACTGGAACAATGAGAACGAAAGGGGAATTATCTACAAGAATGGCTACCCTTCCTTCCAATAGTCCCCCTGCTACGGCATCGGGCCGTTCCGTGATTTGAACGGTTGGAAAAAGGGGAAATGGATCATCCTGAATCAATGCCTCGATGTAACCACTCTCCAATACACCATCAATCCGGATAGAAGCGATTTTATCTCGTACCTGGTTAACGACTGCTTCATCGGCAAGTCCTTCGATATAAGTCACTAGTACACTCGTTTCCGTAATCTCGCCTACGGTGAAGGCCTCCATTTTCAAACGAGGGGTACGAATATAGTTGCGCAACAGCCCAACATTCACTGACTGCCTTTCGATGAAACCCTCTTTTGGCCCCCGGATAACCGGTTCCGAAGAAGGTTCTTCGATGCTCCGATGAACCAAGCTATTTACTGTGAGACAAACGGCACTCGCTTCACCGGCAGTAAACACGATGGCATACCCGCGCAGCAAAAGTTTGATGATTTCCGCCCAATTCGACGTTGTTACCGATTTGCCGACTGGAATTGATTCACTTTTCAATGTTTCCGTTTCTTCAGCAATCCGTTCATATGGTTTTAAGACTAGATCGCTCACTTTTTTTTCGTCGGTTATCGTTTCAAGATAGACAATTAAACGCTTGACTTTCCCGTCATCCGTATTAATTTTATGGCAAACCAAATCCGAGCATTTTTGAAACATTTGTTTCACAAAGGCTTCGTTTTGTTCGATAATAGACGTTACAGCTTCCTTATCTAGCCTATTTTTATCACTTTCATCCATAATGGGTGGACTGCTGACTAGCCATTTGCGTAACCATGTCGTCACTGTGAAAATCCTTCCATTGACATTTATGCTATTTATAGCATGTCTTGGAAAACAGATAATTATCCGTAGTTGAGCAGCCTTGTGGTGTAGGTTATTCATCTTTTTTTAGTGAGTTAAATTTTAGCATCGAGTAGCTTTTTTCTAGATTGACTGGTGGAAAATCGAATTTGGCTCGATGGTCATCGGCAGAGCCTTTCTGATCCCGGGTGATTTTGCCAAGATTAAAACGGCTCTGTTCGCATCATTTGCGACAGAGCCATTCTCCTTCAACTATTCGTTTTTACTTAGTACTTCTTTCAATTTCACATTTAGCCAATCAAATGCTTTCTTAAGCTCTTTTTGGGGTATTTTCGCAAACCGATCACCGATGGTAACCTCATAATAACAAGTTGTCTCACCGCTCTCTCTTAAATAAGGGGTTAAGCCCACGCCCGTTTCCTCATACATGGTTATTAATATAGGTTCAAGCTTCTCTTTTGACACATCAACATGGACATGAAACATATTAGTTACAGGTTGTAATGGTTTGGTTTCAAAGCCCAAGCATTGATTATAATAGGAAGCAAGTTCTTTAGCTTCTTTATAATACTGCTCCATGTTATGCAGTCGCTGTTTGAAATAATAGCTGGCGCTGAGGATATATGGATACAGGCTGATTAAATCGCCACCATGACGTCTTTTCCATACTTTAGACTCTTTTGTAAAAGCTTCATCGCCTGCAAGAATGGCTCCTGCAATTCCGCCGATTCCTTTATAGAAAGACACATAAACACTATCAAATAGCTCGCAAATTTCAACAGCAGACTTTTGATAATAGGGCAGAATTTCATATAACCTAGCACCGTCTAGATGCAATCTGATATCATTTTTACGACAATACGTAGAAATGGCTACAAGCTCGTCGAAATCTGGTAACTGTCCGCCAATTTCACTTTGAGGCAATTCTAACAGCAAACAAGCAATATCCTCCTGCAGATCGAGGACATCTTCTAGTCGAATCAACCTGTCCTTATCCGCCAATAAAATTGATTCGATATGGTGCAATTCTTTTAACCCATCCTCCTCATGGATCTCTAAATGACTCAAAGGATGATAGGCTACTTTCTTTATTCCTTTTTTATCACACCAAATTCTTAAAGCGATTTGCTGTGCCATTGTTCCACTAGGAAAAAATACGGCAGATTCTTTGCCTAAAAACGATGCCATTTCTTCTTGAAAATCTTCTATAAGTTTCCCGCTCCCATAAATATCACTATCTACATGTTCATCAACATGATGTAATGCCTCTTTCAACACTTGAATTTTTCTTTTACCATGGCCGCCTATTGGATTGTTGGTTTGATTAAATGCTTGTAATAAAGGATTGATTTTGCTCATTACATGTTACTCCTTTGTGTGCAGCTTACTTCTCTTCACTTGGTATTCAGACATCTGTAGATTATAATCGAGCTTACGCAATTTTAAAAGGAGATACGACGTGATTATGGAACGAACCTTCTACCGTTTTACCGCTAACTGGCTCCGGCCTGTTACCTATGGCTTTCCAGACAGCAATAAATACACGCTCACGGTTCTGAGCGGCTCCGTACTGGGCTGCATCCATTTTTCGAAAACCAGACCAAAGAAGCGTCAAAGACATTAAAATGTTCTTCGACGCTTCTTTGAACAACGAGCTTTAGAAGCAAACTTTTAATCTAAGGTTAATTATACATTCTCACTTGACGCACTCTTCCAATTACAGCCAGCATCAGCAGAATAATTGTGGCTAGCAGGTAATACTGAGATACACCTCGGTCAAGAGCTTGTCCGCCTACTGCCATGGCCTTTAAGCTTTCCCATTCACCCACGACAAGCAAATGAATCATTGCCCCGCTGCCTGTCAAATAAGCAACAATGATTCCAGCTAGCCACAATACAATAAATTGATTCCGAACTGGATCCATGGCCGTAAAAATCAATTGATGGGTACGGTAATACGTTTCATTTGTGCCCATTGCCGACCAAATCAGAACTGGCCAAACCCAGGTAAGGGGAAAAACTAACACTAATACGGATTCCATTGGCAAAAATAAACCAAGTACGATCATTACCAATGCTATCAAGTACCACCATAAACGTAACCCTTTGATCATAAGACGCAGTTCCATCGTTAATGTTTTGATATAGTTGGATTGCCCTTCTGCATTAGAATAAGGAGTTAACTTTGTATCAATGTCATTCCGATGTACAGGCTTAATGTGCGGCTCCGCTTCACCAAATTCATTGGGTTTATCTTTTTTATTTATTTTGGCCGAACGTGTTAGATCAAACCGATGAAAGAAGATAGAAGCCACCGTTACAATTACTACTGCCGCGGCTACTAAATAATCAGCTTTCATCATATGGCATAGAATACGAAACGAGGTCATGCAGTTGCCTACAATGGATAAATAACCTTAATGCTTAAACCTACTTCAGCTAGCATCTTCTTCGCTGTGGCCAATCGAATCCCAAGGTTATCCACATCCTAACGGTCCTTTTTAGGTTAACGTACATCGGTACTACCACTCATGCCTGTTCTAGCCGTGCAATCCTCCTACCAATCGGGTCAAATCCGAGGAGCGGATGTCCCCCTGTTCTATTCTTTTTTCATTACTAAAAAAGTCTCTTAAGAATTACGCTAATACTTAAATTCCTATAGTTTAATAGCTCCTACAACCAGTCAAGATTGGAGTTTTTTTATCACTATCGGTAACAATTGAGTGTTTGTCCTATATCAAAATATGAAACAGAACATATAGTATTGTATTGCAAAGGAGGTGCAAGTCATTGTCCGTTAATAAAAATAATAACAATATTTTAGTAAGGATTCAAAAACAACTGATAGCTATTAACAATGCCGTTCTTCTCAATAGAAAGAAAATAATTGAATTTAGACAGACTTGCAAAAAAAATGATAAAGAACTCTTATTACAGATCAGAAAACAACTGAAGGCTATCAACAATAAAGTTCTCATTAATCAGCACACGATTGGAACTAAACTAGTTCTCTCAGGCAAACAATACGATAAAGATGCTTTGAAAAGAATACAAAAACAACTTAAAACAATCAACCAAAATGTTCTTATTAATCAAAAGATGATTGATCGTCTATTAGAGGGCAATAAATACAATGACGATATCAAAAAGAGTTTGAAAAAGATCAATAAACAACTTAAAACGATCAGCAAGAACGTTCTTCTTAGTCAACGTATTGTTGATGGCTTAATTCAGCCTCCTCCTGTCTCGTGCCCAGCGGGTCATACTTGTATTCCTGTGCGTTTGATTGATGGGTTAAGTCTAGACTTAGATATTGATCCCAATGAACCAAGTATTAAAGTCACTCTCAAAGTGTTTGGAGCATCTGTTTTCTCCGGAACGATAAGTTTGAGAAATCCAACACTTAGCATAGGCGGAGAATTTGGTCTTTTCCTTGCAGAATTGACTTTGAGAGGGGAATTTGGAGACATTGCTCATGGTCATTTTAGACTTATCTTGAGTGGTAGAGCATGCGTCGGCCCACCCATTGACTTTTTACGTACCTGTACCGATTTCAACCAAATCATTTTTGATAGATAATTCATGAGAAACTCACGATTTAGAACTATTCTGCCCTTTTAATTGAGTAAAGGCAACCGATCCACTGTCTTGTTGCCTTTCTCAAATAGTTTTTCCTTTAAAAATAATTATTCATGGTCATAGTAATATACTTTCCCACCAAATCTTTGTTCATTTTAGATTGATTTGATCTTTGTTGAAGTGCTTGATTACAACATTTTTAAAGATCGCGGTGCCGCCTTCAGAAAAAAGGGTAATTCCTTGATCATTTAATTCCGGGAAAATTTGATTGGAAAAAACGATGGTTCCATCATCCATAAAGACTTCAATGCTTGTTTTATCGACGAGAATCTTAAAGTGAACATTCTTCTTACTCACATCAAAAGCTGACCTGCTTTCAACATATTTACCACTCTTGTCGGGTTGCCCAGTAAAAGCTCTATTGACATAGGAATATTGGCCTTCTATAAACACTCCGACATCTACATGACGGTTATTGTCTGTTGATTCCCGAAGTCTTAATCCAACATTCTTGATATCTGACCATGATATATCTGTCTCGAGCTGGTAAGCATCGCCTGTTATATGAAGAGTTTTAGAGCCATTAACCTCTATTTGTTTCAACAAATCCGTTGTATTTATCAATTGATTCAATGCTTCAATGGGTTGTGAAGCCAAACGATACATATGATCGCTTACTTTTTTTAGATTAATTTGACGAACAATCGAATCCATTCCGTTAAACCCTTCCTGAAGGGTTGGCGTATTATGGGGATAATCCCAATTATTCATCCAAGCCAAGGCATACCGATGATTGTATTTATCGTTGTCTTTCCCTTCTTCAAATGTGACGGCACCATACCAATCAAAGCCATTATCTAACCACTGAGGGTCACTTTGATCAGGGAAAAATTCCTTTCCATTAAAGTGTCCAGTCCAATAGGCGTAAGTGTTTGGTTGACCTGCCGATTTACCATTAGCGCTGACACCAAGAATCCATTTATAGATCCCGTCATTCGCACGCATCAAATAAAGATCAGGACACTCCACAATTCCGATATTTTCTGTCATAAAACCACTCATATATTGCCAATCTTTTAAATTCGGAGACTCATAAAAACCAATCTTCGTCCCTTCGGCCATTGTCATCACCCATTTATTAATCTGATGATCCCAAATGATTTTCGGGTCTCTAAAATCTTTGGTGCCCGGATTCGGAATAATGGGATCGTCACGATAAGAAGTAAACGTTTTTCCTTTGTCCGTACTGTACCACAGATATTGTTCCTGCTTCCCGCCTACTGCAGATGGCTGTGTCACGATCGCGACAAGCGCTTCTTTTCCAAAGCCTGCCGTATTTTTCTCGTCCACAACGACTGATCCGCTCCATAAATCACCATTATTGGTTGTATATTTAGGAATGGCCACCCCTTCATCTTTCCAATGCACCAAATCCGTTGTTGTCGCATGCCGCCATTCGGTTCCATTTCCGTTCGGATAATCATGATTATAAAGATAATAGTAATGATACTTTCCATCCAAATAAAACGGCCGCTGAGGGTCGTTTTTCCATTTATCGGGCGTAGTGAAATGATAGCTAGCCCGATACGTTGGCATAACGGAATCTATGGTTTCGTTCGTCATCAAAATAATGAAACAAATCATAACTACACCTATTCGTTTTGCTGCTTTCTTCTGATTTGTTGTATAGTTCAAGCTGACACCTCCTCGCTGTGCTGCTGCTTATTCCTTTTTGTATAAAAAGAAAACGCCGATTTTCATCGGCATTTTCTTTTGCTTTATTGAGGATGCTTTTATTTTTTCTTCTTCGTGTCAATCGTTAATTGCCCTTGTGCAAGGATACTATCTTTGACAACCGAAGTTTTTGAACCATTAATGTTCAACAAGAAACTCGGCGCAAAGGTAGATTTGTGGTCTGCATAGAAACCTCTGTTTGTCATATAACTCGTGATGACCACATTGTTACCGTCAGCTTGCGGTACTGCAAAGTGGGAATAAGTCCAGGTTAGATCTTTAGGATCAAGATTCATGTTTAAGACAAGTCCGCTTTCATTTAACGGTTTGTATGACCCTGTTAAGGAATCGGACACATAACCTAACATGTATACATCATTCGCCCCGATTCCATCAATCGTCATTTTGGAACCCCTGGAATCCGTGAACAAATACCATTTACCATTCATTTTAAATACGTTGGCACGTTCGATTTCATCTGTTACAGTGTTCGATGCAATTAACGGTTTCATGACTTTTTTCAACGTATAATCGTCGTTCAATTCAATAATACCCAATGCGCCATTCGCTAACTCAGCAGCACGTTTTTTAGGACCTTGCAGCAATTTATTTTTTTCATCTTGGAAGAATTGCTTGTTTCCGCCGTAGAAAGCTTTGTTAAAGAGCGATGCCTCTCCTTGGTAACCAACTTCCGTTCCTGTATTGGCTTCGAAAACAAGATATTTATGACCATTATCTTCCACATAGTGAGGGTCTCTGAATGTATGATTATCCGAATAATTCTCCGCTTCGATTCCTTGCATAACATTTTGATAGATTTTGCCGTCTCCGCCATCAAAAATCGATTTCAGATCCTGGACGCCATCAATTTTCAGCGTACTTTTATCTGGTTGAGATACATTGACTTGGGCTGTTGTTAAGGTTTGTTTACCATAAAACCCGTGATTGGGGTCCCAACCCTGACGATCTGTATAGAATAAGCGAACTTTTCCATCCGATGTTAAGGTTGCGGAGCCTGACCATTCTTCTGCTTGATATTTGAGAAAAGGATCGTTAGGAACGAATTTATCGCTATCCTTAAATACTCTTCCAGCATTTTTCAAGCTGTCAATGGAAGTATCGCCTACTTTTTGATAGAACATGTAGACAAATGTGTCCCATCCTCTTTTAGGGTCTCCTGCTAAAGCAAAAACGATATTGTAGCCATTATAATTTGCTACTGTTCCATCAGCGTTTTGCAGCGGCCAGCTATCCCAAACATCGATATCGATCAAGTTGCCCTGCTCATCATAACCTTTTGCCGAAGGAATGTTTTTTATTGTTGTTGCATCGAATTGAGGTGCTTGAAATTGTGCACTCTTTTGTTGTTCAGGTATTTTCAGCATATCAGAGCGTGTAATGTGGGAAAAACCATATTTTTCATTGTAATCCGTATTGTCTTTTTCTTTCGCAAATGCTTGAGCACCACCTCCTACCAGCATTGCTGTAGTCAAGCTTACTGTTGTTGCTCGTTTAACCAATTTTTTGATGTTCATAACCTTACAACTCCTGTTCTATTGTATGTTTTTTTCTCTCCACAATTTATAGTTTAAGGCAAAGGAAAAGTTAAGAACATGTCGTACATTGATAGATTTGTAGGCTTATATTGATTCAGACGGACGGGGATACTCGATCCCAAGCACAAAATAACCCTTACCGTCTTGATACTAAGTATCAGAGCGGAAAGGGTTATGAATCTAAAAAGCCAATTATTTCTGCTCAGCTTTTTTCCAGGATTTCTGGAGCTCCTGCAGTAATTGATCGCGGTTAAGCTGTTTGCCTACATAAGCTTGCATGGCATAGCCGAACTCTTCTCTTGCCCTCGAAGGAAATTTAAACCAGTTCCAGGACAACGTTTTCTTCTCCTTTGTGTAACGATTAATATCGTCCACGAGTGGTCCTGAACGGTCCGACTCTATATTTTTAAACGCAGAAATAAAATGGAATTGGTCCTTCATAAACGTTTTTCCTTGATCCGATGAAACCATCCAGTTTAAGAATCTCTTTGCTTCTTTCTTTTTCTCCGGCGAAGATTCTTTATTTACAACCCAATTATTGGATACTCCCACTGGTAAGGCATCGTTTCTAGCATCATCATTAATCGGAATGGGTAAGAAACCGATACTCATATTCGGCGTTATTTGATCAATCTTAGATTGAGCCCAATTCCCTTGTTTCAGGATCGCAGCTTTGCCGGTTGCAAACAAAGCGACTTCGGTATTATAGTCGGTCGTCAGAAAATCTTTATTGCCGTATTGAACGGTCAAATCCAGCATTCGAGTCAGATCTTCGAACTTTTTGTTCCCTACGATGGATTGCGTCCCCTCGTTCAAAGCTTGAATAAAAGCGTCCGGGTCATCCTGTTGGGCAAAAGCAATATTCAACATGAGAATGAAAAACCAACTATCTGAATATCCGACTGAAAAAGGGGTAATACCTGCGGAATGCAGCTTTTCCGCCGCAGCCTTTAATTCGGAGAGCGTTTTTGGCAGTGTGTCGATACCAGCCTTTGCGAATAAATCCTTATTATAGATAAAGCCGTAACCTTCCAAATTTACAGGCATCCCGTAAGTTTTCCCGTCCATCTTCATCGGCTCAAGGGCCTCATCAACCACATTTTTCACCCACGGCTGATCGGATAAATCCTCCAAATACCTTTTCCATGACTTCGCTTCTTCGTAACCGCCGTTAGGAAAGATATCGGGACCTTTATTTGCTGCAAATCTTGCTTTCAATTCGGCAAGGTAGTTTGCCCCTCCGCCAAAGGTTAATATATGCATCTTGACATTCGGATTTTCCTTCTCGTATTCCTTTACCATCTGCTCGAACTCCATGGAAATTTCCACTTTGGGATTAAGCACCTCTAAAGTGATGTACTGATCGGCACTCTTTGTATCCATTTCCTTTACCGAACGATTGTCCGCCCCGCAAGCTGAAAGCGATAGGGTAAACAGCCCGGCTAAAATGTATTGAAAAACCTTGATTTTCATGAAACCCCCTCGTTACATTTACAACTTTTATGAAGCAATTCCATTTCCGTTATTTCCCGGTTTCCCTCCTTATTCCGATATTCAAGAGGCGTCATGCCAACAATTCGTTTAAACAATTTCGAAAAGTAAGTTTCATCCTGGTACCCGAGCTTTAATGCAATCGAGTACATTTTCTCGTCCGTTTGGCTTAACCATTGTTTGGCTTGTTTTATTCTTATTTGAATAATGTAGTTGGATAGGGTCATCCCTATTTCTTGCTTGAATCGTCGCGAGATATGTTCACGGCTCAGAAAGAACCGGGTTGACAGTTTGTCCAAACTTAACTCTTGCATGTAACGTTCATTTACAAAAGTAACAATGTCATGCATACGCCTGGCATCATCCAAATCCATCAAACGATGTATAGCTCTGAAGTTTTGTTCAGCCATTGCCTTTTGCGCAGTTTGAAAAGATTGTGGGAGTTCTTCCAACGATTTTATTGGATGTCCGCTAACCAAACGTACAGGAATATCAATGTGCTGGGTAATCCATTCCTCTACCGGGAAGAATTGGCCGTGAACAGAAAGTATCACACAGACATTAGGGTCGTTCTGAAGAGCATAGGTATTTCCCCATTCCCGAGTAACCAGCTCATCCGTCAAATGCTGGAGATAAGGAGCCGAATGATGGGTTTGGTAAAAATAAATCAATGTAAGATCGTATGCGTCCGCTTGCGGAAGAGACAAGGCAATTTCGTCGGAATCAAAAAGTTCCCCGTTACATGCCGAGGTAACCCCCTTGTTTAAGCGAAGCTTCTTAGCCTCTTCATAGACGCCAGGCTCTACACTGCTGCGCTCTTCCTCTTCTTTTTTCCAGGTTTCTACCGCTCCCGCAAGTGTTTCATTTAGCATTTCATTTTCGATAGGCTTCAACAAATAATCGAAGCTGCCGTGCTTAATCGCTTTACGCATGAAGGAATAGTCGTCAAACCCTGTAATCAAAATCACTTTTCCCGGATAGGAATTGGCATCCAACCACTCGATCAACTCAATCCCGTTCTTTTTGGGCATTTTCACGTCTGTCATGATGATTTCCGGACTTTCCTGATCAATCAATGCTTTCGCCTCTTCACCATTTCTGGCTTCCAAAATGTCGGTAATCCCATGTTTCTGCCACTGTCCCATAAAACGAATAATTTTCCTTACATTGGTCTCATCATCGACGATAAGAGCTTTCATTACGTCATTCCTCCTTCAGGTAGAATGGAATCACCAGCTTCACGGAAAACCCTTGTCCCTGCATCGAATCAAGTAGGATTCCTGCTGTCGGATCATAATTAAGAACCAAGCGGTCATGAATGTTTTTCAAGCCGATATGCTGGGGCGAGTAGTTTCCTTCGTATACCGGCGTGTAGATTTTATTTTTTAATACCGTCAGCTCATCATTCGTCAAACTGCAACCGTTATTTTCCACAACCAGATTCAAATATTCATTTCGCAATTCACCGTAAATACGCAAGTGGGCTTGTTCGTACCCTTCTTCATAACAGTGTTTAAAAAAGTTTTCAACAAGCGGCTGCAAAATCATACTCGGAACTGAAATATCAAGAATGTCCTCGGGTATGTCGATGGAATAGCTAAAATCTGTTTGAAAACGCTCCTCTTGAAGGTTCAAATACGCTCTTACATAATCCACTTCACTCCGAACTGTGGCCTGTTGATCCACACGAATGGCGTACCGCATCATTTTGGACAAGGAGACTACCAATTGGTATACTCGCGGAGATTCGCTAAATAGGGCAACCGCACCAATGGATTGCAGAGAGTTGTATAAAAAGTGAGGATTAATCTGGGACTTTAGCGCCCTATGCTGGTTCTTCCTGTTCTCAATCTCCAGCTTGTACTCACGGTCGATGTGACGATTGATCCGGTTCATCATTTCCTTGATATGCCTCTCCAGATTGCCGATTTCATCTTCCCTCTTATCGTCAAACGGAGCATTCATGTTACCTCCTTCAATGCTCAGCACTTTCCGGCTAAGCAGCTTGATCGGACGAGTAATCTTGTATGATATGATGGCTATCATGATTAAGCCCAGAACTCCCACGATTACACCGACGATGATGTTCGTGTAGGCGGTTTTCCTCACGTCATTAAATAAAAATTTACTGGAGGTTATCTTAACAAAGTGCCATTGATTTAAAGGTTCCGACAACGTTTTGGAAAAGATAATATCGCCATTCGAAAACTGTACGCCTGCAGCCGACTGATTGATTTTCTTTTGTAATTCTGCCGGAACGACCTTGCCAATCATGCCTGCATCACTTGCATAGATCACATGACCGTCCGAATCGGAAAGCAATACGGATTCTTTATTTTTTTGAATAAAATGATTAGAAATGCGAGCAAATTTGTCCAAATCGATGTCTATCGTGATGATACCGAGAAATTCTTTCGAAAGGGCGTCCAAGATTTTGTGATGAATCGTCAAAACCATCGTTTTGTCCGATTGGGGCATAATTGATGTATTGTTATAATTTTCAATCTGATGAGGCGGTTCGATTATAAAGTTCGAATCAGAGTTTATTAACTTCTGAATAGATGCTTGTTTCAATAAATCTGGCTGCCGCTTACGTGCACTTATCATCGCATTATAAACCGTAAATGAGTTTTGTCCTTCTTCGATGTATAACCGAACCTGCCTAATTTCGTTCCTCATCAGATAAAAAGTTGTCATGCCTTTATAGATTTCAAGCTGGTTGAAGTAAAGGGACCTTTCGAAGCCTTTTTCGAAAATCATGAACAAGTCGGGATTTCGGTATAAAATATACGGAAGATTAACAATGTCATCAAAGTATTGCTCCAGGTCTTCGGACGCCTGCCCAATTTGCTCGCGGCTGTTCTCAATCTCATGCCGTTCCACATTCTCTTTCGTTTGCCGATAAATCAACAGCATGGACAGAAAATACGGAAGGATAATAAAAACAAGCAGCATGATTAATAAACGGCTTTGAATGCTTTTCACAAAAAATACTCCTTTTATAAAAAATCACCATGCTATTATTCTAACCTCTTAGCATTGGGATTTCTTTCGCCAATATCTGTAAAGGGATCCTCCAGTTGTTAAAGGATTCGCTCTTTGATGGAAAAATCAGTCCGTAGAAATGTTTCAAGCTATACCTGGCATCTCACCGAATCATGTCGTACCCCTGTTTTAGCTTTCGATTTTCATAGTTCCATTCTGACTGACCATGTCTCACAACATATCTTGACCACCGCCTGGTATTCGTTAGTGAAACAAACGAGATAAAAGTAACGTAATAAAAGGACCTATCACCACGAACCCAAAGAATAATGCAACAACCTTCATTGGCGTCGACAGCCCTTTAGGTTCGTTTAAATTATCAAGTTTTTCGTTTAATTTCTTTAGCTCTTCCAATATTGCTTTACTTAACTCATCTGACATATTCAACGCCTCTCCCCCCAAGGAACACAATAAAACATTTCCTCGTTTTTATATTACCATAATTAGGAAGTATATAGACTGAGACAATCACTTATAGCTGTTTTTTGTTGAATAGCAAAAAAAGACCCACAGTAACGAGCTGAGGGTCTGAGTTTTATATTTAAAAGGGGGGAGATTTTAACTTAGCTCTCTCCTCAGAGCTCTTGCCGTATACCGATTATTTGTCGGTCAAAGATATTGTCCGTATGGCGGAGGCGCCGGAGTTAGCTTAAGACCCTGCCTTTTTGGCTACTATTCCAGTTAACCTCGAACAACACCAGCTGCTTTAATGATTAGAGCTCCCATACCTGTTTAAAATCAAAACCTCTCAAACCTTTAAAAATACTTTGAAGATAAATTGATTTTTCAATTTTTCTCGGAAAAATGCATACTTTTGAAACCCTATAGATAAGCCTGTACTAAGAAGACTACTTGAATAATTTGCTTGATCTTGGAAACTCTAAATTTGATGAAAGGAGGTTCATTTATGGTTGAATACACAAATATTCAGGACAACTCCGAAGAAATAATGGAGTGCATTGTAAACTGCGACACAGAGCAGGACCAGAAAAAAAAGGATAAAGACCTTTTGAACAGTATCCCGAACGAAGAAGAATATATTGATGAACCTTAATTAACTAACCGCCAAAAATGGCGGTTTTATTCTATTTGTTTCTGAACATTCAACTATTATTCTGCGTTAGTTGAATTCCATGAGTATTTGTTTTGCATAAGAATCCCAATCTGCATTATCTGTGTTTATTTCTAAAGTGGGAATTATCGATTGTTTCGCACTCATGCGAAGTTTTTGCTGATCCTCTAAGAACTTCTGACATGCTTCCGTTACCGTAGAGTGTTTTTTCAACACATATGATTTCCAAGCTTCGCTACGACTTTCAATAAATCTAGGCTCGACAACATCTTGAGACAAGGTTAAGAGTACACAATGTGCATTCAGCAGTAATAGACGTTTCTCCAGCAACTCAATTTCTGCAGAATTTATAAATGCCGCTCGATGATTTACATGGAACCTCTCTAAAAGATAAAATATACCGTTTGATGGTTTCGTATGACCTAGTGAATCAATCCAATTGTTTTGTTGCTCCAGATAATCAACATGACGATTTAAAAGCTGAATGTGTTCATCCTTGTCCATCGATCTTAAGACGCCTTGGTATGAATGCAAAACTTGTGAATAGTGTTCACTTATTGCAATTATCGTTTTTTCATCATTGTGTGTTTGACTATGTACTCTCTTTATTGCAGAAAATACAGATGTTTTTCCTGATGTTGACAACCCTTCGATAATTACTCCCCGAATCATATTTCACCTCTTCAGCTGTTTCCGTATCCTCCCGTTAGCAAGAAAAGATTGCAGTCTTAAATATGCCACCTTGCCTAAAGCCATGTAGAGCTTGCAAACAGATATTCAACGTGACCGTGCCTAATAACTCTCCGTTCTCCTCGTATACAAGTAAAAAATTTTTTTGATCATTTCTAATTGAGTTTCCTTTATTTGTAACTATCCTTCCCTTAAGCTGAATAGGCTGCCGGATTTATTCGCGGTAGCCCATCTGTGTTGTTTGTTCAATTTTGTTAATTTAATGTTTGAGTCGCTTGTCTTATAAACGTACCATACTGCTTTCACCTGAAAATAGCTCTATTCATTTGTAACTGTCTCTTTCATCTTAGTCGCACAGTTCTCACTACAAAGTGCAAAGATCCCATCCTGTCCACTTTTTTTTGCTTCTGAGTCATCGGCTACAACTATTAAAGGAACACTTGTTTTTCTAGTTTTTAAATATACTGATATTATTCTTCCATCTTTCTCGTCAAAATCAACTCCTGACGCAAACTTGACATTTAGACCGTAGCAGGGTTTATCTTCTTTGATTTTCTTCATACACCATGAGCATCTTAGCATCACTAATGCCTCCTAATTCTTTAAAGACTTTTAATGCTTTTATTACTATAGTTACTCGTTAGCTCAATTGCAAATGAATTACAACTCGTTATTTCTCCCAAAGCTCGACCAGTCGACCTTCAGGATCTTCAATCCAAATAAACTTTCCAAATTCACTAATCTCTTTTTTCTTTGCAAGAGGTACACCAATATGTTCAAGATGCTTAATAGTCTCGTTTAGATTATGTACTTGGAAATTTAACATCACTTGTTGTTCTGTTGGAAAATAACTGTCATTCTCGGTAAAGAAAGAAAAGATAGTCTCATTTCCTAATTGGGGTTTTATCACTGTCCCATTCCAATTTTCTATTTCAATATTCAACACTTCGCTGTACCATTTTTTTATAACTTCAAGATTCTTAGTTCTCCAAAATATTCCTCCGAAACCTTTTATCATCGTATCTAACTCCTGTCTGTCATCAAATTTTTAGCTATCCGATTACATTAGATATTCGAGATTTAAATTTAAGTTCCTTTTTCAACTATACTGGCCCGTTATTTTAATGGAATCTAAAAAGAGCTGCTTCAATGCAGCTCCTGCACTATAGTTCGCCGTTAGTTCAATCCAAAATATCTCATCCATCAATGTGATATTCTTTTAATTCACAATTTCCCATATGAAATTGATAAAATTCTTCGTTAGTCTGCTCATTAAAATAAGCATTAATTACCCTACAGACACCACCATAGGTTACAATTAAAACATAAGCTTAATTTGTTTTGGTCTCGGCACTTGAGCTTGCTGCTGACGAAGCGATTCAATGCGTATACGTATCTCAGGATTGTTATAGAGCGTTGCTTTGCTTACGTCAGAATCAGTTGCTACACTATTAAAATTGATGCCCTTTTGGCATTTACAAGCCGTCTTATCGACTCAAAGGCTATTCCGGCAAAATGTCCTTCCAAGACGATAACGGCGCCTATTTCGGCAGGTTGAAGCTTACCGACCCGCAAACGGGCGAACTGATAATTGAGCGAGGCTGAGCCGATTTCTTATGATCTAATCCTTAAATCTATCGAACGGAGCATCGTTAATCGTTCTAGCTGAAACCTAGACGAATCCGATAGCTCCGTTTTTTTTACAATGTCCTGTGGATCAGTTGAATTTGTAAATAATCGTTTCCGGCTTCGATTCCAAAGTTGAATGGGATCGGTCAACAGTGAACATCATTAGTTTGCTGTTTGGACTCCAGAACAATTCGCTGCCCGCCACTTGATTGCCGCTTTTGTAGATCATCTTGTTTTCGACCTTCTTCATATCGACCACATGGACCTCATATTTGTCGGGGTAGTGTTTCGTCACGACATAAGTCAGTTTCGATTGATCAAGTGACCAAGAAATACTGTAGAAATATTCCCCTGTCTCCAAATGATTCCCTATGGGATTTCCATCTGGATCCAACAGCAGAAGCTCACTTTCCATCCTGTCGGATTGGCTGCCGAACTTTGTCGTTACTACAGCTATCTGATCTCCGTCTGGAGAGGAATAGAATCGATTCACATTCTCATCATATATCGTATGTAGTACAGGATTATCCAACTGTGACATCTCGATATAACTTAATCCACTAACTTCTACAAAGTACAAGCGTTCGCCTATTTTCGTTACCTGCCCCACGTATCTTGTATCCGTATTCTTAGGTTCCATTAATTGATTTAATGCAGGCATCGGCGTAATCTTCCCCTGCAAATCAATCTGTACGACGCCCCCATCACCAATTCCACCCCTATACAATACATGCTCATTATCCAGCCATACGGCGCTGCCAGCAAATGCCTGATTGGCGATTTCCATCCTCTCTCCGCCATCTCGGCTGATCATCTGATGCTCGACAACCAGATTCTCGTCTTCCATATGATTCTGCTTCACATAGATATGCCTGCCATCGGGAGATACCTCATAAATATCGTAGGAAATGCCAGGTTTTTCTCCTCTTACCTCTCCGGAGATGATATCCTTAATCCCCATCGTATCTTTATATTTGGGCTCATGATGTTCGTCTGTCCCGATTTTCACTGATTGCACAAACTGTATCTCATGATCGGAGATCCAGCCGGTACCATGGATTCCCTCCAATCGGCTGGTAGTCCAGCTATTCGATGAATCCAAGACGATGTCTGTGTTTTCTTCCAATGCGTTCTTAGTCGCAACCTGCAATTTTTCAGTCACACACGAACTCAACAGTATAGCCATAACCGCCAAACAAACGAACTGCTTCATCTTTGGTTGTACTCCTTCTGTTCCTCTTTTCCTTTTACTTTCCATTGATCAATATTCCCCAATGCGTCTACCCATGCGCCAGCTGCTTTAGCATGTCCTGTGGCAGTCTACTTTTTGCCAATGTCTGCGCCAGCCGGTCCAAGGCTTCCTTCGGTGTATCATCCGCTAGACGGAATGCTCCGTAAGTTTTTACTTATTACCCATGGGACCATGTCTTCTCCACTTTCAATCCATTCTTGATAAAAAGAGAGATATTCGTCCTGCAAATCTGCTGAGGGTCTGACCAAAGACATACGTGGTTCCATATTACTCATCTCCTAGCCATATACCAAATTTTACCCAATAATAACATAAAATGATATTTATTAAGAGCACCTATTCCACATAACCGCCCGTTACTGGAATGAGCAAAAAAAAGGAGCTGCCGGCAAGCTCCTCCACTTTCGTTTTCCATTAGATTCCTGTAGATGGATTACTTTCGGCTTTGTAAAAAAACGAGCGCCTCAGCACGATGGTGTATTGGGTTCAGCAAACTTACGGAACTAGCATAGGTATAATCGGAAAGGATCAGAGTTCCTGTCTGCGACCAAGAAACGCTTAATCGCTTCAAAATCAGCGTTTATGTTAAGAATGTTATCTCTCTTGTAGTTTGATTATAGGCGACCTTATAAGTTTTCCCAACAATGAGTCCCAGCCTACGAATGGTAAGAGGATTTAGGCGAAAATCACTATTGAAAATGTCCGCAATACGAAGATAGCGTAGCCGTAACCGAGTTGATCTGTGCTTCAAAGTTAGAAATACTCCCCCATTTAAGTAGTTCCCCATCGAAATCGCCAGTCCATCTCCTATAACTACGCTTCCAATCCTTACCTTCGTACTGGAAGTCACGACTACGTTTCGGACTGTCACTCGTTTACGATGCATAGTTAATGTCTTGGTCACAGGATTGTATGTCCCTATGAACCTTGTAGCATTTTTGAGGTGAAATGTTTTTGCTAAAGCACTATTTACTGACAGACTGTTAGCAACACATTCGCTCAGACCTAATTGTACAACCTTCACCTTGCGAACTATCGTTCCTCGACGCAGTGATATAACGGCACCGTCAGGTATTATATCTAAATTATTTTCAATGGCTCCGCCACAATCAGAATTAAGAAATACAACCGGTTTCAAATCGGTTCCTCCGACGAAAACATCAAGTTCTCCGGAAACTGTCTTCTGGCCTTGTTTGATTTTTGTCGCCATACAACTACCTTCTTCCTTGGACATTTCAAATTTCACTCCCAAGGATAAGGTATGCATTCTTATAAGATGAAGCGTGGGTTTCAGTTATGGTTTTAATACCACATTTGTTTTAAACTGCTTTCATCGAAAACAGGTGAGACGCGGGAGCAATGACATCGTCATCATCGCCTTCAACTTCGGCGGACCACGCAGCGTGACGATGCCTGCAGGTGTATCGGCTAGACTCGCCCTTCGACTCAGCTCTTTGCATAATGCGCATCAAAAAAAGGCCGGGCCTCCATCCCATAGATGGAACTCGCAGCCTGATGTATCTGGATCCTTAGGCGATAAGAGAAAGCCATTCCCCTAAGTTACACCTTACTTTTTATTATTTTTATCGTTTGGTTTAACATGTTTTGAAATCGTTCACGCGAATCTGCTCGTAATTTTGGATTCGTTTCATTCAAGGCTTCACGTACTGAGATCACCTCTGTTTTATGGCGATCGCTTTCAAGTTTCCGATGCACTAAAGTCGGAATATATTTAGTCTCCGTTATGATTATTTTCCCTTCATCATTTTTTTTGACTTTAATATTAAGAATGATACTGTTTTGTGTATGAACGTTTCCCCTTAATTTTGTAGATATAAAATTACCTAAAGAATACATGACCAATCGTTGCTTTCCCCTCGCAATTAACGGCTGAAGCACATGTGGATGTGACCCTAAAATAATTTGGGCGCCATGTTTAAATAAAAGTTTCACCAATTGCTTTTGTTTCAGGTTTGGAGTATGACAGTATTCATTTCCGAAATGCAAATAAATGATTAAAAGATCAACGCGCTTTTTTAAATGACGAATATCCTCAATCATCTTTTTCCTTTGGATTAAATTGACCATCCACGATTTATTTGATGGTATTGGAATACCATTCAGCCCCGATGTATAGGATAGGATTCCGATATTTATACCTTTGATGCTTTTGATAAGATATTCTTTGGACTTATTTAAAGATTCAAATGTGCCAGTATGATCAATTCCATTTTGCTTCAAAACCCGTAACGTACGAAGCAAACCTGTGGTGCCGAAATCCATACAATGATTGTTTGCTGTAATTAAGACATCAAAACCGGCTCTTTTAAGAGCTGGAGCCAGCTCATCAGGACATTTGAACAAAGGACCACGTGATTTCCGGCTCTTTCTCCCCCTAGTTCCAGCGAAGGTGGTTTCAAGATTTCCTATCGTTAAGTCCGCTTTTTTTAGAATTGGAGCTACCTTTGCTAAAAGTGGGTCGAAAGAGTAAGTCCCGTCAGCCCGTTTAGCATCTGAAATGATATACCGTTTTACCATAAGGTCTCCAACGGCAGCTATATGAATTTCTGACAAATTCGTTCACCACCTAACATTTTTTAACTGGATAAGCTCTCTTGAAGAGACATTACTGTGATGAAGGGCAATGCAACATGAAAATTCAATTTCCTTTTCACTTAATCTATCCTTGAACTGTATATCTTCACAATATGAGCAAGAGTCCAAATGTGCCTGTGCGAATATAATATGAGGATTTACGCACCCAGAAATGGTCAATAACGTTTATTAGGTGTTGCGGCTTCCCCCTTTACAACAAAATTTTCACTATAGTTTCGTATCCAAAAAAGGGGAAGCCCGATAAAACAAGTGCTCCATATAGGGGTCTAACTGCGATTTCGAGACCGTTTCCAAAATTACTTTTGAATTGGGAAATGGTAAAGAACCCAAACACTCCATGACTGTTCAACATATATTAAGATCATCATTGGTAGGGGGAAGGAATAAAACAAACTTCACTTAAAAGGCTAAATTAGCTATGCTAATCAATCCAAATGATTGACCACTCTTTCACATTGATTTTAACTGAAACACTTTTAAACCGTATATATTTTAATATATTTGAGGTGGGATGAACATGGTTCTAAGAGGACTTGTGGATTTTAACGTATCATCAGCTCAAGATCAAAACACTCTTTTTATAAATGAATGCGGTGGAGGACCCCCAGCCAGCTTGTTTAAAATTCCTGATGGATCTATTGTTATTCTCCAACGGGGAGCCATTAAGAAAAAGGTTCGTGTAGTTAAGGGAGATGCTTCAGAATGTGATTTCCATTTTGCTTCACTAAATACGAAAACAGCTCAATTATTTAGAGTTAAAAAGGAACAACGTTTTTTACTCGTATTCAATGAGAAAACAAATATAATGAGAATGTTTAGAGCACCGGTGACCCGAGACACGGCTCAATTCAAGCTTGACCAGAATAAACTCCACGACAACACAATCACTTTAGGAGGTCCATTTATTGATGACTTAGGAATTTACAGTACTAGAAAAACAATAACCGTTATTCGTGGAAGAGTATGCAAAACATTCAAAATCTTGCAAAGTAATATAGATACTCCGGATTTATTCTTTCAATTAACGAAAAATAACGCGTCAAAATTCGGGCTAAAAAATGGAAAAAGCTATCGATTGGCCTATAATCAAATAACAAATAGACTTGTAATTGGAACTCAAGTGACATAAACACGATTTTGTTTACTTCTGCGATGAAAATCGGGATTCAACTTGAAGACAAGGTGGGAGCTGTTTGAGGCTTACAGAGCTACAGAGATGCGGCTCTCTTTTTTATTTCCGGAGTTTCTAATCACGTAGTAGTCCGATTCCCTCTTCTTCCATATGCGTAATAGTTGAATACACTGATTTAAACTTTATAGGAGGTATTTATATGTCAAATGAAAAACGATTGGCTTTAGCCAGTACAGCATCTAGTCTTGTAGATATTCGTATAACTGCGGGAGCGGACCTTAATTCCGTAAGTTTAAATGCGATTTGTGGAGGTGCATTTGATAACAATCTAGAGATCATACCTGATGGCAGCGTTGTAACTTTGCGAAGAGGCGGAATCCGAAGAAAGGTCACCGTCCATCAAAATGACGGATCTGAATGTGTTGCAAATTTTATGATAGTGAGCGCGGCCCTAGCACGAAAATTTGGACTGCGCAGTCAACAAAGATATCTTTTTACTTATAATACAGTGACCAAGACACTAACCATGGTACGAAAGCGGGTAACGTTCGATACTTTACTTCTAAGCTCCAGTTCCAAAACACAAATAGATCAGGTAGCTATGGGTCTTGGGCTTGCGAGGAAAGTAGGCAATTATTTACAAGGCGGCGAACTCATTACCTTACAACATGGCCAAGTCTGTAGGAAATTACGTTTTGTTTTATTAACGGAAAACGATGTGTTTAACAATACCTTTAGCCTAAACCCACGTACGATTCGTTTACTTGGACTCACAGCAAATAAAAAATACAGATTTGCGTACAATCAAGTCAAGCGGAAACTGACTATTTTACGCCAAGTTGCTCGCTAATACAACCAACTACGAAAGCCTATAATCGAATAATTAATTGAATCGTAATTGTAAGTCATTATCTTGTTAATTTTCTATTTCAGCTGTTATTGGTGTTTTTTGTTGGTTAACTAAAAATAGTGCGTATTGCAGCGGTCGCCGTACCGATTCTTTATAAACCTCCAATTGACCCGTCTTTAAAAAGATTTTTCTGCTCGGCTTAGGATTCGCTTCTATCAACCAAATTTTCCCATCTACATCAATCCCAATATCAAGCCCAAACTCCATCATGGAACCGAACTTCAATTCAATCGTCTCCACGACAAGTTGGGCCATCTTTTTGCAATTCTGCCGAATGGTCTCCGCCTTCTCCCGTCCAAAGCGACGAACCATGAACTCATCGAAACGAATTGCTTTGCCTCCTTTCCAAGTGATATTGGATGTCGGACTGTTCTTTCCTCCTAATCTTAGACCTATACCAGTGACACTCCACTCGCCGTGAGTATTTTTTTGTATCATCATCCTTGCATCTATTACCCGATTCGGCATCAATTCCAAGCAAAGACCCTGTTGAATCATAAATGTTCCCGATCTTATCCGCTCAGAAACCACCCAATTCTTAATCCAACGAATGGCTGAAGCTTCAGAATTTAGTTTACTTCTCACTAAATTGCCTACTCTGTTCCGCCCAGTTAATGTGAAAAATTCTTTATTACGCGCGATCTTCAAAATGCTGCATCCTCCGGTTCCATTACTCGGTTTAATGTATAATTCAGGAAATTCTCTTATCATCAGCCGGAGTTTCTCTGTGGAAAACATAACAGTTTTAGGAATGTATTTCGCAAGCGAAGGCGTATTGCTAAACAACTTTGTCGCCTTTGACTTGTAAGTAAATTTATGACTTGTGTACGGAAACCAATCTTTCCGTCTCATTTCCTTATACGGTTTATCTAACTTGCGACAGCGATCGATGACCACATCAGGCCAACGGAAGATTTCTTCCTTCCATCCTCCAGTCGCAGAAGGTACAAAACCTCGAATTTGTTTTGCTTCGGGCATGATATCCCAATAAGAAAACAAGAACACTTTCGCACCCAAACTCCGACCTTCTCTGACCATATCTAGAAAAAATTCAGACTCAGAAAACTTGTTTCCATTTCGATGAGTTAATATTCCAATTATCGGTTTACTCAATTGAAAGCCTCCTATGAAGGTTGCGTGTTAAACAGGTAAAACAGGTGGCATAGCTTACCAGAAAACTCTGTAGATGCTTCTGAAATGTATTTTTTGTACCTGACATCCAGGAACCAGAGATTAACTTGTGTAAAATTTCTTCCTTTGCAGGATACGAGATATAAATATGATTAAATCAAAAGAAAGGTGAAAGTCGGTATTCAGACAATGTACAATTTCAATCGGAACTGACAACTCGTGGTTCAACTGACGCTTGCGTTAGGGTCAAACGAAAATAAGTGATGATCAATGCATCGATATGTTAAGTGATAATCCGTTTCAACCCTGTTCAGGTGCTCATATCATAAATAGAAAACAGAGGAGGAACGAAGTATGGCAAATAACGGATTGCTCTGTGATCAGTTCTCAAGGATTATCGGTGGCCAACCCGGCTTGGCTGGCGGAAAATGTGTGACGACAATAACTCGAGATCAAATAAGAGCAACAATTCTGGGGAAAAGATTTCGTGTAACGTCTTCTTTTTCGTTCGAATCATTAAATAATAGAACTGGCATAGCACTTTGTTTAGGTAGAGCGGCATTCTTACAAAATGAAGTCAATACATTCATTTCGGCTATTCGTAATCAAGGAATAAAAGTTTCGTCTGTTCGCAACGAATGGCTGTTCGAGCAACCACGTTTGATTTATATCAATATTGAATCGGTTGATAGACCTCTTGTTTTCGCAAGAAAAGTCAGGCGAGCGTTAGAAGTAATTCATTAAAGGAAAGAGACGTCAAGCGATGACGTCGGCTTATTTACAGTCCTCATTTTGCACTGAATCCCATGAAGAGCACTCCGTTAATCTCCCCGTTAACGGAATGAAGGGCTGCTACGCAGCCCTTCATTTATTCAGCTATTGTTTTCCCTTAGTTAATAAAGGTATTTTAGTTATTGAATAGGTTTAATGAACCATTCCAAATACCATTATCATCTCTAATCAGTTCGGACCAGCAGTAATAATTTCTTTTTCCATATTGGAAAATTTCTCGAAATTACGAGTAAACCGTTCGGCCAAATCCAAAGCGGCCTTCTTATACGCATCTTGATCCTCCCAAGTATGACGGGGAACAAGAACATTGCTTGGAACACCCTCTACGAAATCAGGACAAAGCACACCAAAGATCGGATCGGCCGTAAACGTCGCTTGCTCAATACTTCCATTCAAAGCAGCAGTTACCATCGCACGGGTGAAAGTTAAGTTCATCCTCTTTCCTACACCGTAGGGACCGCCGGACCATCCTGTGTTAACTAAATACACGTTAACTTGGTGCTCCTCAATTTTATCTCCCAATAACTTGGCATACACAGTTGGATGGAGAGGAAGGAAAGGCGCCCCAAAGCAAGTGGAAAATGTCGCCTCCGGTTCCGTTACTCCTCTTTCGGTACCTGCCAACTTCGACGTATACCCTGATAAAAAGTGATACATCGCCTGTTCCTTCGTCAGCTTCGAAATAGGAGGCAGCACGCCGAAAGCATCAGCTGTTAAGAAAATGATAACGTTCGGATGACCCGCCTTCCCTGGGATGACTGCACCAGGAATTAAATCGATTGGATAAGCAGCTCGCGTATTTTCTGTAGTCCGAGTATCGTTATAATCCGCTCTGCCTGTCTCTGGATCCAGAACGACATTTTCTAAAACCGAACCATAACGAATAGCCTGCCAAATTTGAGGTTCCTTTTCTTCGGAGAGATTGGCACACTTGGCATAACATCCGCCTTCAAAGTTATAGACCCCTTGATCGGTCCAACCATGTTCATCGTCCCCAATCAAGCGGCGGTTTGTATCAGCGGAAAGCGTCGTTTTTCCTGTTCCGGATAACCCGAAGAATAAAGCAACATCGTCATTCTCGCCCACATTAGCTGAACAATGCATCGGAAAAATGTCCCGGAAAGGGAGCAAATAATTCAGAACGCTAAAAATCGATTTTTTCATCTCTCCTGCATACTCGGTCCCTCCGATGAGAACCAATTTCCTTTCAAAGGAAATGCAGATAAACGTTTCAGAGCGTGTTCCATCCACTTCCGGATCAGCTTTTAAGCCTGGCAGTGCGATCACGGTGAACTCCGCACTATGGGATTGCAATTCTTCATGTGTCGGACGAACAAAAAGCTGCCGGACAAATAAATTATGCCACGCATATTCATTCACGATGCGAATGGGTAACCGATACTCCGAATCCGCCCCGGCATAGCCGTCGAATACAAACAAATCCTTATCCGACATATAGTCTTGCGCTTTTTGGTAGAGCCGCTCGAACTGATGCTGTGAGATGGGTTGATTCACAGCCCCCCAATCTATGTGATCCATCACGGAAGGTTCTTGGACAATGAACTTATCTTTTGGTGAACGTCCGGTATATTTGCCTGTGTTTACTTGTAAGGCTCCTGAGGAAGCAAGAACCCCTTCCTTCCGTTCTAATGCAATTTCGACCAGCTGGGATACGGGCAAATTATTACTTACCATACCTATTTTCAACTGCTGCAACTTGGCTTCCATACTCATCAATTCCCTTCGTTGTGTTATCCAAACATTGCTGCTCTTTGCAGTCCGAGTCATAGCATCATCTTAGAGCAAACGATAACCGCTGCACCGATACTGTTCACTACAACCTTAATATCCGACATTTGTTTGCCGGTAATTCTGAGCGCGTTCAACAATCCGATTTCGTCGGTGTCCTTCGTATCCAGGCAGCCGAAATATCATATGCATGCTGGCACCGCTTGAAACTGACATTTGTTCTTACACTCTCCCTTTACATTCGTGAAACGGTTTCTGCATGTTTCTCTTTAGTTCTTGCCCAATAGCTCCGCTCCTGCGATACCTGGGTTCGTCATTTCATATGGATCGAGAATAATTTGGAGCTCCTCTTCCGTTAAGACATTATATAAAAGGCATAGCTCCCGAACTGGACGCCCCGTTAGAATCGCTTCACGCGCGATCCTTGCTACGACTTCATAGCCCAGATGCGGATTGAGCGCGGTAATGACCCCAACACTTTTCTCCACATACTCTTTGCAGCGCTCTACGTTCGCTTCGATTTCTTCCAAACAATGTACACGGAAAACTTTAAAGGTTTGATTCATCATACTGAGCGATTGAAGCAAATTGAACACGAGCACAGGCTCCATCACATTAAGCTCGAGCTGCCCCGCTTCGGAGGCAAGACAAATCGTATGGTCATTCCCGATGACCTGGAACGCTACCTGATTGACGACCTCAGCCATGACCGGATTGACCTTGCCGGGCATGATCGACGAACCAGGTTGCCGTGCAGGCAGATTCAGCTCCCCGAGCCCAGCACGCGGTCCGGAGGCGAGCAATCGTAAGTCGTTGGCAATCTTAGACATGTTGATCATGCAAACTTTCAATGCGGCAGACACCTCGGTATAGGCATCTGTATTTTGAGTTGCGTCCACCAGGTGATCAGCATTTGTAAGCGGCAGCCCGCTGAGCTCAGCGAGCAATTCCACAACCCGCTTAATATAGCGGGGATCGGCATTCAGACCGGTACCGACGGCTGTTGCACCCATGTTGACTTCGTACAGATGGCCGCGAGTTTGTTTTATCCGCTTGATATCGCGCTCGAGTACTCTGCTGTAGGCCTCAAATTCCTGCCCGAGTCGGATCGGCACGCCATCCTGAAGATGCGTCCGCCCCATTTTGATAACCCCGTCGAATTGCACGGCTTTTTTACGAAATGCTGTGAGCATCTCCTGCATCGTCACTAGCAGCTTCTCAATTAAAGAAAGTGTTGCAATATGAATCGCCGTCGGAAAAGCATCGTTGGTCGATTGGGCCATATTCACATGCGAATTGGGACTTACTTTAAAATAATCGCCTTTGATTCCCCCGAGAATCTCGATCGCCCGGTTGGCGATGACCTCATTGGTATTCATGTTGATGGACGTACCTGCTCCGCCTTGTATCGGATCAACGATAAATTGATCATGCCATTTACCGTCCATAATTTCTTGTGCCGCGTGCACAACGGCCTGCCCAATCTGCGGATTCAACTGCCTAATTTCCATGTTCGCTGCAGCAGCCGCATGTTTAACGGTTGCCATCGCACGTATCAATTCTTCGTGAATACGGTAGCCGGTAATTGGGAAATTTTCTACTGCGCGCAGTGTTTGAATGCCATAATAGGCGTCGGACGGCACTTCCTTAGAGCCAAGAAAATCTTTTTCCACCCTTTGCACAGCTGTTGTCATGGTTGTTTCCCCCTCGTTATTCTCTTACGCAGCCTGCTTGACGGACTCTAAATATTTCTTTCCTTTGTTCTTGTCGTACTGGCCTTCCCATTTAGCCATGACCACCGCGGCCATAGAATTGCCGATGACGTTGACTACTGTCCGGGCCATATCCAGAATACGATCAATACCTGCGATAAAAGCTAGACCTTCGAGAGGAATCCCAACGGATCCGAGTGTGGCAAGCAGGACGACAAACGAAGCGCCTGGTACGCCAGCAATTCCCTTTGAAGTGAGCATCAAGACAACCATCAACATGATTTGAGAGCTAATCGACATATGGATCCCATACATTTGTGCAATAAATAATGCGGCTATCGCTTGATATAACGTGGACCCGTCCAAATTAAACGAATATCCAATAGGGACGACAAATGACGTGATTGCCTTTGGTACGCCGAACTTCTCCATTTTTTCCATCATCTTTGGAAGTGCCGTTTCGGAGCTTGCTGTAGAGTAAGCCAGAATGAGTTCATCTTTTAATATGCGAATAATTGCCATGAGGCTGGTACCGCAAAGCTTAGCAATCAAACCAAGCACGATAACTACAAATAGGAACATGCCGACGTATACAGCAATCACCAATTTCCCCAAAGGAATCAAAGAGCCGACACCAAATTTGGATACCGTTACGCCAATCAACCCAAATACACCGATCGGCGCAAATTTCATAATTTGGTTCGTCACCCAGAACATCGATTCCGCAACGCCCTGGAAAAAAGATAAAACGGGCTTTCCTTTATCGCCAATCGCGGCAACGCCCAGACCAAACAATACGGAGAAGAAAATGATGGCCAGCATGTCACCGGCTACTAATGATTCGAAGATGTTTTTCGGAACGACATTGACAAATGTATCGGCGAAGCTGTGACTGGTCACCTTTTCGGTCGCTTCGACATATTTCGTAATATCTGATTTGGCTAGTCCAGCCATATTGATTCCGGCTCCAGGCTGAAAGATATTCGCTATGACCAGGCCGAAAATAATAGCTATCGTCGTCACAATTTCAAAGTAAAGAAGCGTTTTTCCTCCGAGTCTTCCAAGCTTTTTAATATCTCCTACTCCCGCTACTCCGACAATAAGAGAGGAAACAACAATCGGAACGACGATCATTTTAATCAAACGAATGAAAATGTCGCCCGCCGGTTTCAAATAACTTTCAATGCTTGGGTTGCCGTAAAAAATGGCCCCGACAATAATCCCTAATAGAAGGCCAAACAAGATTTGAAAAGCCAAACCAAATTTTTTCATAATAATTCCCCTTTTCCCAAAAATGTAAAGCGCTTTCTTTTGTATAAAAATTTAAAATGTCTTGAATGAGTTTATTGTACGGGGAATCTACAGAAATCTATATGAATCTACATGTTGAGCAAAAATTCTTTGGTCCGTCCTTCGTCGAATTATTCATCTCATTTTTTGGAATAATGAAGAAGAAGGAATAGCTATGACCATGGAGGAATAATACAAATGATGTCGAAAGTCTGTTAAGTTGTTAAGAAAGGAGGCTCTAAAACCGCTTTGAAAGAAAAATGGCTTCTTTTAACACTAATGGTCATTTCGGTTCCGATCGCTGGCGAATTGTTTTTTAACCCGTTCCAAACTGATTTTCGAGTAAGTTTGGGCACCCCTGCCTTTTTTCTATTCCTACTCTGGCTCCGTTCTCCCTCACCGCTTATCTCCGGATTACTTGTCGGCAGCTCGGTTACGATCTTTCGCATGGGACTTGACTTGGCACTCGAACCGTATTGGAACTGGGGAGCTGCTTTTCAGCATCATTATCCGGTATTCTTTTACTATTTTACCTATGCGATTACCTTCGCGGCAGTTCGAATGAACCGTCGTCATAACCGACCACTTCTGGTTGGAGCACTTGGTGTAGCGTGTGAAATCGCCGCGACGTTGGTAGAGCTTTTGCTGCGTTATTCGGCAACAGAGCAAACGGCCACTTTCGCAACCTGGAATCAAATTGTTATCATTGCTTTTTTTCGGAGTTTTTTCGTTCTTGGTTTTTTCAATTTGGTCAAATTGAGGCAGTCGAAAGCGGCCGAAGAGCAGAAGCGTAAAGAAAACGAGAAGATGCTCATGCTTATTTCTGAGCTTTACGAGGAAACCATTCAATTAAAGAAAACGCTGCACAATGCAGAAAATATCGCCCGTGACAGCTACGAGCTATATCAATCGTTAAATGATACACAGCATGTTTTTCATGAAGATCTAGCACACAAAGCTCTCCGGATCGCTGGTGAGGTTCATGAGATCAAAAAGGACAATCAACGAATATATGCGGGTCTATCCAGCCTGATTTCGCATGAAAGCGATTATATGCCGGTTGAAGAATTGGCCGATATCGTTCTGCGCTCCAATCAGAAATATGCCCAGTCTCTTGGTAAGAAGATCGAATTCACGCTGCAAACCGAAGGTAACTTTCCTTTATGTCATGTGTACACAGCTTTGTCTTTGTTCAATAATTTAGTTGCCAATGCCGTAGAAGCGTTAGAGGAACAGGGCATTATCCGAATATGGGTTAAACGAGAAAAAGATGTTATTGTATTCAGTGTCGCTGATAATGGCCCAGGTATTGCGCCAAAGTATCGAGAGAAAATCTTCATGCCCGGCTATACGACCAAATTCGATAAAGCTGGCAATCCGTCAACGGGAATCGGTTTGGTTTATGTGAATCAGGAAACAGAGCGATTGCTCGGAAACGTCCAAGTTCAAGACAACACCGAAGGCGCAGGTACTGTTTTCACCATCACATTGCCAATAGGCCAAATAGGAAAGGAAGAGTAGCGCGATGCGTTTTTTTATTATCGATGACGATCCGGCTATCCGTTCCATGCTGGAACAAATTATCGAGGATGAGGATTTAGGAAGTGTGGTAGGCGAAGCTACTGACGGGGCGCATGTTGATATCACTTTGCTCGAACTTAAGCAAGTAGACATCATGCTTATCGATTTACTAATGCCTGTTCGTGACGGCATAGAGACCGTTCGCAAACTATCCGGGAGCTTTGAAGGGAAAATCATTATGATTTCTCAAGTGGAGTCAAAGGAAATGATAGTCAAGGCGTATGCCTGCGGAATTGAATATTATATCACCAAGCCCTTAAACCGTTTGGAAGTTATTGCCGTTATTAGAAAGGTTTCTGAATTGCTGCTCATCCACCAATCCTTTCGAAATATTCAAAAATCTCTCCGTGCTGTTGGCTTCAGCGGCGAATTAACGGAGAAGGAGCCTTCTTCCATTGAAAAAAATATCATTACATGCGGAAACTATATGTTATCAGATCTCGGACTGATTGGGGAAGCCGGCAGCAAAGACTTGCTGGAGATGCTTAGTTATTTATACCGTTATGAGGCCGATCACTCACAGGAACAGGGCTTTCCGCAGCTTCATGAAATCTACCATCAAATTGCCTTGAAAAAATTAGGCCCCTCCGCTTCAACTATCGACTTGAAAAAAGAGATCAAAGCGGCCGAACAACGGGTGCGGCGAGCAGTGAATCAAGCGCTAACTCACTTGGCATCCCTTGGATTGATCGATTATTCGAATCCGAAGTTCGAGCAGTACTCTACAAAGTTTTTTGACCTGAGTGATATCCGCAAAAAAATGAAAGCACTGGAAAATGATGAAACTTCTGCTCTCAGCTTAATCCGTCAAAACACAAAAAAGTTTATTCAGGTCCTTTATTTAGAATCAAGAAAGCTAATGAGCTGATGAAAATTGGACGCCATAGGGTCTCTTTGCAAGATGTAGGAAGCATAATGAACACTTATATCAGCTTTACTTCTGGTTTCTCATTTATTCAGAATTTGCTGGATAATCGGCGTAATTCCACTTACCATAAACTCTATGGCGATCACCATTACAATTAATCCCATTAAACGCATTAGTACATTATTGCCTGGTGGTCCAATAAATCGATAAATAGTAGCTGAGTTAGCAAGAATAATGTATGTAAGTATGAGTACAAAAGCAATCACAAGTATTAATATAATTTTCTCCATAAAATTTGTCGTAGATTCCATAAGGACAATTCCATTAGTAATAGCACCGGGACCACAAATCATTGGAATAGCCAGTGGTGTAATTGAAATATCATTTACATATGTATCAACATCCGCTTTATCAACCTTTGTACGAACAAGCCGTGCCTGCAGCATATCCTGTCCCATTAAAATGAAAATAATCCCTCCGACAATCTTTAAACTGTTAATTGAAATGTTGAAAAAGTGAAATAACCATTCGCCAGTAGTTGAAAAAATGAGTAATAGAAAAAATGAAACAACTACTGCTTTACGTGCAGTATGGACTTTCATCTGTGCTTCAAGGTCAGCTGTCATCGACATAAAAATTGGCATGATAGCAAGTGGATTAATGAGTGTAAAGAATGAAGTGAGGCTCAGCAATAAAAATGATGTATAAAGTTCCATTATAGTATCTCCTATTTGTATGCTCAGTTTCCTTGTTCCTCTTGACTAGCCCATTCAACTGGATCTATATCACTCAAGTCACCCCAATCTCCCACAAACAACTGGGATTATTCTATCACATAGACTGTTGTGTTGAAGGTACAGGCGCACAACATGTAGTATTACCGTTAAACCGCCGATAATCAACATCCATTTGTTCAATTTCTTCCTAGCCGTTAATTGAGAAGGCTGCCGATCAATTATTGTCGGCAGCCTTCTTCAGTTAAGTCATTGAACTCTCGTTCTCCGTTACTTCAACAAATGATTTGACTGGCGGCGTGCTTTGGCCCATCCGCGCGCTGCCGTTTTGCTGATTGGATCTTTGACCCTGAAATGCGCGAGACACGCAATTAACATAATGACTCCATTTCTGTTAATTTGGATTTAAATCCAACTTTTACTGATAATTTCATCGCTCCACCCAGCATTACGTGAGCTTCAAAACTTTTTCCATTCGAAATTCTAAATGAAATGTTGTTCCTTTGCCTTTCTCACTGGTAACGGTCATTTTGCCGTTCATTGACTTAATAATGCCGTAAACCACCATCATACCGAGACCGGTGCCGTTTTGTTTGGTTGTGTAATAAGGCTCCCCTAAACTCTTCAGTTGTTCGGGACTCATACCTACCCCGGTGTCGGATATCGCAAGTACAATTTTATTGCCTGCTTGCCCTAAATGAATATCGATGCATCCCCCGCCAGGCATTGCCTCTACGCAGTTTTTTACTATATTAGACAGGCATTGGTGAAATTTTTGTGCGTCCCCTGCTACTTTCAATTGGGCGTCATAGCGAAACTCGATCTGTACCGATTGCATATTCGCGTATGGTGTAATAAACTTAACGACTTTATTGATTTCGTCAATAAGGCACAGAACGGTCTGATGATCCGTAGTCGGTTTGGCGAACATTAAATAATCGTTGATTACATTTTCAGCATGAGACAATTCCTCTTGCGCCATTCTCAACTGTTCTTTTGTACGATCAGGGAGAGGTTGACGAATAACGACTTGTAAGAATCCTTTTGTGACGGTTAAAGGATTGCGTATTTCGTGAGAGACTGCTGCGGCCAAATCGCTGACAATTTGGGCCTTTTCCGCTTTTTGCATATTCTTTTCGATAAATGCATCCCTCTTCAACTTTTCAATGGAATAAATGATAATAAATAATCCGATCGTTTGAGCCGCGAATAATTGCAGGGTAATGACCAGTATCGTTGGATCGTTTTTAAGAACCATTAGGAAGAAAACATAGATGAGCATGCAGCTGAACAACGTAAGCGCGGAGGCCACTACAAATTTGAATTTACCGGATAACCCATTAAATGTATTTCTAATGAAAAATAACAAGATCAAAAGGAACGAATTAACAAAGATAGTTCCGTAAAAACCATCGCCACCCCAAAAAGCGCGAGTCATAATGAGCACTAAGAATAAAACCAATCCAGTGATTCTTCCGACATATAAAAAGCCAATAATCAACGGGATTTGCCTTAAATCGAAAATATGATTCGTTATTATTTTTATCGGAAAAGCCATGCACAGGATCATCATTATGGACCCGACAATTGTGTAATTGACAACATTTCCGTCTGCCATAGAGAAGCTTCGTTTATTTTTTCCAAAAAGCAGATATAAGTAAAAAGGAAGAATTACAAATAAAAGATTGATGAGTATATCTTTGATAATTTGAAGGTTCATTTTTATGTATCATCCTCTGGTTGATTGTATGTCTGAACATACTCTTTTCTTATATATTCGCTAAAACTCGACTTACTCCTTGAAGTACCTAAATTTATTTTATTGACGCGCCAGAGGTTTCTTTCAACGAAATCAAAAAGGAGCTCCTTAATCCAACTAAAAAAGGAGCTGCCAAAGGCAAGCTCCTCAACGATCGTTTCTCGCTAGAGTTGAATGACTAAACTTTTTGTTCCCAGGGAAATGATGGTTCACATGTCATCATTCTATCTGTTGCAACCCT
The DNA here is from genome assembly GCF_059691975.1 of Paenibacillus sp. J22FR5. Taxonomy (NCBI): domain Bacteria; kingdom Bacillati; phylum Bacillota; class Bacilli; order Caryophanales; family Paenibacillaceae; genus Paenibacillus; species Paenibacillus sp. J22FR5. The sequence goes on along the minus strand of NZ_JCAUAN010000013.1, from coordinate 605 downwards.
TGTTTTGATAACTTCCACCATTTATCACTCCATTAACGAATGTATGTTCGCTTGTAAATGTATTCATTCTTGATTAAGTCTTATTATTTTTGGGAAAAGGATGTCAAAAGCCAAAGACTATTGATCTCGTTGAGATCAGTAGTTCTTTATAGTCTTTGAACCAAATAATTTAACATTATGAGGATAGACTAAGAAAGTTACAATAAACCCTGAAGGAGATTAATGACCATGAACAAACTACGTGCATCACAAATCGCCGCCTCACCTGTAATGGCTAACGTTTCTTGCAATGGCGTTCCTATTTACATTCAAAATGTGGATGAAACGAATGAAACGGCGAGGATCTATCCACTAGATCAACCGGAGCAAGAACAAGAAGTGCCTCTAAACAGTTTAGTTGAACATTAAGATGGAAGTTTGTACCTTGAAATAATCGCGGTTGCAGTCCCCATTTATGAGGTAGTCTTGTTACCTCAACAGGTTGCCGCTTAACCGAGGCCGCTGAAAAACGTCTGTTTTTAATTTTGTGAAGAGGACCTAAATAGATAAAGGCGAATTTCCATTCAATATCTGAATGAGAATTCGCCTTTATTATGGTTTTCTTC
>NZ_JCAUAN010000012.1:0-164666 GCF_059691975.1 Paenibacillus sp. J22FR5 | reverse complement strand
CGACTTGCATGTATTAGGCACGCCGCCAGCGTTCGTCCTGAGCCAGGATCAAACTCTCCATAATAGTGGACAATTGCTTGTCCGTATATCTGAAAGCTTAATTGCTCATTTACGTTGCTAGCGAGATTTTGCAATCTCTTTTTTGAACGATTTCTCGTTCGTCCTTACTCACTCGTTGTTCAGTTTTCAAAGATCAATTGGCTTGTCTTCCCTGCTCTCTCTCGAAAGCCGGAACATCAATATACCATAGTTACTTTTGTTTTGCAACTTCTTTTTCTTAAGTTACTTTTGTATTTCCGCATGTCTCAGCGGCAACTTTTATAAGATAACACAGATGCCGCAGTCGAGTCAACCCAATTGCAGATGTATTATATTTACATTTAGAGTAAGGCTAATTTCACACCGAGCAAGAGTATCACACCAGGGATCCCCAAAACAGTTGCCGTCCCCAAGGTTGCCGTATTAATGGGTAGATCTACATGCGTATAGGAACTCAACAAATTCAATATGTATAGAAGAAAAGCTGCAACTACCACATTTAAGCCCAGAGAAGCTACTAGTCTGCTACCGCTACGGCTTCGAAATACAATCAACACTAACATGAGAGAGGAGAGTATCAGCACCCCCCAAATGGCATATTTGAGTATCACGTTTTACACCTCCATTAATCGATCGCTGTCAATCAGGCTTATCCCTAGTTTCTTAGCTTGTTTGATAAGCATTTCAAATCTCTTCTCCGCTGCTTCCATCGCGTAGATCGTATAGTCGATTTGATCCTTGTCCAATGCAAAATCAAAGTGAGCTTGTGCCGCGACCCAAGTCTGATGCGCAGTTCGTATCTCCTGAATCAACATGATCTTGTCCTGTTTCAGTTCTTCTTGAATAGTCTTCGCTCGCGGACTCTTAAATCCACGCATGCCTAATAGAGCCGGTTTCATAGGCAAACCTCCATTCCTCCCACAATTGGGTTGATCTATACATATGGGGATCATGGAGTTTTCAGAACTGCTACCGCTCTTTTTATTTATCAGAAATGGGTGAACAAAAAAAGAGAGCTCCTCAGCTCTCCTTAACAGGTATGTTTTATAATTCCCTGCGACCTTCCATTGCCTTGGACAAGGTTACCTCATCCGCATATTCCAAATCTCCACCGACTGGGAGGCCATGCGCAATCCGCGTGACACGCAACCCAAACGGTTTGATCAGTCTAGATAAGTACATCGCTGTGGCTTCGCCCTCAATGTTCGGATTCGTGGCCAAAATCAATTCCTGCACCGTCTCGTCACCCAAACGTTTGAGTAATTCAGCGATATGAATTTGATCAGGACCAATGCCCTCCATCGGGGAAATTGCCCCATGCAGCACATGATAATAGCCTTCAAATTCTTTGGTGCGCTCTAGCGCAACCAAGTCCTTTGGCTCCTGTACCACACAGATGACGGAATTATCACGGCTTTTATCCTGACAAATACGACAAGGATCCACATCCGTGATATTGCAGCAAACGGAGCAATAATGCAGGTTCCGCTTTACATTAACAAGCGACTTCGCGAAGTCGATCACGTCCTCTTCTTTCATTCGAAGCACGTGAAAGGCTAAGCGGCCCGCTGTCTTGGGACCTACGCCCGGCAATCGGGAGAAGGCATCGATTAATTTGGCTATCGGTTCGGGGTAATACAAAGGAAGTACTCCTTCATGGTACAGAATCGTTGGGTCTTCGTTGTCTTAGAACAAACCAGGGATATTCATACCGCCTGTGAATTTACCCATATCTTTGTTAGCGATTTCTTCCGCTTTGGACATAGCATCATTAACAGCTGTTAGTACGAGATCTTGCAGCATTTCAACATCCTCTGGATCAACCGCTTCAGGTTTAATCGTGATGCTTTGTACTTTCTTGTGCCCGTTAATGATACAAGTTACCACACCGCCACCAGCTGTTCCTTCGATCATTTTGGTTCCTAGTTCTTCTTGTGCCTTCATCATTTGCTCTTGCATTTTCTTCACTTGCTTCATCATTTGGTTCATGTTATTCATAATAGGTCGCTCCCTTGTATTTAGTCTTCTTTAATTGTTACTAGATCTTCGCCAAACAATTGGATGGCTTCAGAAATCCATTCTTCTTTGACCGCGTTTCCGCGACCATCCTCAGCCACTAGTTCCATCTCTTCAGGCGGGGCGTGCGTTGCTTCACTCTTCGCATCATCCCATTCCTTACGCATCAAGGTCAACAAACGCATCGGTTTACCAAAAACAGAAGAAAGAACTTGTTCGATGATGACTTTATTCTCTGGTTTTTCCGTTGTATTGCGATGCATATCATTCTTGAAAGCAACAAGCACAACATCATCTAGCATCGCTACCAGATCACCATTTACAAACCAAGCATGAACGGTAATTTTCTTCTCTTTAACATCACCTAGCACTTGACTCCACTTCATCAGCGCGTTCTTCGTCTCTGGACTTTCGGAAGCCTTCAAATAAGGATCCAGTTTAAGCCCCGATTTCTTAGATGGTGCCGAGGCAACAACTTTCGCCGCAGGCGCTTGCTTAGCACTATCTCCTGAAGCGACTGTCACTCCCGATTTTACCAGTACTGCTAGCTGATCTTCAAGTTGTTTCATTCTTTGGGTCATCTGAGCGAAAAGATCACCTTGCGGTGCGCGCCCTCCAGCTTCCTCCAAAGAACGAACAACCGAACTACCTTCAGTCCCACGATGGCCACCGCTGATTTTCATAACGGCAATTTCAAGCAAGGTCTGCGGCTGTACCGAGTATTTCATCTCACTCTGATAGTGGTTCAGCGTCTCAATCATACTCATCATTTCACTTGGCGTGAAGTGATTCGCAATCTCCTTAAGCTCTACCATATCAAATACGCGCTCGGCAATCACAGGTGAATTCGGCACCATGCGCACCATCAGCAAATCACGGAAGTAGTGAATCAAATTCTCGATACACTTGTCTGCACTTTTCCCTTCTTGCATGAAGGTATCAATCAGTTCTAGTGCGGCACCAAGATTCTGTTCTTTAATATTGGTGACGAGTTTCTTAAATTGATCGGAAGCGATGCCGCCTGTAATTGACAAGATATCTGCGAGCTGAATCTCTCCCGTCGCAAATGACGCAGCCTGATCCAGCAGACTTAAGGCATCCCGCATCCCACCATCGGATAGTCTTGCTATATAGTGAAGAGCTTCCTTATCAATAGAAATTCGCTCTTGATCACAAACATACTGTAGACGCCCCACCTCATCTTCCATGGAAACGCGACGGAAGTCGAAGCGTTGACAGCGGGAAATAATTGTTGCGGGAATTTTATGAGGCTCTGTTGTCGCCAAAATAAACATTACGTGCGCTGGCGGCTCTTCCAGTGTCTTCAATAAGGCATTGAATGCTTCTGTCGTAAGCATATGCACTTCATCGATAATGTACACTTTCTGCCTTACTTCGGTCGGAGCATATTTGACTTTATCCCGAATATCCCGAATCTCTTCAACACCGCGATTGGAAGCTGCATCGATCTCTACAACGTCCATCACAACGCCTTCCGTGATACGCTCACAGGCAGAGCATTGGTTGCACGGCTCTTCGGAGGGGCCGTTTAAGCAATTGATAGCTTTGGCTAATATTTTGGCCGTACTTGTTTTACCCGTTCCACGGGGCCCGTTAAACAAATAAGCATGAGTTAGGCGATTTTCCCGTAAAGAATTCTGCAGTGTTTGTGTGATATGCCTCTGTCCGACAACATCTTGAAACGTCTGCGATCTCCACGTACGATACAAAGCAATGTGTGCCATAGTGTTCCTCTCCAATAATCCTGCGTGGATTGACTGAATCCATTATACTATAACGCTCCGAGGGATGAAATAGAGGATCATGTATAGGGAATCGTTATCGTGAATGTCGTCCCATAGCCTTTGGAGGCTACACGAATCGTCCCTCCCATATCATGAATAATTCTTTGACATACAGAGAGCCCGAGTCCAGTACCTGTATCCTTCGTTGTAAAGAAGGGGTCAAATATTTTATCAACGACGAACATCGGGATTCCTGAGCCTGTGTCATGAATATCCACACACACATTACGTTCAATCGTGTCCACTCGTTCCAAAATCGTCAAAACCCCACCGTCGGGCATGGCTTCAATCCCATTTTTGCATACATTCAAGAACACCTGCTTCAGTAGCTCATTATCCGCAATCACTTCAGGGACGTGGGCCGAAGCCTCATAATGGAGTTGAACATTATAGAGGATCGCCTCACTTTGTATAATCGGCACCATGCCACGCAATACATCCGTCACATAAATACGCTCATAGGACACATGTTTGGGCTTACTCAGCATCAGAAACTCATTCACCAATGCATTAATCCGATCAATTTCTCCCAGCATCACATCCGTGAAGTTTTGCTCTTTACCCATACCACGATCACCGAACGTGCGCCGCAACATCTGCAAGAAGCCTTTGATGGATGTTAACGGATTACGTATCTCATGCGCCGTCCCTGCGGCAATTTGCCCAATCATCGCTAGACGATCACTCCGCCAGACCATTTGTTCCAGTGAGCGCATATTCGTGACATCCTTGAAAATCACATAAGCCCCCACGATACTCCCTTGACTATCTTTTAGCACGCTAGAGTCAAGCAAAAGTTCAAACCGTTCTTGATTATTCGTCCATGAAACAGCATGATTGCGCACAATGGCTCCATTTAAAATCGTTCGCTGCACAAGCTGATGCTGACTGGGAACTGTAGCAAAAATCTCATCCAGCGATTTATTGAGAATATGTTCTCTCTCCATGGCAAGCATTTGGCAGGCACGATCACTGACGTCGGCAAGTCGATAATCCATATTAATTAATAAAACACCTAAATTGATATCCTTCAAAAAGGCATCTGAAAAGCGTTGCAGCAAATTTAATCCTTTGCCTTCTTCTTTATTTCTCAAAGACAACAGATATATGAATTTATTCCCATGCTGAAGCCGTAGCATCGAGAATTGAAAGTAGACCATCTCACCATTTTTCCCTTTTAAAAAGCCGTGTGGCCACTCACCTACATCCATTTCATTCCTAAAATGAAACTCGTACAACTCACGCAAAGAAGCCCTCACATTAAAAAATTGAGGGAACGCAACACCAGCGATTTCATCCGCCGAATAACCTGAAACCTTTAACACCTGATCCGTCGCTTGGATAAGTTTCTCATCTTCATCCACCATTAACATACCTGTTTGTATACTATGGTTGAATAACTTTCTTAGATCATCTATGGATACCGAGTACATTTGAGGCTCATGAATGGGCATGTCAACAGCTCCTTCACTTTCTCTTATTAAACATCGTGCGGTATCAGCGCGTATATAAGTTTGTATAAAGATTCTCTCTAAAGTCATATTTTCCCTGCAATGAGTAAAATAAAAAACGCCATGATCATGGCGTTTTGGGTTATGTGTTCATTCATATACGTTATGATAACACCGTGCACCTGTTATTGATAAAGTGATACAAGCGAACTCTTATCGTTGGCTCAAATCAGGCAACCCCTCGGCACATGGAACATCTCACTTACGGCTGCTTCCTTCCAGACCTGACCGGGTTCATGAGCATCCATTGCGAAGGACCCAACTCTCAACACCACGTGTAAGAGCCAGACCTCACATCACAGTACCGCTAACAGGAATTCAACCTCGCTACAGCGGATTGCGAGTTACAGGGCACCGCTACCTCCCCGTCTAGCACAGTAAAAATAGTATAGCTGATTCACTGCCAAATAGCAACCTGAGGGGAAAATCTACCTGTTAACTTCACTACACACTTAGCGATCCATTCTTACATGTATTTTATAACGCGGCATATTCGTTTCTAATGCCATTTGAGCTTGTGACCGCAGTTCCTCTACTTGGGCCGCTGTCAAAGAAGCTTGTGGTTTAATTTTCACGTTGGCTGAAGGTCCATTGATTGCGATATTGGTTTTCTCTATGCCTGACAGCTGAGCAAGCACAGCCTTCATCAGATTCGTATCATCCTCGTAATGATGATAGGTCGGGTTCATTGGATTGTTCGGATTCACACTCGTAATTCCTAGCATGCCATCCTGTTTATAATTCTGCACTTTAGTTGTATCCGATTTGTTGTTACCCGACCACATGCCACAACCTACTATGCTTGCGAGAAGGATAACAGCCCCCGTAAACTTAACTAAACCCTTGAACATAAAAACACCTCCCATTGGACTCTAAGCCTAAGCTTAGGATGACCAAGGGAGGATGTCTTATGCTGATTGGCGATCAAGCAAATGATGCCAATTAGATTCCGTATTTCTTTTTGAACTTGTCGACACGGCCGCCTACATCGATAAACTTTTGTTTACCCGTGTAGAAAGGATGGCAATTGGAGCAAATCTCAACACGAAGATTTGGCTTGATTGAACCCGTTTCGAACACATTACCACAAGCGCAAGTCACTGTGGTTGCATGATAAGTAGGATGAATTCCTGCTTTCATTTGGTTCACCTCTTTCCGCCCTGAATCATTTGCTGAAACAGAGTTAATGGACGTACTATTGTATTGTAGCATACTCACAAGTCTGGATGCAACGGAAATCGACCGGTTAAACCTTCCATCAAGGAGTGTTTATAGCACCGTCGTAAGCGCACGATCACTCATGTAAAACTTCGGTGTATGGGAGTAAGATCCGATCACCACATCCGGCAATTCTTGCTCGAAAATCTCGATCATTTGTTTCATCCCCAGCAGTTCACCCTGAGCCTTAGGGATAATGCTTAAATAGCTCTCGGGATCAATATTAAGGTTGCGCAATTGGATCAATTTCAATCCCGTTCTACGGACAAATTCAATCATCGCTTCAATCTCTTCTTCTCGATCGGTAACACCAGGGAATACGAGATAGTTAATCGATGTGATGACACCTTTATCCGTCGCATAACGGAGTGATTTCTCTACATTTTTGAGCGTGTACGCTCTTGGCTTGTAATAAGCATTGTAGTGATCATCTAGGGCGCTGATCGTACTTACACGCATCAGATCAAGTCCGGCGTCGACGATACCGCGAATATGGTCCGTAAGGCCCGCATTCGTATTGATATTGATGTAGCCCATCTTCGTATGCTCACGCACTCGCTTGATGGCATCAATAATAATAACTGCCTGCGTACTCGGTTCCCCTTCGCAGCCCTGTCCGAAGGAGATGATACTCTCCGGCGTCTTCAGATGCTCAAGCATAATCTCTGTAATCTCTTCGACCTTCGGTTTGAAGTTCATCCGCGTTTGCGGAGCAACAAACCCACTCTCATCTGGCTGCTCGGAGATGCATCCGAAGCATCCTGCATTGCAGGAGTACGAAACCGGGACAGCCCCTTCCCAGCGTTGCAAAAATGTGTTCGAAGCAGTCAAGCATTCGTAGCCAAGCGCACAGTTGGATAAATGGGCGTACAAGCGGTTCTCCGGATACTTGGCAACCAATCGTTTCACTTCCACCTCAAGCTCATCTGGGTCACAATGAATCGGATTCCAGAAGTATGGATTATCTGTAAGCCGCGCGGCTACGTAGAAGCCGTCTTCTTTCCACACGACAGCCGTGTAACCAAACAAAGGCAGTGCCTTCGTTTTATCGGATTTCACATACCCAGGGAGAAGAAGTCTCGTGAAGCCTTGCGGGAGCAACGCTCCGACAGCATGATAATCCCCCTCAACCAGCTTCATCTCGCCCGTTGCAGCATCAATGCCGACTGGACGAGTGAAAGGAAGGCTAACGAGTGTCGATCCCTCAGGAAGAGGGATCAGTTCTTCATCTAATATTTCGGTAATCATCTCTGCATTCCGGCCCAGGGCCAAGAAATCGGGATGATCAAATACATTTCCTTGTGAGTCTGAATAGACCAAGTTCATAACGGTACTCCTCTTTGTACTAAAGCTTAAGATGCTGAGTTTTTGACTTTCCCTTTGTTAGCTACTGATGGAGATCCAGCAGATGGGGACGCCAGGGAGTCCAAAAACTCTTGATTCGTCTTCGTGTCCGCAAGCTTCTTAATGAAGGCTTCGGTGTACTCGTGCGAATCGTTCATGCCTTTGCGCAGTGCCCATACTTTCTCAAGCTCATCTTTGCTAAGAAGTGCTTCCTCACGACGAGTTCCTGATCGACGGATGTCGATCGCAGGGAAAATACGACGTTCTGCCATTTTACGATCAAGGTGAAGCTCTAGATTGCCCGTCCCTTTAAATTCCTCATAAATGACATCATCCATACGTGAGCCAGTTTCGACGAGTGCTGTAGCTAGAATGGTTAAGCTGCCACCTTCTTCAATGTTACGAGCAGCTCCGAAAAAACGCTTAGGGCGATGAAATGCCGCGGGGTCAATACCACCGGATAAGGTCCGGCCAGTAGGCGGAACGACGAGGTTGTACGCTCTTGCTAAGCGCGTAATACTATCCAAAAGGATAACAACATCTTTTTTATGTTCAACTAGACGCATAGCGCGTTCTAAAACAAGTTCAGCAACTTTAATGTGATTCTCTGGAAGCTCATCGAACGTTGAAGCGACAACTTCGCCTTTGACCGAGCGCTGCATATCCGTAACTTCCTCGGGACGCTCATCGATCAAGAGAACGAATAGCTCAATGTCTGGATAATTCGTAGAGATACTATTCGCAATTTCTTTGAGCAACAACGTCTTACCCGCTTTAGGAGGCGCCACGACAAGACCACGCTGACCAAGACCTACAGGCGCAAGCAAGTCCATGATTCGCATGGAGATCTTGTTAGGCTCCGTCTCAAGTGTAATTCGCGTATCTGGGTAAAGAGGCGTCAATGCCGGGAAATGTAAACGTTCTGCAGCTGTCTCCGGCTTCTCACCGTTGACTGCTTCCACCTGAAGAAGCCCGAAGTAACGTTCATTTTCCTTCGGCGGACGGCATTTACCGGACACGATATCTCCTGAGCGCAGATCAAACTTCCGAATTTGAGAAGCTGAAATATAGATATCCTCTGAGCTGGGAAGATAGTTAATTGGACGTAAGAATCCAAACCCTTCCTGCAAAATTTCCAGAACACCTTGCATGAACATTAATCCGCTCTCTGCAGCTTGTGCACGTAAAATGGCAAAAATGAGTTCTTTTTTCTTCAGCGTACCGTAATATGGGATCTGATGTTTCTTAGCTAGTTTATATAATTCAGTAAGCTTGAGTACTTCAAGCTCAGCAAGCTGCATGCTCATGTTTCAACCACCAAACTATTAAATTTTCAATTGGATTCTAGCATTGCCTGTTGTATGGTACTTTATTCCTCGTTCTCGCGCCAAACTTCCGCACCTAGAGAAGATAGATTAAATACTAAATTCTCGTATCCGCGATCGATAAATTCCACGCCAGATACTTCAGTAACCCCGCCTGTCATAACGCTTAGGCCAGCGATGACCAGAGAAGCTCCTGCACGCAAATCTGTTGCTCTTACTTTCGCCGAGCTCAATTGTGAGCCCTCAATGATGGCAGAACGTCCTTCCACCTTCATCTTTGCGCCCATGCGTATAAGCTCTGGGATATGCTTAAAACGATTGCTATATACATGATCCGTTAATATACTCACACCTTTGGCTTGGCAAAGTAAGCTAGCCATAGGAGATTGCAGATCCGTTGCAAACCCTGGGTAAATTAATGCTTTCACATCTACGCTTTCATAAATGGGCTGACCTACAATGCGAATGGATTCATCCATTTCGTAGACATGCACACCCATCTCTTGCAGCTTTGCCGTAAGTGCCTCCAAATGCTTGGGAATCACATTATCTACCGTAACATCACCGCGCGTCGCTGCAGCAGCAATCATATACGTTCCTGCTTGAATGCGGTCTGGGATAATGGAATGACGGCAGCCATGGAGTTCAGATACCCCTTCGATACGAATAGTATCTGTACCAGCACCCTTAATTTTCGCACCCATCGAATTCAAAAGTGTTGCCACATCTATAATTTCAGGCTCTTTCGCCGCATTTTCAATTGTTGTTAACCCTTTAGCGCGTGAAGCCGCCAACATGATATTAATGGTTGCGCCAACACTTGCCATATCCAAATAAATCTTAGCCCCGCGCAGTTCCTTCGCACGAATATGAAGTGCTCCGTTTTCGTTGCTTACCACAGCGCCTAAAGCTTCAAACCCTTTAATATGCAAATCAATCGGACGCGGCTCAAAATTGCACCCGCCTGGAAGGCCAATCGTTGCCTCCCCAAATCTTCCCAATAGAGCCCCCATCAAATAATACGATGCCCGCAGTTTCTTCACTTTGCCATTCGGCATCGCAAGGGATTTCATTTGGCTTGGATCAATGGTCATCCGATCTTCGTTCCAATCGATCGTTGCGCCTAAATCAGTCAAAATTTCTGTATATATAGCCACATCACTTAAATGTGGAAGGTTATCCAACGTTACTGGTGTTTCTGCAAGTACTGCGGCAGGAATAAGTGCAATTGCACTATTCTTTGCTCCACTAATTTGAACAGTTCCCCGTAGTGGGCGTCCACCGACCACCATTAATTTCTCCAACATACTTCTCCCCCTAAACCAGGTGCCTTCTCACAAACGTTAATCAACAAATCCTATTCATTCCACAAGCATTCGACGAAAATCCACAAAATAAGGAAGTAAATAAATAAGCGCGAGGTAAAACAAACGACTTCGTCGTCCCATTGGGATGAACGCGTTTGTCAAGGTTGCTGCGAAGCAAAAGTATGTAGCTCATACTTTGTTATCAACAAATAGAAGAAGGAAACGCCCGTAATGACACAGACAGATGGCAACGATTGTCGACCATTCATCTGTGTATTACAGCATTTCCTACCCTGTCTATACAATTTGGAATTAAGCTTGGTTGCTGCTTCCGAACAATTGAATTTTGGATTTTACTACTTCGATCATAGCGTTACGAGCTGGGGTTAGATATTTACGAGGATCATAAATTTTAGCATCTTTGTTCAGAGCTGCGCGGATGTTCTCTGTGCATGCTACTTGATTCTCTGTGTTCACGTTAATTTTACCAACGCCTGCTGCGATGGATTTACGAATCATTTCGTCTGGAACACCAGATCCACCGTGCAAGACAACTGGAACTGGGATTGCTTTGGAAACTGCTTCGATAATATCAAAGTGAATGTTAGGCTCGCCAGCGTACATACCGTGTGCAGTACCTACTGCGATCGCCAAACAATCAACGCCTGTTTCTTCGTAGAAGCGGATTGCTTCTTCTGGTTTTGCTAGGTTAGCGTGCTCTTCATCAACGGAAATGTCATCCTCAACGCCACCAATTGTTCCAAGTTCACCCTCAACGGATACGCCCATTGCACGAGCAGCTTTAACAACTTCTTTCGTCAAACGAATGTTTTCTTCGAAAGAATAGTGGGAACCATCGAACATAACGGAGCTGAATCCTGCACGGATACACTTCATTGCTACTTCAAACGAACTACCATGGTCTAAGTGCAGCGCGATTGGAAGACCGGATTTCTTAGCTGCTGCTTCTGCAATAGCTACAGTAAACTCGATACCCATATATTTTAGTGCGCCTTCGCTAACACCATAAATGAACGGGGATTTTAGTTCGATTGCAGCTTCAACAATCGCTTGAGCGAACTCAAGATTGTTCATGTTAAATTGCCCTACCGCGAACTTGTTTGCTTTTGCCTTAGGTAAAAATTCATTCATTGAAACCAATGCCATGTTTCTCTTCCTCCTAGAACCTCTTTAGTAGATGCGCATACCGCTCTCTGTCATACCTGAGTTATTATAGCACATAACTTTTCAAATGATAACCAAGCCTTTACTTTTCCACAACAAAAAAAGACCCTATAACTAGGATCCTACGGCAAAACCACTGCTTGATTCATTATTTAATTGCATATTAACAGCCAATCGCAGTTCATCAATATCAAACGGCTTCGTAAAATGCATAATCGCACCTAGATCCGTTGCTTCTTTGATCATATCAAGTTCGCCATATGCCGTCATCATAATGACTTTGATAGACACATCAATTTCTTTGACATGTTTCAAAATATCAAGTCCGTCCATACCCGGAATTTTCATATCTAAAAGTATGAGATCAGGCGAAACATTTCTCACGATATCCAAGGCCAGCTTGCCATTGGAGGCTTGATAGGTGTCGTACCCTTCGTTACTGAACACTTCCATGAGGAGTACGCGAATTCCATTTTGATCATCCACTACCAACAATTTTTTCTTCATAGCCAAGTCCCCTCCCGAAAACGAATAACAAGTTCCAATCCTATGAGTCAAGGTATTCGCTATTCATTTTCGTTTTCCTTCCGAGAACGAGGAGCTTTTTGAAAAGTTTTACATAAAAGTTGATTATCAGGAGACGCCCCTCCTAATAACAACGTAAATTTTATCGAGAAATAGATTGTGCTGCTTTCACGAACTCACGGAAAAGCGGCTGAGGACGGTTCGGACGGGATGTAAATTCCGGGTGGAATTGAACAGCCAAGAACCATGGGTGACCAGGAAGTTCTACCATTTCAACCAAACGTCCATCTGGTGATGTACCTGAAATACGCAAGCCAGCGGATTCGATTAATTCACGATATTCGTTATTAAACTCATACCGGTGACGATGTCTCTCGTAAACAAGCTCATCGTTATACGTAGTTGCAGCCAGTGAGCCTGGAGCTAGCTTACAAGGGTATAGACCTAAACGCATAGTGCCGCCTAGATTCTCAATGTCCTTTTGCTCTGGCAATAGATCGATAACTGGATACGCCGTTGTAGGGTTAATTTCGGAGCTATTCGCGCCATCCAAACCGCAAACAGAACGTGCGTATTCGATAACAGCCACTTGCATACCCAAACAAATACCGAAGAAAGGAATCTCTTTCTCACGCGCATAACGAATTGCTGCTACTTTCCCTTCAATCCCGCGATCACCAAATCCGCCTGGCACCAGAATACCTTGCACGCCTGAGAGAAGTGAATGTACGTTATGATCATAGATATCTTCGGCATTGACCCAGCGGATATCAATTTCGGAATCGTTATCGATACCTGCGTGACCTAATGCTTCCACAATACTAAGGTAGGCATCATGAAGAGCAACATACTTACCTACGATTGCGATTTCAGTCTTCTTCGTCAAGGATTTCACTTTGCGAACGAGACTTTCCCATTCCTTCATATCCGGTTCATTCGTGTTAAGTTTCAAATGATTTACAACATAATCATCAAGACCTTGCTCACGAAGCATCATCGGTACTTCATAAAGGGTTTCTGCATCTTTACACTCAATAACTGCCGCTGGATCGATGTCACAGAACAAAGCTAGTTTACGCTTCATATCTTCTGTCAAAGAATGCTCCGTACGACATACGATCACATGCGGTTGAATGCCAAGGCCACGTAGTTCTTTAACGCTATGTTGCGTTGGTTTTGTTTTGACTTCGCCAGCTGCCTTGATATAAGGAATCAGCGTAACGTGAATGTACATGACGTTCTCGCGGCCGATATCATTTTTCATTTGACGAATCGCTTCCAGGAACGGCAAGCTCTCGATATCACCTACAGTGCCACCAATTTCCGTGATAACCACATCGGACCCAGCTTCACGACCTGCGCGAATAACACGCTCTTTAATTTCATTGGTAATGTGCGGGATAACCTGAACAGTGCCGCCAAGGTACTCGCCTCTGCGCTCTTTGGTAATAACGGAGGAGTAGACTTTACCTGATGTCACGTTCGAGCTTTTGGATAAGTTAATGTCGATAAAACGCTCATAATGGCCTAAATCCAAATCCGTTTCTGCACCATCATCGGTTACGAAAACTTCTCCGTGCTGGTAAGGACTCATTGTTCCTGGGTCCACGTTAATGTAGGGATCGAACTTCTGGATCGTAACTTTCAAACCTCTGTTCTTGAGCAGTCTTCCTAAGGAAGCTGCGGTAATTCCTTTGCCAAGGGATGAAACTACGCCTCCCGTAACGAAAATGTATTTTGTCACTATGTACGCCTCCTCTAAGTTTTCGCCAGAAAACTGGCTTCATAAGCTTCATTTTAGTATAAAACTGATCATATCCAACTGACTTCATAAGCATGAGCTAAAAGTTTTCGCAAGAAACCTGGCTCTGTAAGCAGAATGCTTTATGGTTTCGCCAGAACAAAGTTGTGTTAGCATTAGCTTCTGCTAAATAAGTGTTTTCATGAACAAAATGCAAAAAAACCGCTAAAAAAACAAAAAAAGTGACACCCGTAGTGACGGGGCACTTTTTGAACGCATGCGCGAATTGTTAAGATTCTTTTAAAGCCCATGCAATAGTTTACTCTGAACGCATAGTGACTGTCAAGACAAGTTATTTGTCGTCGTCATCGTCTTCCAAATCATCTTCTTCGTCCTCATCGGAGTCCGCATCCAAATCATCTTCTTCGTCCTCATCAGTGTCATCACTCTCTTCGATACCCGCTTCGCCGAGATCCTCTTCGATTTCTTCGTCTTCGAAGAATTCAGTATCCTCTTCCGCTTCTTCTTCCTCTTCGGTTTCGGTACCAAATGCATCATACTCGTCTTCTTCTGCGTATGTATCTTCTTCTTCCGCGTAGACGTCTTCGTCTAGATCATCATCTTCGTCGTTAATGATTCTAGGACGCTTCGCATTTCCAACCGCATCGTCGGATTTCTCAACAGGGTACCAACGTTTCAAGCCCCATAGGTTCGTTCCTACGCAAGCAAAACGTCCATCGATGTTGATTTCCGTATATAGTTGGGCAATCACTTGCATGACATTGTCTTCGGAAAGCCCTTTTATTTTAGCAATTTCAGCCATAAGTTCACGGTAATAAAACGGCGTATTCGCCGACTTCAGCAATTCGAACGCCAAATCCACCATGGGCATTTCGCGTGCTTGCTCTGTGGTGATTTTGAGTGTGTATTCGCTGCTCATCTAAGGCACATCCTTTTCGATCATTTCTTGACTACGTTATCTACCATAACCAATATCTTCATTAAGTAAAACCTATTTTTTCTAAAATTGCAACTACCCCCAATTAAACGGCTCCATCGTCCTCATAGGGACGAGTGCGTTTATCAAGAAATATAGCCTGTTTATTGTGAAACTAATAAAATCTATATTTTGAAATAAACGGCTGCTCCATCCCTCTTGGACGGGTACGTTTATCCATACATATAACCGAAAATAACCCATGAAATGGAATACAGGCGAAGGTCCCCCTTCGCCTGCGACTGTACCCAAAGGAACCGCCCGCTGATGAACAGCAGTCGTTTCCGCTACCTGAGAAAGAGACACTCCTGCCCGCGCCTCTCTATGTATCCTATGTTAAACCTACGCATCTGACACGGCTTTGCACCCATTTATTTCTATAAAGGCGATGACACGGTCAAGTGAGATGACCTGTACATAGGATAGGGGAGATATGATCATATGTTGTAACGGGGGGATGGCACGATGGATACAGCCACCTTTCTTCATCTGCTTCATGAAGATCTAGGTCTCACTAAACAACCAGCTAGAAAGCATCTCATCCATTTCGCCTCAGAGACGGACTACTTCGCTTGCAAATCAGAGCTCTTGCGAATGATGTCTGAACTCTCCAATCTTTCCAAGGTTCAGGCTTTAGACATTATTCATGCCTTCTCCTGCACGCTGTGTCCAGATACCAAATTGAAAAGCTTTTCCAGCACGACACGTATCGAGCTTGATACGAAATTAACTATAAATAAAGGTAAAGGCAGAAAAACCGTACCGAAGCGTGCCAGCATCTTATCCAGTTCACGTACGCGCACGATTCCTTGGGGGGTTGATCAAATCGGTGCACCTGAAATCTGGAACAAATCCGTCGGTCAAAATATTCACATCGGCGTCATTGATACCGGCATCGATTTCAATCATCCTGATTTGCGGAGCTCTATTTCTCGCGGCATTAACTTATTAAACCGCGGATTGATGCCCCACGACGATAATGGACATGGCACACACATCGCCGGCACGATCGCGGCGACTGGCCGTCAGTCCGGCATTGTTGGTGTAGCGCCTCGGGCGATTATTCATCCTGTTAAAGCTTTTGACCAAAATGGAAGCGCCTACGTCTCCGACATCATTGCCGGTATCGATTGGTGCGTCCAAAACGACCTCGATATTATTAATATGAGCTTCGGCATGAAGACGTACAATCCTACGTTGGAGCAAGCGGTTCTTAATGCCTACTACAGAGGAAAGGTTATCGTAGCCTCCTCTGGAAATGACGGTAGAAAGAAAACAATCGATTACCCTGCCCGGTTTTCCCAAGTTGTCTCCGTTGGGGCGACAACACGGACAGGTAAGATAGCTCCCTTCAGCAATCGCGGGGCCCAGATTGACATTTATGCACCAGGTGAGCGTGTGTATTCCGCTTGGATTGGCGGCAAGTATAACGAACTCAGCGGCACTTCGATGGCCACCGCGCATGTAAGCGGCGTTATTGCTTTAATGCTTTCGCTGCGGTCCATGTCGCCGCAGCAAATCAAGAGCGCGCTGCGCCGCTGCTCGCTCTCTTTGAACAAGCGCACGAACGCTCGCTGGCAGCCAGGGCAATTGAATGCCCAGCGAGCGATTCGCGCCGCGGGGCAGGAATAGATGGCGCCGAGGGATCGATCCCGTGGCGCCAGACAGCCCAAGCGCAGGAGGAGCCCTGCGCCTTGAAATGAAGAAGCTCCCCTTTTGACCAATGGTCAAGGGGAGCTTCTTCGTGCTGAGCGGGTGTTACATCCGCTCAGGGGCGGACACGCCAACCACGCGGAGCGTGTTGGCTAGGGTCGTACGGAGCGCGCCGAGCAAGGCGAGTCGCGCTTGGGTTAAAGCTGCGTCATCGGTGATGACGTAGTGCCCTCTATAGTAGCTATGGAACTGGCTCGCCAGTTCGTAGACATAGCGGATCAAGCGGTGCGGCGCGTACTGCTCAGCCGCAATGGCGATCTCTTCCGGAAGCTCGCCGATCTTGCGCAGCAAGTCGAACTCAGCTTCTGAAGTGAGCTGGGACAGGTCCACCTGTTCCAGTGGGAGCACCGCGATATTCTGCTCTTCCGCCTGGCGGAAGATGCTGCAAATCCGTGCATGAGCATATTGCACATAAAACACGGGATTCTCATTGGACTGGGAAACCGCCAAGTCCATATCAAAATCCAAATGCGAGTCCATACTCCGCATCGCGAAGAAATAACGAATCGGATCTACGCCGACTTCGTCCATCAGGTCTTCCATCGTAACGGCTTTGCCGGTACGTTTGGACATTTTGACCTTTTCGCCATTCTGAAATAAGCTCACCATTTGGGCAATCAGCACGACAAGTCGGTCTGCTTCAAAGCCAAGGGCCGTCATAGCCGCTTTCATCCGAGGGATGTAGCCATGGTGGTCGGCGCCCCAAATATTAATTAAGCGGTCGTAGCCGCGTCCGAATTTATTGCGGTGGTAAGCGATATCCGGCGTTAAGTAGGTAAAAGAGCCATCATTTTTGATCAATACACGGTTCTTGTCATCCCCAAGCGGCGTCGTATTCAACCAAGTTGCGCCCTCTTCTTCATAGATATGACCGTTATCCCGCAGCTCTTGAAGCACAGGCGGGATGAGGTTATCTTCATAGATCGACGTTTCGGAGAACCAGTGATCAAAATGAACACCGAAGCGGCCTAAGTCACGTTTGATTTTATCGAGCTCTTTCTCGAGTCCGTAGGTGCGGAAATAAGCACGACGCTCTTCATCCGACAAGCTAAGTAGACGATCGCCTTCAGCAGCTGCCAGCTCCGTTGCAAAGCCTTTGATATCTTCGCCAAAATAGCCATCCTCTGGCATTTCTGCCTCTTTTCCAAGTGCTTGCAAATAACGAGCTTCGATGGATTTGGCCAAGTTGATCACTTGATTACCCGCATCATTGATATAGTACTCACGCGATACGTCATAGCCCGCAAGATCCAAAACGTTACAGAGAACATCGCCTACTGCTGCGCCACGCGCATGTCCGAGGTGTAAAGAACCGGTCGGGTTCGCACTAACGAACTCAACTTGTACTTTAAGCCCTTGGCCTACGTTCGATTCCCCATATCGGTCACCAAGCTTCGCTACATCCGCAATGACCGGGTAGAGGTAGACATTATCCATTTTAAAATTAATAAAGCCTGGTCCCGCAATTTCCGCTTGGGAAATATTAGCCGCTGCCTTATCGAGATTCGCAATGACTTGCTCCGCGATCTGTCTAGGATTCACCTTCGCAATACGCGTCAGCTGCATCGCTACATTCGTCGCGAAGTCTCCGTGCGTCTTCTCTTTCGGCACTTCTAGAATAATTTCTGGCAGCTGCGCCTCAGGGACAATACCTGCCGCTAGAACAGCCTCTTTAATCGCTTGCTTCACTTTCGCTTTAACTTCGTTTAGTACATCCATTCGTCTTACTCCTCCTGAATTAACAACTTGATTCGATAGGCTCCCGCATGCGTGCCTGATGCATATAGATCATAGCTCCACCTCGTAATTCCGATTCCATGGATGGCCTCCGAGGTCAGCTTGTGCGTCTCAATTTCTAGTTCCATACGAAGCTGTGGTGTGTGATAAAAACCTGTCCGCTTCTCCCCAGGCACGAAGGTTTGCTCCGCTTGCACATCCCCTTGGCGAATAATACGGATCTGGTTCTCTTCGAGCTTAATGATCGTGACAGTCCGCCCTAGCTCGTTCGGTTCTTCTTCATAGCGGATGTAGGTTTGATCGCCTTTGCGATAGAGATCTCCCCGCGCCTTCTGCACTGTGGTTTCACTCCCGCTTCGACTCTCGATTCGAATCCGCACCCGCTGCTTGTCCGTCATGATTCGATTTTCCCCTCTTCTACGTCATCAGTTCTTGGCACCTTATGTCAAGTTAAGGCATGTTAGCTAATAGTTTATATTAAAGGATACGTAAATTCAATGCACTTGGGTGCTAGCAACGCTCGGAGCCCATTTCCGTGTTGGCAAAAGGATACGAAGAAGCCTCCTTATCCGTTACAAAACGGACTTGGAGGCTTCTAAAGTTTTATAATGCGGGGATTGGCATCCCTAGTGCTGCCCATTGCTCTTTGGCAGGACCGTATGCCCCGATAACAGGCAGACCTGCTTGCCGCATCAGGATTGTCAATTGACCACGATGATGAATTTCGTGCTTCAGGTAACTATATAGTGTCGTGCTGATGGTCCACGGCATACCGAACATGGTAACCACATCTTGCAGCTTCCCATCCGTCAGTTGCGTGTTAATCGCGTTAAGAATGTTCTGCGTAGTCGTCCGATACGCCTCCGCAATTGCTGCGGCTTGTGTAGGGGGCTGACTTCCAGCTGATGGCGCTTCGAATTTCAGACCCGTTCCGTACAGCATGCCACGATCGTTGTGAACGAGATGCCAAGCAATATAACCAAGTGGACGGTAGCCGTCAGCTTGATCTTGCTTTAGGGACTCATCCGTTAACGTGTTCAGCAGTTGTTGTGTCGTAGCGGATTCCGCTTGAAATTCTTTAATCAAACTATCAATGGTAGTAAACATATCGATAACCTCCTAAGGGGTGGTACAGGCTCGCTTGCGCTTGGTGCTGTTCATTTCCTGTCCTTATGTTTACAGTATAGCGAGTGCTACTGACAACAGTATGGCAGTGATTGAAATCTGTTTTTGAAAAGTAGTCGCTAAGAGCGCTTAGTTGGGTTGGGGTTGCGCCGTAGTATCAAGAGGAACGTCAGTGCGCTATTAGGCTCAAAAGCTGCTGAATGCGGGATCAAGGGGAACGTGGATACCCTATTATCTCTATAAAGTGGCTAAATCTGAGCAAATTCGCTGAAATAGCGCACTGACGTTCGCCTCAGGTCCGAAAATGGCAAAAATAGCTCGAATAGCGCATCCTCGTTCCCTCCCGGGGGAGAGGAAGTCTCAGACGCAAAAGAGGAAGCCGACGGATCGGCCTCCTCTTCTATGCGGATCTGCGATAGCGATCCTTTTATTTAATCAAATCTTCTACGAACCTAGGCAACACGAACGCTGCTTTGTGCAAGCGAGGTGTGTAGTATTTCGTAGGGAATTCAGGAATTGCTGATTCTTCCACTTGTAGTGGATCGTGCTTTTTGCTGCCCATTGTGAACGTCCAAAGACCACTTGGGTATGTCGGAATGTTTGCGCTGTATACACGAACGATCGGGAAGATTTCTTTCACGTCGCGATTTACCGTTTGGATCAAATCCGCTTTGAACCATGGGTTATCGGTTTGGGCAACGAAGATCCCGTCTTCTTTCAACGCATCGAAGATGCCTTGGTAGAAGCCTTTAGAGAACAGTTCCACCGCTGGGCCTACCGGCTCTGTGGAATCGACCATGATGACATCATACGTATTTTTGTGATCATGAATGTGCATGTAGCCATCGTTAACGATAACTTCAACGCGCGGGTTGTCCAATTCGCCAGCAATGGTAGGCAGGTACTTCTTGGAGTACTCGATGACTTTGCCGTCGATATCAACAAGAACAGCCTTCTTCACTTTCGGGTGTTTCATGATTTCACGAATCACGCCGCCATCGCCGCCGCCTACAACAAGCACGTATTCTGGGTTCGGGTGAGTAACGAGCGCTGGGTGAGCAACCATTTCATGATAAACGAACTCGTCTTTCACCGTTGTCATAACCATGCCGTCTAGTGTAAGCATGGTGCCCCACTCTTCGGTTTCGATCATGGATAGATCTTGGAAATCCGTTTGCTCTCTAACGTAAGTTTCAGTGACTTTCGCTGTGATGCCGAAGCTATCGGTTTGTTTCTCTGTGTACCATAATTCCATGTGTAACCCTTCTTTCGCTTCTCTATTTGGATGAATAATTCCTGACATTCGTTATCTCTAACAGTGTTCCACCAGCCCAAAAAGTCATACGAGTTCGGGTTGTAATTTCCAGCCCCTTCATACCACAATAAACGACTACACTGTCCTTCAAGGACTTATCAGAGTGTTTATCTAGACATATAGCCGATTTATCGAGTGGAACATATACATTCTATATTTGCACAAATTGTATTATAGTTGATTACCCCCAAAATGCAATATTTTCCTCAGTTTTTTGCCCATTTAACAAAAAATATTTACAATTCATTGAATACGGACTGCTATGCTTTTCCATACTGGATAGTAGCGCCTTTGGGCACGGAGAAGGGAGGTATGGTGCATGTCTGAGAATGAGAGTACAAATGAGAAGCCCCGCCAACAAACATCAGAAACACAGTCATCTAGACGGAAAGGTGAGGTTCCAGCTTCAATGCGGTGGATGAGACGAATTAAGAAGACATTTTCTTTCTTCGTCACCCTCAGCCTGCTGCTGCTCATTGGGACAGCCGTCTTTCTGGTTTATTTGCGTTCCCAAACACTCCCCGTTACCAAAACGATGCAAACCTCCCAAATGTACGATGTACATGGCGAGGTAATCGACACCTTCTATTCTGGTCAGAATCGGCAGGTCGTTCCCTTGAACGAAATTTCGCCTTACTTAATACATGCAACACTTGCTGTGGAGGACCAGCATTTCTACGATCATTTCGGTGTCGATGTCAAAGCGGTCGCGCGCGCGGCCATTGTGAATGTCCAAGCAATGGCGAAGGTACAGGGAGCAGGCACGATCACTCAGCAGTTAGCTCGGAATTTATACTTAAATCATGATCGCACCTGGACACGCAAAATCAAAGAAACGGTATATGCCGTTCAAATGGAAATGCAGCTGAGTAAAGATGATATTCTCGCCGATTATTTAAATCAAATTTATTATGGGCACTCCACCTATGGCATTGAAACGGCGTCAGAGCTTTTCTTCGGCAAGCATGCCAGTGAGTTAACCTTAGCAGAAAGCGCCATGATTGCCGGGGTACCGAAAGGACCTCGTTACTATTCTCCTTATTATGATCTGCAAAATGCGATGGATCGGCAAAAGGTCGTTCTCCAGACGATGGTAAACAGCGGCTTCATTACTCAAAGCGCCGCTGACGCCGCGGCCAAGGAGAAGCTGACGATTCAGCCGTTAACGAAAAAGAAGCCTTCCGCAGCTCCTTATTTCCGCGATTATGTACGTAACCTTGCGACGGAAAAGCTCGGCATTTCGGAAGAGCAGTTCGACGAAGGCGGTATTCGCATTTTCACCACGTTGGATAAGAATGCACAGCAAATTGCGGAAAATGTCATTACGAAGCAGCTCGAAGGCAAGCCTGATCTGCAGGCTGCGCTGGTGGCGATTGACCCTCGTACAGGCGAGATCAAGGCGATGGTCGGCGGACGTGACTACACGGAGAATCAATTTAACCGTGCGCTTTCGAATACGAGACAGCCCGGGTCCTCTTTTAAACCTTTCGTCTATATGGTCGCTTTGCAGAATGGCTTTACCCCAGTCACGATGGTCAAAAGTGAACCAACCGTATTCACGTACGATGATGGGCGGCAGCAATATACACCAAGAAATTTTAATGACCTGTATACGAATGCGAATATTGATATGCGCCAGGCGATTTCGAAATCGGATAACATCTACGCGGTGCACACGATACTCGAAGTGGGGCCGCAGAAGGTCATCGACTTCGCTCGTAAGCTGGGCGTAGCTTCACCGATGAAGCCGCTGCCTTCCCTAGCACTGGGTTCCTTTCCTGTGAGTCCGCTGGAGATGGCTTCGGCCTTTGCCTCCATTGCAGATCAAGGCGTCCATCGAGAACCTACCGCCATTTTACGAATTGAAGATGCGAATGGCAGTATTTTATATGAAGCAAAACCGACGGAGGAGCAAGTGATTCCACCGGCGGTCGCCTATGTGATGACCAATTTAATGGAGAGCGTGTTCGAGGAAGGCGGAACAGGTAACCGTGTCGCCAGTACCATCAAACGGCCGATTGCTGGCAAAACAGGCACGACCGATACGGACGCTTGGCTCGTTGGCTTCACACCGGAGCTATCCACCGCAGTCTGGGTTGGCTATGACAAGAGCCGCGATATTACAACGGTCGAGTCGCATTTGGCCTCCCCGATCTTCGCGGATTTCACGGAACAGACCTTGGATGCGATTCCGCCGAAGTTGTTCCCGATCCCAGAGGGGGTATCGACCGTTTACATTGATCCTGTGAGCGGCAAATTGTCCAATGAGGACTGCCCGAACGCCAAGATGGAGGCTTTCCTCTCTGGCACGGAGCCTACCACGTATTGTACAGGCAAGCCAGCTAATCCAGATGCGAGCAACGGTCAAAAAGCCGGCTCCAAAGGAGATAACGGCTCCTGGTGGAACGACCTTAAACGCTGGTGGAACGACTAATTTACCGTTACAAGAAAACACAAAAAGGCAGTACTAAGCGCGTCTTAGTCCTGCCTTTTTGCTGTCCTAGTATATGAGGTAACATACACTAGGGTCTAGTATACCCGCTTCGACATTATGTAACAATGGATGACACATAATGTTCATATTCTCCATATTTGCACAAGAAAGCTTAGGAGAGTGCGTCCTTGAGGCTTTGATCTGAGCGATTCCACCAGTCTTCGTTGTGCGCAATCAAACAGTTTCGAAGGGCTGCTCGTTCACTGTCAGACAACCCATCTAGGATAAATTTGCGCTTCATCGCACCATCCATTTTGTTCACGTGCTCAGCAAGAATCTTCCATCCACGGCGTGCTTCGGTATCGATTAACATTTCGCATGCAGACATCCCTGCATAGTAGGCGCCCTCTTCTGTTCGATCAACCGCCACCCACACAATCCACGCTTTACGGCCATTCGGGACATCCTCTTTGTTCGTGGAGAATTTGATCCCTTTCTCGATCTTACTCTTGGCATGCAGTGTTCCTTCATCCAGATACGCTTCATCCCCGTCAATAATGATCCCCGAGACGTTACTAAGATCAATAGCTCCTGCACCGAAGCCTTTGTGATTCACTTTCGAGCTTACTATATTTAAGGCCAGCTTCTTCTTATCCGCTTCCATAAGGGCACCTTCCACTCTACATTAGGTTAAAATGACGACTTGCTTTCATTGTAGCGAAAGTCTTCCAGTAGAACAAGGGGCGGCAGGCTTCCATGCCTATTTCTCTCCACATTAGAAAGTATAAGTTTTCGGTTCCCGAAAACGTCTTTCTACTTGGCGATAACACTTACCCTTCCGGGGTCCCCGCAAAGTAATTGGACTTTACTTCGAAGGTTAGCGTCACTTTGTGGAGTAGGGTAGCGGTCGCTCATCCTTGAATTGCTTCGATAGAGGTTTTCTCACATTTCTTTCCCCTTGCAGAAATATTCCCTAGGTTGTCTACATATACATGCTGTAGATGCTTGTTTAGGCGGGGTGAATCTCATGGATATGAATGCTCTATTCAATAGCCGCAAGGTACAATGGTTTGCTGTCATGCTCCTTGCTGCCGGCGCAGTGTTACTTACGAACACCTTGCTCCCCTCCGCACCAAGGGGGACTATTCCTGTCGTTTCTAAAGAGGTACCTTCTGCTCAAACACCGGACATGCAGCCTGCAGATAACGGCAAACCGCCGTTAGAAACCTCAACACCACTTAGCTATCGCATTGCCGAATATCACATGAACGTTGCCTACACACCAGAAACGCAGCAGCTCCTAGGGCAACAAACGCTCACGTGGGAAAATCCAGGATCTGTTCCTGTGCAAGAAATTTATCTTCACCTGTATCCGAACGCCTTCGCTTCAAAGAAAACGACGTTTATGCGCGAATCCGGCGGGAAGCTGCGAGAGGATGAAGCGAAAGCTGATAGCAGCGGCAGTATGGAGCTGTTATCCGTGAAATCGGATAGTGGCGACGATCTCACTAAACGGATGTCGTTCGTGCAGCCGGATGACGGAAACAAGGACGACCATACGTTGCTCAAAATTCCACTGCCTAAGCCCGTGGGATCTGGAGAACGCGTGACCATTAGTACCGAATTTCTTGTTAAGCTGCCTGCAGCTTTTGCCAGAATGGGGTATGTGGATGACTTCGTTATGGCAGGGCAATGGTTTCCAAAGGTAGCCGCTTATGAACGCAAGGGCACAAGAGGGCGGACTGAGCCTGGTTGGGATCTTCATCAATATCATGGAAACTCCGAGTTCTATGCTGATTTCGGGATGTATGATGTAAAAATTCAAGTGCCTGCAAATTATATTGTGGCGGCCACAGGCTTTCCTGTGAAGCCTGCTGTGACGGAAAATGGTACGAAGACGTACCAATTTTATGCCGAGGATGTCCATGATTTCGCTTGGTCGGCGTCACCTCATTTCGTTTATGTGGAAGAGCCCTTCTCTACACCACAAATTCCTGGGGTCAAAATCAAACTGTACCTCGATCCCAATCATCAGGATTTGAAAGATCGCTACATGTATGCCGCCAAAAAAGCGCTATCGCGCTACAGCCAATGGTACGGAACGTATCCGTACTCTACACTTTCTATCGTAGTACCACCACCTGGCGGGAATGGGGCCGGCGGCATGGAATATCCGACCTTAGTCACCGCTTGGGGAGCAAGCGACAAAGATCCGGACCTAGAACTAGAACGAGTAGTCGTCCATGAAATTGGCCACCAATTCTTCTACGGACTCGTTGCCAGCAATGAATTCGAGGAAGCATGGCTCGATGAAGGCTTCACCTCCTATGCGGAGGATAAAGTCATGGAAGCCGAATACGGTGACGCACCAAATTTACCTGTTGAATCTAGTTATATCACATCACCAAATGGACTTCAGAAAGATGCATGGGACTACACAGGACATGATCAATATGCAGAAAATGTGTACACGCGTGGCAAGCTTGTGTTGAAAGCCATTGAGCAACAAGTAGGTACCAAGGTGATGGACCGTATCATGAAGACGTATTTCGGGCGGTGGCAATTCAAGCATCCGTCTACGAAGGATTTCCAACAGGTTGTGGAGGATGTCAGCAAAACGAAGTGGGATGATTTCTTTAATCAGTATGTGTATGGCAATATGATGATGGATTATTCTGTTGAGAGTATACAGGTCAAGCCTCAAGGCAGTAAGGGTGCTCAGACTTACGAAAGCACTGTGCGCATCGTTAAGCATGGCGGCAACTCACCCGAAGTGCCAATTCTGTTCCACTTTGCAGACGGCACAACGCTGGATAAAACGTGGGATGGCAAGGAAGGCAGCATCGAGTTCAAATTAACGAATGCGTCTCCAGTTGATTGGGTGCGAATCGATCCGAAATACACGCTCATCCTCGAAAATAAGCACATCAACAACTTTTATCAAACGCAATTAAACACAAAATGGCAAATTCGGTGGAATCTCGGCATGATTCAGCTCCTGCAAGCTATATTCGGCTCAGTCGCCTGGTAAGGACTTGGCTTACGTCTTATGACAAACTCTGAGCGTATGCTTACGAAGCCAGTTTTCTAAAGAAAACTTTAAGGAGGGACCTCGTTGGCCACCTATATCAAATCCGGTTTCAGGGCAGCTATGGCGCAACCTTTTGCCACGATTATTTTATTCCTGTATCAGATGGGCTGGGGTATTCTCCTGTATAAGCTTGTGCAGGGAATACTCGTCCCCCTCATGCATCGTTTCCCTGGCGCTGATCAACCCAAGCAAGCTTTGCAGGTCTTCCTAGCTGAAGGCCAGTTTCAATTAATCAAAACAGATCTCAGCTATTCATATCTCTGGTGGTTCGCTGCACTCCTCTGTGCTCGTATGCTGCTAACCCCTCTCTTGAATGGCGGCGTCTTCTACTCACTTACGCACTCGCACCAGAACGCTGGTTATCGCTTTTTTCGCGGGATGAAGCAGCTTATGCTTCCCTTCCTACTTGTTTATATCATCCGGATCGCGTTTACCCTGCTTCCACTGATCTGGATTTTCCCAAAGGCCAAATACATTCTAGGGCACAACTCCTCTTATGAACAGGTTCTCCTCGAACTTATGCCTTGGATACTTAGCTTACTGGTCTACGGCTTTCTCTTGCAGCTCTTGTTTATGTATGTACAATTCGCCATCGCAGCCAAGCTAGGCATCACGTCGACGCTTATCTCTTTCTTTCGCTATGCGATGCCGATTGTCGGACTTGCCATCACCCTCTTACTTTTCACAGGACTATTGGCAGGGGTCACCGTCACAGCCACCTACCTGTGGGCAGGTCTGGTAGCGCTAATCATTTATCAGTTGTACCCACTCTTCCATATTTTCTTTCAAATTTGGGGCATTTCCTCTCAATATCAGCTTCTTTTAGCCAAAATATCCAATTAATATCCAGCAAAACAGCGAATAGGCAGGCATTCCCCCCTTCTCCATGAGAAAGGGGCTTTTTTTTGTCTATTTTCCGAACAATTCAGCATATTCTTAGCCTATTTTTCATGCAGAAAAGAGGAATTTCATTATTTATGACGAATTACAGGGACTAGCATCAAAAAAACCAAATATTTCATGCCGAATTCCTCAGTTTATGGGGAAACGGGGGAACCACTCCGGGTGAATTGATCTTGCAAGACAGGGATCATAGGGAACCTTCAACCGAACCCTCCAGCTAACCTCGTAGGCACCGGAAGGAGACAAGCAGTTGAAGAAGATTGTTGCTCTTGTATTTAGTCTTGTTTTGTTTTTGAGTATGAGTGTAGGAAGCGTTTTCGCTGCGTCCGATATGGACAACAAGGTAGACGAGCTCCTAGGAACTCCCTACAAATGGGCAGGAACCACAACCAATGGATTTGATTGCTCTGGTTTCACGTCCTACTTGTTCGGTGAGTTCGGCATCGACATTCCGCACAGCTCCAAATCACAAAACAAAGAAGGCTACTGGATTGACAAAAGTGAACTTCGTAAGGGCGATCTTGTATTTTTCAACACAGATGGCAGCGGCATCTCGCATGTAGGGATGTACCTCGGTGATGGTGAATTCGTTCACTCCGCTACCAATCAAGGTGTTGTTAAGAATAAGTTGAGCGAATCCTATTATGCGAAGCGGTATGTATCAGCCCGACGTGTTCTGTGGGATGATATCTACAATCAACTAACTGCTGAATCCAAGTAATATTCTCGGCACAGAATGAAGCCCTGCAAGCTCTGCTCGTAAGAGCGGCTTGCGGGGCTTCATTCATTTGAACGGGGATATCCGCGTATACTAAACGTACATCAATGGTCGCGCCTGGCTGACGAAGGATGAGGAGTTACTGGCTACGATGCAGCTGAATAGCAAGTCACCGATCGCCGCTGGTGGTGTCGAGGTACAGGGATACTTCGTGCATTGCAGCCGAGCACTCAATCTGTCTGTCGAACATTTGGGAACCAGGCACTTGGGTACCCGAGCAGGAGCAGCCGGATGGCATGGATATGTTCCGGGCGCATGTGGCGCTGAATGGGATTGCGCTGGAGGATTGAGAAGTTGTTACATAGCAATCGGATGAAGATCGGATTACAGAGATATAATCGAGAGCAGAGCGAACAGCAGGGATGCATCCAAACGAAGTAAGAACAGACAGCCATTATGTGTAACTTGACATCAGATGTGAGCCATCCTATAATTACGGCATGTCGTTTTCTAGGGTTCCGAGGCGTGTATGCGCCGGCTGGTCCGAGGGAAAACACACAGCGAATACGCTGTGGTCACGGAGGGAGAAAAGCCCGGGAGTCTAACGCAGTAATGCGAGACTCTCGGGCTTTTCTTTGTTTTTTGTGGCACTAACGACATAGATCGCAGGCATGAAGGAGTGAGAACCCATGGCATGGTTATTCCTAGTCATTGCAGGTGTTTTTGAGGTGGTGTGGGCCATCTCCTTGAAATTTTCCAACGGATTTACACGGCTTGTCCCCACTGTCGTCACGATTTTTGGGATGATCGTAAGTTTTTATTTCTTAGCTTCGGCTACGAAAACGTTGCCGATCGGAACAGCCTACGCGGCATGGACAGGAATCGGCGCCGTCGGCGCGATTATCATTGGCACTCTTTTTCTTGATGAACCGATTAGTTTAGTTCGTATCTTGTTTATGGTTTTGATCTTGGTCGGTGTGCTCGGGCTGAAATTTACATCGGGGCACTAAGGTGGATTTGGACATCCGGCTATTTTACTGTATAGCTCACGTACCAGAAGCTCCCCCCCACGAAGATGCGCAAATGCTGGGATAACGGCCGAAAGATGTCATTCAGCTCTTCGTAGGTAAAATAGTTCTTGAGAATTTCGTGCTTGGAGCCGTCGGCTAGTTCACGTCTTTTGTAAGTATCTTCGCTATCCGCATGGCTGATCAACTCTCCGCCTCTTCCCGGAACATAGACGTTATCCGCGATAAAAACCTGCGCACCGCTGCCCAATCGCTTATGGAAGCCTTGTAAAAAGTTGTCGATCCGATTGTGCGGAATGTGCGAGAACCAGAAATTCGCCAGCCCGTAATCAAACTCCCCTTGGATCTCGGATAGCTCATACGCATCCCCTTCGATAAAGGTAGCATTCCCCTTCGACCATCGCTTCGACTCCGCGATTCGCAGCACTTCTGGGCGTATGTCTACCCCAACAAGTTGCGACGCGGTTTCCGCAGCAATTTGTGTCCAATAGCCAGTGCCACAAGCGATTTCCAGCACTCGGCGGCCCTCCACCTGCTTCTTAATGATATCGGACAGAAGTGCCAGCTCTTGCCCAAACTCCGCATCTTCGCGGTGATAAATCCGCTCATATTCCTCTGCTCGTGCACCGTAGTAGGCTTGCATGCTCTTCTTTTCCTCGTCCAGTAGCACCTGCTTCTCCTTCACTTCGTGGAGAATTCGGTGTCTAGCCGACAACAAATCGGCAAAAATCGCTCCGCCCTGCGCGGCGTAATTTGCTAGCAGCCCCTGCGTCGCCATGACGATCAGCTGTGTCATCGACAAGCCTGTGTCATCCGCCATTTGCTCCAGATCTGATTTCACTTTCTCCGGCAAATACACAGAGAGCCGTTTGGTTTTGTCCTGTTTGTCCTCCATGTTTAGGTCGCCTCCTTTTTTTCAATATTATAACACATAATATATACCATATTAACATTCATTATGAGTTTTATGATAAAACTAACTATCTGCCTGTCCTAACTACCCCCTCCTCTCCCGTCAACTCCATGGAAAAACTACATTTAATTTCTCGAAATATCACTTGAAAAGGAAAACAACTGGAAAATACTACATGATTTGCTGGTTCACATTCAGACAACGACAAAAAAAGCCGAGCCCCATCCTATTCCGGATGGACGCTCGACTCTGTTACATCAGCTGCCGTTCCTCGCCATAGCGGCGTTTGAGCTGATTCAAGAAAAATTGCAGGGAGAGGAACAGCGCTGCAAAGCTTGTACCCGCACTGAGAATAATCCACGGATGCAGACGAATGTAACGTGCTCCATAGGCGATCAGAGACAGCCATTCACCGGATGTGCTGATGGTGATCTGGAAGCCGGCTTCCTCGTCGCCAATCGTTTCCGTACCGCCGAGGACGATATTGAATACGGCCAGCTGCCCGAGCAGGAAGAGCACCTGCATGAACTCGCTTAAGAAAATGAACATCATTTCATTTCTCATCGAGGGGAAGATATGCTTAAGCGTCCGATGCCAGAACGAACCGCCCATGAGACGGGACGCTTCAATGAACATTTTGCCACTATAATAGCGTGTCCGATCTGCAATCTGATGAGCCAAAGGGAACATGCCGATCAGTGTAATTAAAATAATGAAGGTAATGCTGAACAAGAGTTTGTTGTGTGGGTCAGCTTTGGTCCCGAGATCGAGCCTAAGACCGTAGTACATCCCCGCCAGCGGTGGGTAGAGGAAAATAAATGCCGGCACAGCGGCAACCGCCCACTGTAAGGATCGGAGAAATCCTCGTCCCCTGCCCGTCATCCCGCTCCACAATCCCCAAGGCAACGCCACTGCAAAGCGAAGCAAGGTTAACGCGAGGGCAGTACCTAACGTGTATTTGAGCCCATTCAATAATAAACTGAGCATGTCGAAGCCCCGATGATCGGTCCCAAGTAAGAAGGTACTATTTGGCGCATAAGGCGGGATTTTGTATCTTGTTTTGCCGTCTTCTTGGTATTGGATCATATTGATTTTGTCCTCTGGCGAGATGCCATGCGGCTTCAACCAGGACCCGAACACCATCACAAGCAGGAATATGGCCAGAAAAGCGATGGATACATAAAAAGCGGCAGAATGACGTTTTCTCATGGTCTAGCCACCTCCTCCGCACGTACCACAAAACGTTTCCTTAACAGGGCATACAGGATATGAAAAGCCATCGCAACCAAACCAAGCACGACGCAGATTGCGGACATCGAGGTGATCCCCTGGTAAATTGGCAATATGATGAAGCCTCCTAAGCCACCAATCCCACAAATAGCCTCAGCGACCGCCATACTGGCTAATGCCAATGTTGTTGCTCTAGGTAAAATCGCTAGCACATCCTCCATGACATTACGCAGCACATGTGAAAAGAGTACCTCTCGCCGGGTTAACCCTTTGGCAAGTGCAGTTACGACATAATCCCGCCCAAGTTCCCGTGCTATCGCAACACGCAGTGTCCCATAAATCGTCACGGACGGAATCAAGGCAATCGTAAGGAAGGGAATGAGGAATGGCGTTCTGTCCCCCACTTGAACAATCAGCAGCACATAATGCCCAAGAAGCCTAGTGGCGTAAATTGCTCCCAATTGAATAAGAACAATCAGGAAAAAGTCCGGTAATCCGACAAGCAGCGCATGAATACCATCCAGTGCAAGGCCGATTCTCCTTGATATCGAAGCCCAGAGGGCAAATAGCATACTGAGTACGATCGCAAGCAACAAGCCAGGTATGAAATACGTGCAGGTTTTCATCAGCATGATAGGGATCGCTTGCGTCATCGCAACCTCCTTGCGTGTATAGGGATCGCGGTATTTACCAAAATCGCCGTGTAGGAATCCTTTCAGCTGATCTATGACGGTATAGCCATAATAACGCCAAGATATAATAGGCGCCTCCAGTGGAACAACTGATGATCGCAACACGCCTTTGATCGTCATCGCCGTTCCTTGATACTCCCAGAACTTGCCGTAGGGAACCTCTAATAGACCATTTTTCTCATTCAAAATCTTACTGCCTGGCAGCATTTCGCTTAGCTTCTGAATGCTAATACTCGAATTGACCGTCACTTTGATCTGATCCGGCTGAACGGCCAAGAACATCTGCCTGATATTGCTAAGCAAGAAAATACCGATCAATGTGATCGCACCTAGCAGTAGCCATCGTCCTATTGACTTCAATCCGTGCCACCTCATTTATTATTTACCTTAGGTAAAATAGTCGTCGTATTGTCATAGTTTAGCATGAAGGTTTTGGGCAGGACTAGTACATTTTACTAAAAAAAAGAAAAGCCTCCACCTCTCACAAGTAACCGTGAGGGGGAAGCTTCCTAACCTTAAGAGCTAAACTGCGCATGATACAGTCGGCTGTAAACACCGCGGGCAGCGATGAGCTCCTCGTGCGCACCTTGCTCAGTGATGCCTTCTTCCGTTACAACGACGATGCGGTCCGCGTTCTTGATTGTCGCAAGTCGATGAGCAATGACGAGCGTCGTGCGGCCCTTCGACAGCTCCGCCAAGGATTGCTGGATCGCCGCTTCGGTCTCGGTATCCAGCGCTGATGTCGCCTCATCTAGGATGAGTATAGGCGGATTCTTCAAGAACATGCGCGCGATCGCGAGGCGCTGCTTCTGCCCACCGGAGAGCTTGACACCGCGCTCTCCGATCACCGTATCCAGTCCCTTCGGCTGGGACTGGATATACCCCTGCAGCTGCGCGCGTCGCGCAGCATTCCAGATCTCCTCATCCGTCGCGCCTAGCTTGCCGTACGCGATGTTCTCCCGCATCGTGCCGGAGAACAGGAACACATCCTGCTGCACGATGCCGATTTGGCGGCGCAGCGATTCTAGCTCGATATTACGGATATCGAGTCCATCAATTGCGATGCTGCCTTCGCTCACATCATAGAAGCGAGGCAGCAGGGAGCAGATGGTCGTCTTCCCTGCCCCGGATGGACCGACGAAAGCGACCGTCTCACCCGCTCGTATGGACAAGGAAATGTTATTCAACACGCGGGCTTCGTCCCCATAACCGAAGGATACAGAGTTGAACTTAATTTGACCCTCGAGATGATCGACCTTGATCGCATTCGGGTGATTCGCAACCTCAGGCTCGGTGTCTATGACTTCCACATAGCGTTTGAATCCAGCGATTCCCTTCGGATAGCTTTCAATGACGTTATTGATTTTCTGAATCGGCCCAAGAAACACATTCGTTAATAGAACAAAGGCTATAAATTCGCCATAGGAAATTTGCTTATCGATAACAAACCATGTCCCGCAGATGAGTACGAATACGGTAACGGAACGCATTAAGATATAGCTTAAGGAAATGTTCCACGCCATGATTTTATAGGACGCCAGCTTCGTCAATCGAAATCGACCGTTATTCACCTCGAACAACTTCTTTTCATGTCTTTCATTCGCAAAAGCTTGTACCACACGAATACCGCCGATGTTATCTTCGACTCTTGCATTAATATCGGCGAGATCACCCATCATGCGACGGAAGGTTTTGGTCATTTTCTGATTAAAATACACCGCAATCCATAATAAAAACGGCACAATGACGAACGTTAGCAAAGCAAGCTTCACATTAATTTGCAGCATAAGCAGAAGTGCGCCAATGAGTGTCATCACGGCAATAAACAGATCCTCCGGACCATGATGGGCTACCTCACCAATTTCAAGTAAATCGTTGGCCATACGCGACATGAGCTGACCTGTCTTATTGTTGTCATAGAACCGGAAGCTCAGCTTCTGCAGATGGTTGAACATCTTTTTGCGCATATCCGTTTCTATATTAATCCCCAGCTTGTGCCCCCAATACGTGACGATAAAGTTCAACAGTGTATTCAGCGCATAGACGGCCAACAATCCTACGCAAGCCCAAATAATCCACGCCCAATTCCCAGCAGGAAGCAATTTATCGATAACCTGATTGACGGCCAGCGGGAACCCGAGCTCCAGCAACCCTGCCACCACCGCACAAGTAAAATCCAAAATAAATAAGTGCTTATAAGGGCGATAGTACGAGAAAAAGCGTTTTAGCATATGTCTTCTCCACCTTTCTGTGCCTATTATACCTGAAACCTCACACAAATAGGCAGTTGTCGGAGGACGGGCATCCAATATTTTCATATGAATAGGTATAACTTATCCTGGCTGTGGAGGCATGGAATCATGTTCAGCAACTCTATGGATACGCGAACTGCCATTCGCCTCGCGGCGATGTGCGGTCAGAGCTATACCCAACTGGAACAAGGGACGGAAGGCGTTATTTTGCCCGCTAACTATCGGATTGTTTCTTCCTTCACAGCAACCTCGTTCCTCAGCGGACGGGAGTTGTTCGGCTTTATTACGGAAACCGATAGTCAAATTACGATCGTGTTTAGAGGCACAACGACCACCTCGGATTGGATTTCCGATGCCATTGCGAGACAGACTAAGTACCCTTATGCCAAGGAAGGCGGTCTTGTTCACCAAGGGTTTCTCGATATTTATCAATCTGCTCGCAAACAGATCTTATCGGCCATGACGAAATTATCTGCACAAAAACAGCTCTACCTGACAGGGCATAGTCTCGGCGGATCGCTCGCCACCTTATGTGCTGCCGATTTGGCAACGAACACCAAGTATAAGGATCCGTCCGTGTATACTTTCGGTTCTCCACGGGTCGGTAATCCGACATTCGCCAATCAATATAATCGTAAAACGGGGCCCCACTATCGCGTGTATAATCGTAACGATATGGTTCCTTCACTGCCCCCTCTTGTATATAAATCGCCTCGTACGGGTGATCTCTATCACTATATTCATGTAAAAAAAGCCGTCGAACTCGTATTTCCGACAGGCTCGTTTGCAGGTAATCATGCCGTTAGCGGTTATTTCAACGAGTTGGCTAAGCTCGATCCGAAGTATGCGAAGCTCCTTTGCGCCAAGACACCGGGCTTCTGCCCGAACTGAAAGAGACTATGAGATGATCCCATAGTCTCCTGGATTTCTTACATTCACCTATTCGAGTTCCGAAAAAAGGGTCGACGACAAATAACGCTCACCGGTATCAGGTAGGATGACGACGATCGTCTTCCCTTTATTCTCAGGTCGTTTTGCTAACTGGACCGCTGCGTATGCTGCTGCTCCCGATGAAATACCGACGAGAAGCCCTTCGCTCTTGGCCAATTGGCGTGCCGTCTCCATCGCCTGTTCGTTACTTACCGTGATAATTTCATCCACGACAGCACGGTTGAAATTATCCGGCACAAAACCAGCGCCGATACCTTGAATCTGGTGCACGCCACGTGTGCCGCCTGAAAGTACAGGCGAATCTGTAGGTTCCACAGCAACAATTTGAACATCGGAATGTCGCTGCTTCAAAATCTCTCCGACACCAGTAATGGTTCCCCCTGAACCGACGCCTGCTACGAAAATATCAACCTTCCCACCCGTATCTCGCCATATTTCTTCCGCTGTTGTTGTGCGATGAATGTCGGGGTTGGCTGGATTGCTAAATTGCTGCGGGATATACGAGTTAGGCAATTCAGCAGCTAGTTCCTTTGCTTTCCGAATCGCCCCTTGCATGCCTTCGGCGGCTGGCGTGAGCACAAGCTCTGCGCCTAGCGCTCTGACAATTTTGCGGCGCTCCTCACTGAACGAATCCGGCAAAATGATGATCAACCGGTAGCCCAAGGCAGCAGCCGCAAAGGCAAGGCCGATGCCCGTATTTCCACTCGTCGGCTCAATGATGACGGTGTCTTGATTGATTTTCCCTTTGCGTTCCGCATCCTTCAGCATGGCGTAGCCAATGCGATCCTTCACGCTTCCCGCCGGGTTAAAATACTCCAGTTTCGCAACAATTCGTGCTTCTAGCTCTTGTCGTTTATTGAAATTCCAGAGCTCAAGCAGCGGTGTGTTGCCAATTAGTTCTGTTAAATTATTATATATGTTGGTCATTGGGGGACCCTCACTTTCACAGTTGATGTATTAAACCGATACGTTTAGTTGGATAAACAAAGTATAGCATGGGCTGCGAGCGATATTAAATCAATAATCTTGATGAACAGGTATGGTATTTTCTTATATTGGAGGATTTGCTATACTATGCTCAGAGACGAGGAACGTCCTTTTGCCAATTTGGCGAGAGGGCGTTTTTTCATTTTGTTGAGGAAATGGGGGGGGGGCTGGTATCCTTTGTTTCAGCATTTTGATCACTTACACCCTGGGACCGACATGTGAGAGGGAATGGATGGTTTAGAGTGGTTTTTGCTTGTATGCGCTGGCGATCCCAAATAAGATACCGCAATAGTGGAAGAACTATAGAGCGAACATGTGGTACACTGGTTTTTAGATTATAAAATCATAGCTGAGAGCTAGGAGAACCGACAATGAAACTCGTATCGTGGAATGTAAATGGCTTACGAGCCTGCGTGAATAAAGGGTTTACGGATTATTTTAAAGAGGTTGATGCTGACCTATTTTGCTTGCAGGAGACGAAATTGCAAGAGGGACAGATCGACCTCGACCTCGGCGAGGGTTATAAGCAATATTGGAACTACGCAGAGAAGAAAGGGTACTCTGGTACGGCTGTCTTTTCGAAAGTGGAGCCACTTTCTGTCCGTTACGGCATCGAAGAAGATTCTGAACCGGAAGGTCGCATCCTGACCTTGGAATTCGAGAACTTTTACCTTGTGACGGTGTACACACCGAATGCCAAACGTGATTTATCCAGATTACCCTATCGGTTAGAGTGGGAGGACCGGTTTCGTGACTATTTGATCGGATTAGATGCGGTCAAGCCTGTATTGGTATGCGGGGATTTGAACGTCGCCCATCATGAGATCGACTTGAAAAATGCCAAAGGCAATCACAACAACTCCGGATTCACCCTCGAGGAGCGTGGCAAGATGACCGACTTGCTGGCAGCAGGCTTCGTCGATACGTTCCGACACTTGTACCCCGAGCGAACGGATGTGTATTCTTGGTGGTCTAATATGCCAGGCGTTCGCGCTCGGAATGTGGGATGGCGGATTGACTATTTCCTCGCGTCAGAGCGCTTAGCACCTAAGATTATCGAGGCATCAATTGCGTGTGACATCCTGGGAAGCGATCATTGTCCGGTTGTCTTGGAGCTGGATTTGGCTTAGGAGACTAGCGCTATTGTATGATCCCCGCCTTAAGGAGAGGCACCCGCTCCGACTCCAGCCGCTTCTGGCCGCAAATGATCTCGCGCTCATCAGGGCATAGCGGCTTACATTCGACAGTATCCTAGTGCGTTTATAGACTTGGAAACTTAGGTGACCGATTGGGCGATCTGCACGAGTCGCTTAACGCCCTCTCGCAATTGTCCTTCATTAATGAAGGAATAGCTTATTCGGATGAACGCATCCATTTCTAGCATGGGATCGCAAATAACCCCGGGTACGAAGGAAATCGAGTGCCGAAGGCTTTCGGCCTGCAAGGCTTTTACAGAAAGATGCGTTGGGAGCTTCAACCACAGGTTCAGACCGCCTTGTGGCTGAGCCCATTCCCATCCGCTCTCCGCTAATTCATCTTCCACGATATCTCTTCGAATTTGGAGGGCGATGCGCAGCTTCTCTAGATGCTGTTGCATGCGTTCCGACTTGAAGTAGTGTAGGAAAATCTTTTGATTCAGGAGTGGCGTTCCGTTATCCGCTAGCGATTTGGCAATGAGCAAGGGCTCGATCACCGATCGCCTGCCAATCACGGCACAAATACGTAAGCCAGGTGCTATGTATTTACTGAAGGAGCGGAGATATACGACCCACCCTTCTGTATCATAGGAAAACAGTGGCTGTGGAGGTGGCTGGTCGAAATACATTTCGCGAAACGCATCATCTTCGATCAACAGACATTGATATCGCTCTGCCAGCTCGACAAGCTGCTTGCGTTGAGCTGGCGGCACGGTGTAACCAGTCGGATTATGAAACGTTGGATTCATATAGAAGAAGCGTGGTTTGACTTTTGCCATAAACATCTCAACCTGCTCCAAGTCGTATCCGCCCGGATGAATATCAACGGCATAAATTCGTGCCCCCTGATTCCGAAAAATATCGATAGCGACGCTATACGTCGGTCTCTCCACTAGAATGGCATCCATCGGCCTAATAAACACCCGCGATAACAAATCAATCGCTTGCTGAGCGCCCGTTGTTACGACCACTTCACTCACCATTAACGGGACACGGAGCGATTTCTCCATATACCTGCATAGAAAAGTCCGTAGTTCCTCATCCCCTTGCACGGTAGAGTAAGTGCCCATGACCTTCGGATACATATCGAAAGCCTGCTTCACATGCTCCGACATAAAAAGATTAGGCAGCAAATTCGGATCAATCAGCGCTTGTGAAAATTGATACAGGGCTGGGAGCTGCTGAATCTGGGATAAGTCATTTTTCAAGTGGCCTGGTGCAGGGCTGGGATGGCTTTCTACGAATCCCAAGGGCTCCAGCCCCGGCGTATGTGGACTTATATAGTACCCCGATTTGTCCTTCACATAGGCTTTGCCGTTCTGTTTCAGTAATTGGCAGGCACGAAAAGCAGTGAGCCGATGAACCTGCAATTCTTCAGCTAGAGACCGAATAGAGGGAAGCTTGTCATGCGCCTTCCATTCGCCGCGCTCAATCCGACTTAGCAGGTGATCGTACACTTTCCTAAACAGAAATCCGCCATTCTTTTGCGTTGAACTCCCCTTGCTCATACTTCGCTCTCCCCTCTCATCCTTTCTCTGCATTATACCCTATTACGCTTCCAATCTGTTCTGTTCGGCACAATCTGTTCTACTCATCTTCTTATATGATTACCTAACAAGAGGGGGAGCAATTATGATTCTTTTTAACTACTTACTCGTATGTATCATTTTCGGCACGACTTTTTTGGCGATCAAAGTAGGGATGGATGCATCCACACCGCCTTTCTTCTCAGCAGGCTTGCGCTTTTTCGTAGCTGGCTTGATCTTATTGGTCTGGACCGTCTGGCGAGGAAAAGCACGGTTTACGCTGCTTTTACGCAAAGAAATGCTGCTTAACGGGATGCTGCTTACTTTCGGTACGTTCTCGACGTTATACTGGGCCGAACAATATATCGACTCTGGCATCGCCGCCGTGCTATCAGCTACTGGACCGCTTATGATTCTCATTCTTCAGACCACAGTGATGAGGCATAAGACGACGCTCCGTTCACTCTGGGGCTGCATGATCGGATTCGGCGGAGTTATTTTGCTCCTGCTTCCAAATGTCAGTATCTCCACTAACAAATTTGCAATCATCGGTTGCCTAGGTATACTGATTGGCGAGATCTGCTATGCATCAGGCGCGCTTTATTCTAAAAACGTCATTCAGCGATTCGCGGGCACGTCACCTATCGGATTAAATGCTGCCCAAATGATGTTTGGCGGCTTACTGCTGCTGATTTTGTCGGCATTCACCGAGCATATCCACGTCCAAAACCTGTTGAAACCGAACGCTATCGGTTCGCTTCTCTATCTCATCATCATCGGCTCGATGGTCGGGCACAGCCTCTTCTATTGGCTTGTCGCAAAGACCAATCCGGTCTTTCCCTCGACCTGGCTCTATGTATCGCCCCCCATCGCCCTTGCGGTTGGCGTGATCTTCTATCGCGAGACTTTCACATGGGTCATGGGTCTTGGCGTCCTTACGATTATCACAGGAACTGTTCTCGTGAACTGGAACAACTTGAGGAAGGTAGAGGAGAGCGCCAAGACCTCTGTTTTGAAAGAACACGGGTAAGGCTAACTAGTAGCGTCTTATAAAACAAAAAAGAGCAGTAACAGGTCGATTACTCGAAACTGTTATTGCCTTTTTCCATGTCACATATGAAATCCTAGACCTTATTCCGCTTCGATGACAACAGGCCTAACCCTCTTCTGTCCACTTCGCCTGCTCCTATAAATTCTGCTCACTTACCCCTGTCGTCGGATCAAATGTCAGCATTTTCGTGCCGATTTTATCAATAAAGAACCGATCATGGCTTACCGTTATGACGGCGCCAGGGAAATGAATCAATGCCTGTTCCATGACTTGAATGCTCATTAAGTCCAAATGATTCGTCGGCTCATCCAAGATGATGACCGCCGCGCCGGAGAGTAGACATTTCGCTAGCGCGACCCTTGCCTTCTGCCCGCCAGACAGGTTCCCGATGAACTTGCTCAGATCCATCTCCGAGAATTGCAGCATGGCTAGGAATTTGTTCACCTTTTTCCGTGGGGCGTCCAGTCCCAAACCGTATGTATTCACCGTGTGACTAACGGTATCCTTTGGATTAAGCTCCTCCCACATCCGGTTAAAGTACGCGTAGCTGACACCTTTTTCCCAGATAACCTCGCCGGACTCCGGCTTCTCTTGACCCGTAAGTACCTTAATGAGCGTGGATTTCCCGCTTCCGTTCGGACCCACGATGACTAGGCGGTCTTCTTTTTGAATATCGAAGCTTACGTTCTGGAAAATAGTCCGACCTTCGTAAGTCTGGCCAATTTGCTTCACTTCACACAGCTCATCCGGAAAACGCAGGCGCTCATAAATATCCGTGATCAGCACGTTTACCGGGTGCGGTTCAATCCGTTTTTTGTTATCCGCTAGCTGACGCGAGAGACGGTCCTTGGACGATTTCTTGCTGGTGCGGCTGTCGATGGCTTCCGACTCCATGAGGAGCAGCTCTTCTTCCCACTCAAATTGGCGGTCGAGCTCCTTTTTGCGCATTTTCTTTTTGCGGATATAGTCGGTGTAATTCCCCTCGTATTCCTGAAAACGATAGTTCTCGATCTCGATTACTTGCGTGACCACTTTGTCGATGAATTCTCGGTCATGGGAGATCAGAATCATCGCGCCTTTGAACCGATAAAGCCACTGCTCCAACCAAGCGATACCTTCGATATCCAAGTAATTGGTTGGCTCGTCCAGCAGGACAACATCAGGCAGCTCTATGAGCATTTTGGCAAGCGCGGCACGGTTTCTCCAACCGCCGGACAATTCATCAATAGGCTGATGCCGCGACCGTTCATTGAAGCCTAACTTCGTAAGCACCGTGTTAATCTCAACGGATACGTTCCACCCGTCCAAATGCTCCATTTGCTCAAATAGCTCAGCCTGCCTCGTCAGCAGCATGTCCATTTCACCATCATCGGTGACCAGACCCAACTTTTCTCCAACTTCCTGCAGTTCTCGTTCGATAAGAGCAACTTGCTCAAAACACATTTCCAGCTCTTGCTGAACAGACAAGCTTCCGGTCATTTCCGAAAATTGCGAGAAGTATCCTATTTTAATCTGGGGATCAACCTCTACTTTGCCTGACGTAGGCTCTTCCTTACCCATAATTAGCTTAAAAACCGTCGATTTCCCGGCACCGTTCCGTCCAATTAGGCCGATTCGCTCACCTTGACTCACCTTAAAATAAATATCGCGAAAAATCATAGCGTCTTCATATTTCTTCGTGACGTTCTCCAAACGAATTACGCTCATGGCTATCCCCTTTTACCTGCTTCAGTCTACCGCGATTATA
This sequence comes from Paenibacillus sp. J22FR5, assembly GCF_059691975.1. Taxonomy (NCBI): domain Bacteria; kingdom Bacillati; phylum Bacillota; class Bacilli; order Caryophanales; family Paenibacillaceae; genus Paenibacillus; species Paenibacillus sp. J22FR5. Next base: position 123,044 of record NZ_JCAUAN010000012.1, on the reverse strand, counting down.
ACACTTCATGGCCTTACTAATCTCTTTTTGAACTTTCACTTATCTTCGTTAAAAATATTTCGCATTTGGTGTATTGTGAAGTTGACTTCATGTATACTATACGTTACATTATGTATATAATATTTTACCAAAGGTAAAAATGAACATACAGGAGGCATGGAACGATGTCCTATCAAGAGAAAAAGCATATCGTCTCGTTCATAAGCACTTTGCTGATTTTCGGTTTTTATTGTTTGTATGTATTTCAAAAGGTTCAGGATACGAGCATGGACACGACAGAAACCTTCCACTTTTGGGCGGCTGCCATTTTAATTTTAATCCCAGTGTCCATTGTAGCCAAAATCATCATCGCCATTATCTTCAATATCATCTACCGCATAACGACCAAGGAAGTGGAACCCTCCTTCTCCGATGAACTCGACAAGTTAATTGATTTGAAAGCCACAAGAAATTCCCACTATGTGTTTACGCTTGGCTTTCTTCTAGCAATGGGATCCCTGGTCATGGATATGTCACCTTCTACCATGTTCATCATTCTTATATTCTCAGGATTTCTATCTGAGATGGCTGGTGTATTCACACAGCTCTACCATTATCGGAAAGGAGTTTAAGATGGGCAAAAGTCTGATTAGCAATCACATACGGAAATTACGTTTTAACCAGGATGAAATGACCCAACAGCAGTTAGCAGATAAAGTCGCGGTGACAAGGCAGACCATCGTAGCCCTCGAACAGGGCAAATACTCCCCTTCTTTGGAATTAGCTTTTCGCATTTCTCGCGTCTTCAAGTTACCGTTGGAAGAAGTATTTTTCATCGAGGATGAACAGGTGTGACAACGTCCAACTACTATCCAGGAGGGATTCTAATGAGAGCGATTGTATGTACAAAGTACGGAACACCCGAGGTTCTTCAGCTCAATGAGGTAGCAAAGCCGACCCCCAAGGACAATGAAGTGCGGATTAAACTACATGCAGCCATCGTAACGCCTTCGGACTGCGCCTTTCGCAAGGCTGACCCCTTTATCATCCGATTGATGTATGGTCTAAGCAAACCGAAACATATGATATTAGGCGTGGAGTTAGCCGGTGAAGTTGATGCAGTGGGCAAAGATGTGAAGTCATTCAAGACAGGCGACCACGTTTTTGGCATTAGCCCTACAACATTCGGGACCTACGCAGAGTACATGTGTCTGCCGGAAGATAAAACGGTTAGCCTGAAACCGGCCAATGCGACCTATGACGAGGCTGCAGGTCTCTGTGATGGCGGCTTAACCGCGTTGACATTTCTTAGAGATACAGCACATATCCAACGTGGACAAAAGGTATTGATCAATGGCGCTTCCGGATCTGTAGGGGCTTACGCTGTACAACTGGCTAAGTACTTCGGGGCAGAAGTTACGGGGGTGTGCAGTTCCACGAACGTAGAGCTAGTGAAATCACTGGGAGCCGACCAGATCATTGACTATACGAAGGCGGATTTCACCAAAAACAGTCAGACCTATGACGTGATTTTCGACGCGATAGGCAAGCGTTCATTCTCACAATGCAGGGGCTCGCTTTCCCCAAGAGGTGTCTATCTCTCCACGGTTCCAACACTGGGTATTATGCTTCACATGCTTTGGACTTCAAAGTTCGGCAGCAAAAAAGCCAAATTTACGGCATCGGGCTTGCAGCAGAAGAAAGAAAATCTTGTGTTTCTCGCAGAGCTTTTTGAGACGGGAAAAATAAGACCAGTGATCGATCGATGCTATCCGTTGGAACAGCTGGCCGAGGCTCACAGGTATGTGGATACAGGGCGGAAAAAGGGGAATGTGGTTATTACTTTTGGGGGATAACCTTTCACTCCAAATTCGCAAACAAATGCTGCGTATACTCCTTAATGATCGTAGACACCTCCACATCCTTCTTCGTTATCCGCCACAAATAATTGGGGTACTTCTTGTATTTCCCGATCGGTATCGTGACAACCTCGCTCTTGAAATTCTCTGGCATTGTAGTCACAATGTAATCCGTTGCGATCGTAATGGCATTGCCGCGGCTCACCATTTGCATGATGGCTTGGGTGTTATTGGTCGTTAACGCAATTCGGTTCCCTGTATCTCCGGAAATCAACTCCGCTGCAATCTTCTCAATATAAGCGTCTTTATATATAACGAGAACTTCATTATGTAATTCAGAACCTGTTATGGCCGTTAAAAATCGCAATGGTGAGTGCTTATTCACAACGATGACAGCCTCCCCGCGAATTACAGGCTCCCATGTGAAAGATTCGTCCTGACTCTCGCGCGACAAGGATACGAAACCCATATCCGCTTCCCCTTTCATAACCTGATTCATGACCGCTGTATTATCTCCCTCCAGCAGTTGAACATTAATATGAGGATAGATCCCCATAAAAGTAATGGTCGTATTGGTAACTAATGAAACCATCCCTGGTATCGTCGCGATCACGATATTTCCTGCATTGATGGGATTCGACTTCGAGAGCTCATTTTTCATATTTCGGACGTTGGTTAGAATGGTACGTGCATATTTCATGGCTTTAAACCCATCCTGTGTAAGAGCAATCCCTTTTTTGGAACGGGTAAACAGCGTAGATTCTAATTCATTCTCTAGCTGGCTTACGGATTGACTGACGGCGGGAACGGTAATCCCATGTTTTTTGGCGGTTTCTGTAAACGAACCAGACTCAGCTGAATCAATGAAATACTGAAGCTGTATGATGTTCAATGGCACTCATCCTTAATTTTTTGTTTATTATGATAAATTAAACTTAAATTTATTTTATCATTTGTAAGTGGTATTATACAGTAATCAATCTAACTGAGTCCCTCCCAGATGGAACAACAGCATCTTTCGCATAATTACTTAGAAAAAGGGAACATCATTAACGACTATTGTCAAACACAATAAACGACTACGCCGTCTTCATAAGACGAGTGCGTTTATCAAGAAATATAGTCGACTAATTATGTGAAACATATTTATTCTATATTGTAAAGGAGCATCGCCATTGAAAAACATGACACAAGTATTTGCTGGTGAATTCCGCCGCTTTATTAAGAATCCCATGCTGATCATCACCTTTATCGCTGTCGCGTTAGTCCCTATTTTATATAGCGGATTCTTAATTAAAGGGACTTGGGATCCCTACGGCCAACTTGAGAAATTGCCCATCGCCGTCGTCAATCTGGATCAGGGCGCGAATTTTGAAGGGGAAGCACGGAATATAGGAAATGAGTTTATGGATGAACTGCGCAAAAATGAAAGCTTTTCCTGGGGCTTTATGAGTGCTGAGGAAGCCGCGCAGGGGATGAGAAATAACCGTTATTATGCCACAATTACGGTCCCTCCCTCATTTTCGGCAGATGCGGCATCGATTACTAGCGCCACTCCGAAGCAGGCGGACATCATTTTCGAATCCAACAGCTATTACAACTTTGTTGCTGGTCAAATTGGGGAAAGCGCAACGAAGGAATTGAAAAACAAGTTGTCCAAAACGCTGACGGAAGCCTATTCCACAAGCATTCTCTCTGAATTCGAAACCATTTCAAATGGGCTCAGCGAAGCTGGTAAAGGAGCCTCCGATCTTAATGCTGGCGCACAATCCTTAAGTGATGGGATTCATAAAGTCACATCCAACTTGGTCATCCTTGCGGACGGCACCAAACAATTGGACGATAATGCTGGTTTGCTGCAAAAAGGTGCCTCCCAATTAAGCTCAGGCGCATTGGAAGTTAGCAAAGGCGCCGCCGCACTATCGAGCGGAGTGAACCAATTACAAGACGCGGGCGCACAGCTTGAACAAGGCGCTCAGAAAACATTAGCCGGCACGTCTTCCTTAGTGACAGGGCTGCAAGCATCTCAAACAGGTGCGGATCAATTAGCCTCTGGCCTTGCTTCCTCTTCCACGGGCAGCAAGCAATTAGTAGATGGCCTTACATCGGCCGTAAGCGTTAGTGAGAAATTGGAAGACGGCTCCTCACAAGTCGCCTCGGGTCTTGAGGCATTGGTCGCAGCGCATCCTGATCTAGCTTCCGATGCGACAGTCACCAAACTCCTTGCAGCTAGTAAAGAGGTCGCAGAGGGAAACAAAAAGTTAACTACGGCTCAGAAGCAGCTTCTCACTGGCAGTAAGACACTCGATTCAGGAACGCAAAAGCTAACCGCAGGTGCTGAGAAACTAAGTGACGGACAGAAGCAATTAACTGCGGGAGCCACACAATTACAAACGGGTGGGCAGCAGCTGTACGATGGCTTACGCGCGTTTAATTCGAAATTGCCTCAGCTAACTGCTGGCGGCACCAAGCTACAGAGCGGCGCGGCGCAAGTCAGCACCGGGGCTGGAGATCTGGCCAGCGGCATGACTCAAATGGCTGCGGGCATTAGTAAAGTAGCCAGCGGAGCCGCGCAGCTTAATGAGGGTGCGACTGCGCTTGATGCAGGCGCACCGAAATTGGTAGACGGCAGCGCACAGCTGGCTTCCAAATTAAACGATGCCGCGAAGCAAACAGCTGCCGTCAAGGCAGACGACAAAACCATTAAAATGTTAGCAGAGCCAGTAAAGATTACAGCCAATGACGACCGTAAGGTTGCGATTTATGCCAATGGGATTGCCCCCTATTTCATTTCCATGGCTTTATTTGCAGGCTCACTAGTGTTCACAACCATCTATGCGGCCAGAAGTACAACGATTCCAGGCGCAACAGGGCTGCGATTACTCGTTAGCAAGCTTTTAACCTTTGGTCTGATGAGTACTTTCCAAGCTTTGATCGCAACGACAGTTCTCACCTATATCTTAGACTTGAAAGTACAGAGCATTCCTTTGTTCTACGTCTTTACCTTCGTCGTCGGCTTAACCTTCATGCTGATCATCCAAATGCTGGTCACATGGCTGGATCAACCAGGGCGATTCGTCGTTCTCGTGCTGATGATCCTCCAGTTAGCTTCAAGCGCCGGGACTTATCCATTAGAATTGCTGCCAAATTGGGCACAAGCACTTCATCCTTGGCTACCGATGACCTATGCGATTCAAGGGTTCAGGTATGTCATTTCCAGCGGTCAATACGCTGAAATGTGGCATCAGGTTGGCTACTTGAGTATCTACCTGGCTGCTTCCTTGATTCTAATAAGTGTCTACTTTCTATCTCGTACAAAGAAGGATAACAGTGACGATGAACAGTTGATGCCAGTTACCGTGTGATCATATAGAAAAGGGCTAGGCGCTACCTTTATAGGTGGTGTCTAGCCCTTTTTGGTCATTAAAGGTGCACACAAGCCCCTCGGGCAATTTTCATTTATAAAATTTAACAAAAATCGCCAAAAACCAACAAAAAACTCCCGACATATGATACGATTTATCTATCTAAAGAACTATACAAAATTAGTGGAATAGCTTTAAGTAGGAGAGAGATGTGCATATGCGAAAGTTAAAGGTTTTTATAAGTATTTGTTTACTGTCTACAACTTTGCCGACATCGGTGTTCGCCAGCTATACGCTCGATCAAGATCATAATGGAGTTGATATTCAGGATGTGGTGAAAGCCATTTCCAATAGCCAAGCCGCCAGCGCTATTACGGGCCAAAGCACATTCGGTAAAGCCGATATTCAAAACCTATTAGGCCAAATTCAGCCCTTCAACCAGCAGGCTTTCCAAGGAACCATTACAGGCTTCGTCAAAGATGAGACGGGGGCAGCGGTTATTGGTGCTGATATTACGCTTGATCTTGATGGAACTACGATGGTCACGCAGACGAATGCTTCCGGTCATTTTGAATTCATAGATGTCCCTATTACCTATCAAACGAGAGTTCATGTCACCAAGGAAAACTACACCCCGGCTTCTTCTGAAGTCTTTAATATTTTGTCTGGGGATACGCGCAACTTGGGTAATTTGATTTTGAGAAAAATCCCTGCCTACGGTTCCGTTTCTGGCTATGTGTATGGCCCCGACCATCAGACACTGGAGTCGGCGCTTGTTACTGTCAATAACCCAATCACCCCTTTGACTGTGCTTACAGATCCAAACGGCTACTTCATCTTGAGCAATGTGCCAACTGGTGATCAAAGCCTCACCGTAACAAAGGACACCTACGCGGGGATTACACAACCCTTTATCATAACGAAGGACGGCCTTACAACGATACCAACCCTTCTTCTTGAAAAAGCAGCCAGTCCACAACTGACGGGAAGCATTCGGGGTGTAGTTACGTCCGCCAATAATCAGCTACTAGGTGAAGCTTTCGTCAGCGTTACGGGAACTACCTATTCAACCACAACGGATATTAACGGTTTATTTACTCTAACTAACCTACCAAGGGGAATAGCCGAACTGGTCATTATGAGGCAAGGTTACCAGCCTCTGCATATCTCGGGTGTAACCGTTTCAGAAAATGTGTATGATACAGGTATAATCAGGCTATCTCCTATTGTCATTGTCCCTGGCAGTATTTCAGGCAATGTTGTTTCTACTACTGGAAGCAGGTTAGAATCCGTACAAGTCCATGTCGAAGGAACAAACACAACGGTATTTACGGATGAAACCGGCAAATTTACGATCAGCGACCTACCAGTAGGCAGCTATACGCTTCAATTTTCAGCGACCGACTATGTAGGCCAAGACATCTCCGTGACAGTCTCACAAACTGAGAATCAGCCGGTCTCGGTAAGCCTTACTCCTGCTAAAGGCATTGTAAAAGGAACGGTAATTGATGAGGATGGCCATTTCGTTGTTGATGCAAATGTTTCGCTTGATCTCGTTTCAGCGACCACCAATGAGAGTGGGAAGTTTACATTCAACGATGTTACAGCGCGCAGCGGTGCAGCACTCGTTGTCACGAAAGCTACCTATGAGACGGTGGCCGTGCCTGCCTTTGATTTAGCTACGGGCCAAATGAAGGATCTTGGCAATGTGACCATAAAGAAAGCCAAAGGCTCTATTTCAGGAAAGGTAACTTCTGTGTATGGCGGTGATTTGGCAGCGATACACATCACTATCCTAGAAACCAATGCCATGTTTGAAACCGATGCAGATGGCGATTTTACGATCAACAACTTGCCGGTCGGCGACTATACACTACAGTTTTCTTCGGATGACTACGTCGGTGATGTCAGAACGGTGACGGTATCACGAAATGAGAATACGTCAGTCCCAATAAGCCTTACTCCTGTTAAAGGCATTGTAAAAGGAACGGTAATTGATGACGAAGGCCATTTAGTTAGCGGTGCGAATGTTTCTCTCGACGGCGTTTCAACGACCACCAATGAGAGTGGGAAGTTTACATTCAACGATGTTACAGCGCGCAGCGGTGCAGCACTCGTCGTCACGAAAGCTACCTATGAGACGGTGGCCGTGCCTGCCTTTGATTTAGCTACGGGCCAAATGAAGGATCTTGGCAATGTGACCATAAAGAAAGCCAAAGGCTCTATTTCAGGAAAGGTAACTTCTGTGTATGGCGGTGATTTGGCAGCGATACACATCACTATCCTAGAAACCAATGCCATGTTTGAAACCGATGCAGATGGCGATTTTACGATCAACAACTTGCCGGTCGGCGACTATACACTACAGTTTTCTTCGGATGACTACGTCGGTGATGTCAGAACGGTGACGGTCTCACAAAATGAGGTTAGTTCAGTTCCAGTAAGTCTCACTCCTGTTAAAGGCATTGTAAAAGGAACGGTAATTGATGAGGATGGCCATTTCGTTGCTGGTGCGAGTGTTTCGCTTGACGGCATTTCAGCGACCACCAATGAGAGTGGGAGGTTTACATTTAACGATGTTACGGCGCGCAGCAGTGCAGCACTCGTCGTCACGAAAGCTACCTATGAGACAGTATCTCTAGATCCTTTTAACCTGGCTACAGGTGAAATCAAGGATTTTGGCAATGTGGTGATGCAGAAAATTATTGCTAGTATTTCGGGAACCGTTGCTTCGAGTAACGGAGGCAATCTAGCCTTCGCAGCCATCCATATCAAAGGAACAAACAAAACGGTATATACGGATGAAACGGGCAACTTTACGATCAGCGACCTACCAGTAGGCAGCTATACGCTTCAATTTTCAGCTAATAATTTTTGGGGGCAAGACAGATCCGTGACGGTTAATCAATATGAGAATCCGCCGGTCACTGTAAGTCTCAACCCTGTCACTGGTACCGTTGAAGGCATCGCAATGTCCACAACAGGGGATCTTATAACGGGTACTGAGGTTAGAATACCAGGGACTACTTACAAAACCTATATCGATACTTACGGTAAATTTACATTTACTAACCTGCCTGTGGGATATACGGTATCAGCTATCGCTATCGCAGACTATCAACCGAAACTGCCGGTAACAGCTTTTACGGTTACACCTAATGTGAACAATATCGGTACACTGGAGTTTCTACCCGTCGGAACAATAACAGGTGTTGTTAGAGCTAGCGGTGATAATAATACGGTGCTATCTAATGTGGACGTGACTCTGCAGGCAGATGTCGGCAGCTATGTGCAAACAGTCACATCGGATGCAGACGGTACTTTCAACTTTACCAATATCCCTGCAAATGCAACTTATACCCTTACAGTTGATAAATCAGGATATTTACTGTATCCGATGCCGCCATTTACTGTCAATATGGGGCAAAATTATAAGTATCTTTACCTACAACAAGGTGTAGCTGTAACTAGTGAAAGCGAACTATTAGCGGCACACGCTGATACTAGCATTCCTTATATTTTGCTGCTCAATGATATACATCTAACCCAACCGTTCGTATTCAACCGAGATGTACAGCTCTCAGGGATGTATGGTTCCAATTCCAACACCAAACTATCTGCTCCTGGTTTTTCAATTTCATTCAATCCATTTCCACATGTGGGATGGGGTGCACTAGATATATATTCCGATGTTGGCAATGACGAAACGAAGCTTCAAGCAGCACTTCACAGCTTCGTAGGTACAATTAAGGTGATTGGCCTTGGCGGATATACAGGATTTATTAATCGAGTATCTCAAGAAAACTACTTTCTCTCTGATGGCATAGACAATCTTACTGCGTTTGTAAACAACGCTGAAGGTTTAGGAAATGCTCTAGCTAATGGAAACGTTACAACGATTTATGTGGCTGAGAATATCTATTCCTACGGTAATTTAGATTTTCCAAGCCGATCGATTTACTTTACTAGCCAAACAGAGAAAGTAATTCAAAAAGACAGCTATTCCAATGCTAACCAAGTACATCTAACGAACGTCAGATTATTGCCAGAGCACGATACGATACAGCCAATACTAACCTCAGTCTCAACAGGAGTCGTTGAACTTGATCTGAAAGATATAACAGTCACATTGAACGAGGCGGCTACGCTTTACTTGGTGCCAGAAGGGACAGCGCGCGGGTTAGGGGAAATTACCTCTCGTGCCGTCACAAGTACATTTGCTTCGATGGGCGGGCAAGCTTCATTAAAGTTGTCGTCTGTACCTCATGGAGACTATGTGCTGTATGCCGTTGATACCGCTGGTAACATCTCTGAACCGTCTGCCACAATCAACGTGCATAAATCATTGTCGAAGGCCTTGTCAGATATCCGCTTAGCGATAACAAACATGACTTTGATTCCCAAATATGATTTGATCCGTGCAGGGCTTCAAGATTTGGACGAACATCAGCTCGACTTGTATCGATTTGCTCTTACCAGGGATAAGGACGCACTGCTCTCAGCCTCTTCTGATCAGGATTTTGTGGCAAGAATGCAAGGATGGGTGGATAGCGCAAATGCTGCACCGATCATTCAACGTGCGTTAATGTCAGGTTTTTATGGCACTTACATTTGGTCAGTGCTCAACAATGGCGCTGAGGGCATCCTTAGTGCTTATGATCTAAATGGCATTTCCTCCACCTCACAGCTTGCTGTGGCAGAGCATCTAATGGAGCTTGAATTCCAGCGCGGTAATTATAAGCTTTTAACTAGGACGGCGATTCAAGAGGCAATAAATGATACAATTCCGTCGCCGTTATCCAATTGGATAGGCACGCCTGTTCAACAAGGACCTGGAACGAGAAGTGTAGCTCTCAGCATAGATGTTAAAAACGCTAAAGGCGATTCGTTGAAAGGCTACACGGTTGACGATTTTACAGTTAAGGTTAACGGCGATGAAAAATCCCTTAGTGATATGAGTGTTTTCCCTTCGTTCTCTTACAATGATGAGACTAACTCTTATCAAATCGTGTTTATAGGCAGCGAGAGTTCGACAACTTATACACTTTCGAATCTTTCACTTCGAGGGGTGGTCATCCAAGCGGATGAGTTGTTAGTAACGACGCCCGTTCCGGGGGTTCCTGTTACATCCATTGGGTTAAGTCTTTATACAAACTCTAATCGCATTTCTACTAATAGATCCAATGCAGTCCGACTAATTATTTCACCATATATTGCGACGAATAAGGATATTGTCTGGAGCGTCGAGCCAAGTCAGATTGCAACAGTTACACAACAGGGATACCTCACTGTTTCTGGCATTGGACATATTATACTAAGGGCAACGAACCCGCTGTCAGGTATAAGTCAAACACTGGAGCTGGAAGCAGTAGATAGTGAGTCTGCTCTTAGGAACGTACAGGCTTATGCAACAAGCGAAGGAACCACAGCATTGACCTTGGAAGATCTAAAAAACACGTGTGTGGGCAGCATAGTTGATAGTGCTTTTGATAATTACAAAAGAGCAATAATGGCAAAAGGCGAGGAATTCATAGGCTTACAGAGCTATGAAGTTTACAATTTGCTGCAAAATATTATTAGCAACTACACCTTCAATGCACCTCTCAACCAAGCGCTCTACGATTATATCGATGGCAATCATATAGCTTGGGATGCATTGAATAGAGAATCTCTGGCTACTTACGGTGTTTATCAAACGGATGATACCAATGTCCAGTATGTAAAACAAGTTATATTAGAAACGTTTCTAGAAAATGGAGGACCACTAGGAAGCACACAATTGAGTAGTTTGGCTTCCAAGGTTCCAAGCTTCTCCGTTAGAGGTTATAATCCAACTGTTTATGCCACTCAAATGATGAGCCAACATCTGAATGCTGAAGGCTCAAATGTTGTCGTGACATTCAAGGTTGCTAATGTATACGGCGAAGGTAATACGGACCTTGCTGCGCAGGATGTGAAAGCAACGGTTGGTGAAATGTCGAGAGGGTTAGACGACCCAGACCTGTTCACAAATTTCATGAATCTGGGTAACGGCGTGTATAGTTTCGAAGTAAGGCAAGCGGCGCTGGAGAGTCCGCTTCTGATCAATGCATTAAAAATTCGAGTCGGATACACGGATATCCCAATCGCTACTAATGTTTCAGTGAATAGACAAGCCGCGCGGATCGAATACTTGGTTGCCAATCACACCCCATACTTGCAGAATGAGCAATTATTTGCGCAATTGTATTCTGCTGGTAATCTGCTAAGCATGGCTGAAATTAATTTTGAAGATCTAACGAATAATTTGGAACTGGCCTACGTTGCACATGGCAATGTACTATCAGAAGGAACAATTCGGCGTATTATTAACGGTATGAGTGTTGTAGAAACTTCTAATCTAACAACTTCTACAGACTATGACACTTACCACCTTCTATTTCATCAAGACGTATCAGGAAGCTTGTACTATTCTGTTTCCGCTCGTAACCAAAGCGGTTACCTAGGCAGGAATGGCACTTATAGTTCCGGCAGAACCTATGACTTCTCATTCAGTCATACATCCACTTTACCTGTCGTTATTACATACATTGCCGACACAACGGAGAAGTTGCGATACACCAGTGATGATTCAGCCGTGCTTGATTTTGAAATTATTTTTACGGATTCTTCTGAATAAAAACCAATTAATAGTGCCCACTCTCCTTTTGCGGAGAGTGGGCACTTTCTTTTGCATTAACAACTAAATATTCCCAACTCCTACAGAATCCTATATAGTTATATTAATTCTAACTATATTCCCAGAGGTGCCCTATGAACACGAAAGAACAATCTCCAGGCGGTAGCCCTATTTATCGTCATCAAGCAACCGATCGACCTTTCACAGCCGCCCACGGGGATGAAGCTTCGCTCGAACTCATTTCTCAGCATGTGGAGAAGTACATTGGGCCGATTCAATCCGTATTTCATGAAATCGTCTCCGACCTGGTCCATATCGACATTCTTTATGTAGCACCCACAAAAGAACGTAATTTCATTACTTTGGTTACCTCCGGAATGAGCAACTTGCCTATGACCGTCCCTGGAGGAGCAGAAGCCTTCCGCTATGCCGAACTCATGATCTGTCTCCCCGCAGATTGGAAGCTATCCAACGAAAGCATTCAAAATGAAGAAAATTACTGGCCTATCCGCGCCCTAAAAACGTTAGCCCGTCTCCCTCATGAATACAACACGTGGCTGTATGCGGCTCACACCATTCCCAACAAGAATCCTGCCGAACCGTATGCAGGTAATACGAAGCTAATGGGCATGATGTTAACGATTCCCCGTTAACGAGTTCTTCACACTAGCCGTCTCGCCGGAAAGGGAAGTTTATTTTTTCAGCTTAACACCACTCTACAGTGAAGAAATGGATTACAAACTCAAGCACGGCGCCGAGGCGTTATTCGAAAAGCTCGACAAAGCAGGCGTTACTGAGCTTCTTGATCCTCGACGTAAAAATACTTGCAAAAAACTGTTCGGGTTGTTCTAAGTAGGGACAGACCCTACCACAATCAACTCATACAAGTCGCTCACCCTACAACCGATAGTATCCGCAATGGAAATGGCTACTTTTAAGGGCATGATTCTCTTATTTTCCATATAGTCGACTAATCGTTCCGGCCTATAATGCAGTGCACGGCTTAGTTCTTCTCTAGCTATTCCGTATTCATCTAGTCGTTCCTGTAGCATGCAGCGTCCAAGTTCAAATTTCATTTGCTCTAATCCCCTTGTCCAAAGAATGTTACCCACAGCCTAGCCAAGGTTAGCGGCTTTTATTCGCAGTGAAAAACCCACCAAAAGCTTACACGGATGTGCCAAGCCAGAGGCGGGTTTTGTTATTGCTGCTTGGTGAAGGAATTTGCCGAATAGGTTGAAACATTCGATATTAAATCTTATCGACCGATCCCTCGACGCGACCAAATCATAACCGGGATCAGCAATAGGGATAGGAATCCTCCCGCCAGAGAGAGGAAGGCAAAGCTGGAATGGGCGACGACCATGCCCGACAAAGCTCCCCCCGATGCTCCAGCCAATGATACCAATACATCCACGGTTCCTTGTGTCTTAGCACGCGTGGCTGGGGATGTCGCATCGATGATCTGCGCAGTACCGCTGATCAGACCGAAATTCCAGCCGAGTCCGAGCAGCGCCAGAGCGACGATGAGCCATACCATCGAATCGGCCGGTGCCCATGCAGCAAGCAGTCCCGCCAACAGCAGCGTTACCCCTGCTGCGATGGACATAAACGTACGCCCGACCTTGTCTACGAGAATTCCCGTTACCAAGGAAGGCAGAAACATTGCTGCGACATGAATGCCGATCACCATGCCGACCGCGCTCAACCCATGTCCGTGATGTTTCATATGAATCGGCGTCATCGTCATGATCGCGACCATCACGACCTGCGTCAAGACCATCACGGTTGTCCCAATGATGATTCCTCGGTTACGGACAGCCGGTGCCAAAGGATTCGCAGGAACCATCCCTTTAGATGGATTCGCTTCTTGCGCTTCGGCGATGGCTTTAGCGACGAGATAAGGATCTGGACGGAGCATTACCCACAACACCAAGCCCGCCATAATAAAAGCCGCAGCCGCGAGCATAAAAGGGCCCGCCAGCGCAGGAGCGCCGACAGATGTCGCGAATCGCCCCATGACACCCACCAGGTTCGGCCCTGCAACTGCACCAAACGTCGTGAATACCATGGCCAAGCTGATAGCCCTCGCCCGCTGCTTAGGCTGAGCTAAGTCCGTTCCTGCATAACGTGCTTGGAGGTTGGTCGAGGTGCCAGCGCCATAAATCAGCATCGAAGCGAACAAAAGCGGAAGGTTATCCGCGATGGCTGCGAATACAACTCCGATCGCCCCGAGGCCTCCAGCCAGAAAGCCCGTGGTTAATCCTACCCGACGACCGAACCGCCCCGATAGTCGTCCGACAAACAGCGCAGACGAAGCTGCACCCAGCGTCAACAATGCTGCAGGAACCCCAGCTAAGCTATCCGTTCCGAGCATATCTTGAGCAAGCAGCGCTCCGACCGTCACGCCTGCTGCGAGCCCTGCTCCGCCAAATAGTTGAGCGATGATAACAATCATCAACGATTTGCGATAGAGCTGCTGCTGTCTTTCCGGAGAATGAATGTATTCGCTAATCAATTCGCTGCCTTCAGCCATTCATACTCGCCCCCCTCCAACTTGTATGCCGTAATCCCCTCCCGCTGCAGCTTGGCAACGGTCTGCGTCGAAGTGATGCAGTAGGGCCCTCTGCAATAGACTACCACTTCGACGGGTCTAGGCAGATGGTTAAGATAAGGTTCCAACTCCTCCACCGGAACGGAGATGGCCCCCGCGAGATGACCGGCCTCATATTCATCTCGTGGTCTAACATCGAGCAGGATGATCACTCCCGCATCCATTCTCACCCTTGCTTCCTCCAAAGATATCGTCCGTACATCCTCATATCCCTGCATATATTCCTGCCTAATCCTCGCCACATCTGCAAGTTGACTCTCGCTAACGCGCCACAACGCAAACAAAAACGCCGCAATTGAAGGGTCAGCCAACGAATAGATGACATACGTACCTTTCTTGCTGAACTTCACAAGTCTGGCATCGAGCAAAACCTGCAAATGGCGGGATATGTTAGCCACGCTCATCTCGGTCGCTTGAGCCAGCTTCTCTACCGACTTGGGTCCCTGAGCAAGCATGCTCAAGATTTCAAGCCGTTTGTCGCTGGATAGACACTTTCCCACCCGAGCTAACTGTTGAAACAGTTCATTCTTATAATCTTTGGCAGAAGTCGTTGCGACGGGTTCAGCTCCCATGATTGCCCTCTCCTTCATATTCAATTAATTAATTGAATACTAGAATAGATGCAAACTGTTCGTCAAGAACAATTATCGCCGTCATCTGGCATTGACTCCGATATCGCATTATTAGCAAGTGTTCTCTCCTCTCAAACGCAACAAAGACCGCCCTTCATCTCGGCAGCCTTGTTGTTATCTAAGTGGTATTACGCACTCACTATTGCAAAAAAAGGGCTGAACAGTCTACCTCTCGGTAATCTGTCCTAGCCCCCAAACACGCCTCCAACGCGGGTTCTCAGTCCTTACTCTTCACCCGTCGCAATCGGGTTATCTTCCCAACTGATCCAGTCGCTCCAGCTTCCGCTGTAGAGCTTCACGTTGTCGAAGCCCGCTTCGCTGAGGCCCAATACGTTCGGGCAAGCCGTCACGCCGGAGCCGCAATAGACGATGATTTCATCGGCATCGCGCAGCGCGGCAAAGTGCTGCTCCTGCTCCGCAGCTGACAACCAAGCGCCGTTCTCACCGAGAACGCCTTTCCAGAAGAAGCTGCGCGCACCCGGGATGTGGCCGGCCACCGCATCGATCGGCTCTTCCAAGCCGAGGTAGCGGCGCTCCTCGCGAGAATCCACCAGCACGGTGCCGGGGCGACCGAGCTTGTCCTTTACCTCGTCCATGCTAGCCAGCATGGAACGGTACACCTTCGGTGAGAAGGTGCGCGGGAATACCGCAGGCACTTCATCCGTTACCGGGTACCCTGCGGATTTCCACACGGTGTATCCTTGATCCAATACATAAACCTCGGAGTGGCCGAGGAATTTCAGCATCCACCACAGGCGCGATGCCATAGCTCCGCCTTGATCGTCGTAAGCAACGACGGTCTTCGTGCCGTCGATACCGAGGTTCCCAACGAGGATCGAGAACGCACCTAGATCCGGGAGTGGATGTCGACCCCCGTGCGCCATTTTGGCACCCGATAAGTCCTTCTCCAAGTCGACATACACCGCTCCCGCGATGTGATCCTGCTCATACTGCTCGCGGCCTGATTCAGGCTTTCCAAGCGCAAACCGACAATCAGCGATGACGATATTCGCATCCCCCAGCTGTCCAAGCAACCAGGTTTGACTTACGATATTTTCCACGGTTCCTGCCACCTTCCCCTACCTACAGTTAATCTCCCATCCCACTTGTGGGATTAACGGAGTACGATTGCCAATGACTTCGATCTCCACCCATTTTATCGTAAAATGCTTGCGCGCGTAAGTTATCTGGAGCCGTTGTCCAGGTTAAATTTGCATAACCATGTCTTGCTGAGTACCCTTTGCAAGCCGCGAACAGCTTCGCCGCCGCGCCCTGTCCACGTTCAGCCTCGACGACGAATAAATCGTTCATAACGGCAATCTTGGAGGCACGCAGCGTGCTGAAGGTAAAATATAAGGTCGCAAAGCCAACTAATGCCCCCTCCTCGGTCTCAGCCACAAATTGAATGCCAATTTTCTGTTCGAGCAGTTCATGAATCAAAGCGTTCAGCTTCTCATCCTCAGGTTGTCGGTACTGATAGAAATCCACAATATAAGCGAGCATTAGGGTTTTGAGCTGGGGGATATCGGACATTACGGCTTCACGAATGGTCACTTGTGTCATCACGGGTGCCCTCCTTAGTATAATTTATATGAATTTGTCATTATCGAGAATTTACGCCGTATCTAGTAGAAAACAGGTGGAATTAGGGGGATTGTTATTTTAAAATAGAACAATGGCCAAATACTGCCTATAGAAAGGTTGCCCAAAAAATGCCTCAACCTATTACCTTAACTTTACCTTGGCGTGTGGTTCCGCTAACCGAAACGTCTTGTCAGGAACTCTGCACATGGAGCTATCCCGCTCCTTACGATATTTACAATTGGTCCCCTTGGACCACCATGCTTCAGAACCAATCCGAATTCGCTGATCCACAAATAAGAGAAGCGCAATATCGCGGCGTTGTCGATGAATTTGGCACGTTACATGGGTTCGTTCAGTTCTTTCCAATTGTGGGTGTCACCCGCTTAGGCTTAGGGCTGCGCCCTGATCTTTGTGGCAAAGGTGGAGCTAGCAGCAGCGAGGGTCGGGATAAAAGCGGAAGCATCAGCATAGGCACAAATGTAGGCAGCGGGCTTGGCACGAGCTTTGTTCAGCTGCTCGTAGCTGAAGCTCAGAGAAAAGCACCCGAGCAGGAGATCGATCTGGAGGTGCTCGTTTGGAACGAGCGAGCGATTCGCGCTTATCAGCATGCTGGATTCACGATCACAGATACTTACGAGAAGTGGACACCGACCGGACCGGCCGATTTCCACTGTATGGTCTATACAGGTCCGAGCATTGTCTTAGCGCGCTAAGCATTCCGCTGCGCTTACTCCGCTGTGACCTCCGCATACGCCTGATCAAACTTGGCTGCGGTCGAGAAATCAAGCTCGGTCAAGCCTCCGGCACTCCAAGAGGTCAGGCGCAATGTCACCATTTTATAATCAATTGCGATCATGGGATGGTGGTTCACCGCCTCTGAGATTCGAGCGACCTCGTTCACGAAGGTGATTCCCTTCAGAAAAGTCTTAAACCGATACTTACGTACGATCCATTTGCTCTCTTCCGCCTCTAGACTCCACGTCCCCAGCTCAGCAAGCCGGTCATCCACTTCCGCTTTCCCTAGCTTCACCCTCACCAACACCTCCGCTCCCTCACTTGTAATCATTCGCAACCGCGCCTGTATGAGAGGCGCATTCTGTATCAGCGATTGGGCTACTATCCTTATTCGTAATCATACGCAACCGCACCCAAATCGCTCTCTCCCGCATACGTGCGAAGAAGCTCCAGGAACGGCTTTCCATAGTTGCGGTATTTCACCTCACCGACCCCTTTGATGCGCAGCATCGCGGCTTCCGTGGTCGGGCAGCTCTCACTCATCTCTCGCAGCGTACTGTCGGCGAAAATAATATACGGCGGCACCTTCTCGCGCGCAGCCATTTCACGACGCAGCAAGCGAAGCTGCTCGAACAGGGTATTGTCCATCGCCGCGACAGCGCGAACAGGCCGTTTGCGTACCTTTTGATTCACGGGCAGCCTGCCCTGAAGCACTTCGGCAGCAGGCTGCATCAACCGAACAACCGGGTACTGCCCCTCAGACAGCTGCAAAAACCCTTCCGAAATAAGCACATTGATCAATTCGGCGATCTCTTTCTCAGGCAGATTGCTCATGATGCCGTGTGTCGGCAGACGATCGAAGCGATAGTCCATGATCTTCTTCGCCTTGGAGCCCTTGAGCACCGAGGCGACCATCGAGATCCCGAAGCGCTCGTTCATGCGGCGAATGCAGGAGAAAATCTTTTGCGCCTCGACGGTAATGTCGACGGTGTCGCGATCATCCTTGCAGGAACTGCAGTTCCCGCAGGTATCTTTAATATTTTGCTCATCAAAATAATGTAAAATGGCATTCCGCAAACAGCGCGGCGAATAGCAATAGTCGATCATCGTTTGGAGCTTTTTGTACTCATTGGCTTTGCGTTCCGGGGATAGCTGATTCTGCTCAATCAGGAACTTCTGCGTCATGATATCCTGCGCACTGAACAGCAGAATGCACTCGCTCGGCTCGCCATCACGCCCCGCACGACCTGCTTCCTGGTAATAGGCTTCCATATTTTTCGGCATGTTGTAGTGAATCACGTACCGCACGTTGGACTTATCGATGCCCATCCCGAAAGCGTTCGTCGCGATCATAACGCGAATATCATCGTAGAGAAACGCCTCCTGCATGTAGGAGCGCTCATCATCCGAAAGTCCGGCATGATACTTGCCGGCGGCGTAGCCTTTTTTACGCAACGTCTCATACAAATCTTCCACATCCTTACGCGTCGCAGCGTAAATAATGCCAGGCTGATGAGTATGTTCCTTCACATAATTCTGTATGTAATCCCGCTTATTCTCCCCGCGAAGAATGGTTAGCTCCAAATTGTCGCGTGAGAAGCCATTGATGAAAATACCTGCGGTATCCAGCTCCAGCAATCGGGCAATGTCTGCTGTCACTTCAGCCGTAGCGGTTGCCGTGAACGCAGCCACAATGGGGCGATTCGGCAGTTGACGAATGAACGGCGCAATCGAAACGTAGCTCGGTCGGAAATCATGACCCCATTGCGAGACACAGTGTGCCTCATCAATCGCAACCAGAGGCAGGTTCAACGCCGCCATGCGTGCGCGAAACCGTTCCGACTCCAGACGCTCCGGCGCTATGTAAAGCAATTTATATTTACCCTGCATAGCCCCCTGCATGCGCTGTTCCACTTCTCTGGCTTCAAGCGTACTATTAATGAACGTGGCAGGAACACCGAGCGCTCCAAGCGCATCCACCTGATCCTTCATCAAAGAGATGAGAGGGGAAATGACTAATGTCACGCCCTCCATCAGCAGTGCCGGCACCTGGTAACAGATCGATTTTCCGCCGCCCGTTGGCATAATGCCTAACGTATCTTTACCTTCGAGAAGGTTCGTAATGATATTCTTCTGGCCTTCACGAAATTCCGGATACCCATAAACCTGTTGTAGAACCTTTCTTGCTCCATCCAACATAGCTTCTTTACACCTTTCTATATCTCACTTCTGACTGTTTTAGACCAAATATATGACCGAAACCAGCTTTTCGCCATCATGTACCTTGAGCACGTGATTACCTGCATCATGTCTAACTGAGCCCGCTCCAACCTGCATCACCGGTGCACTGCCTAATCCGTAGAATATATCGTCAGCCAGCGTACGCAGGCATTCTTCCTGTTCACTTTCATCCAGCTCCTGCCAGTCTTCTGCATTCATCTCCAGCAGCTCGTAGAATCCATTCACCATTTCGATCCCACGTACAAAATCAGTAACAATGTCCTTATATTCACGACCAAATTTAATACCCACTCGCGCAGTCTCCCTTCGATAAGCAATTCGTCTAGCTTCACTTTATCATATTCTAGGTAAGAATGCAGGGTTAACCCCTTTGGGGGCGGATTAAAAATATCCCCTTTGGCATAAACTGTGGAAATGGGCAATTTCGGAAAAAATCTGTTACTATGGAAGAAGGAATGCGCCGCTCGGAGGGTAGGAACGATCACATGTTGAAACTTCAAATTCCCAAAAATCGAATGAATTACCTCATCAAGCAGATCCCGCTTCACTTCGACGCCACCCGTCTGGAGCAAGGCTGGGAGTATTATCATAAAGGCCGAGTGACCGAGGTTGATCTCAAGGGTCTTAGTGTGCTAGCAACCGTCGCAGGCAAACAGATCCACACGGCTGAAGTTCATTTAGAAAATTTTGCAGCGAGTACCTGCACTTGCTCCTTTGAGGGCTTTTGTCAGCATATTGGTGCTACGTTTTTCAGCTTATACGCCACTTATGGTCGACCAGAGCTTGTTCTGCAGCAGTTAAAGCAACAAATCCACACACGGAAAAAGCCAGCTCGTGGCGCTGCAGCTTCCGTTATTCAAGAACGCAAAGCGGCCGCACAGGCCAATGTGCCTTTGGAAGAGAGTATGCCTAGCGATTGGCATCGTTTTTTCGAAGGGAAATTTCACGGCTTCTCGATATCTCATCAGCACTCCATAGAAACCTTCTATGAGTCCGCCTTGGAGTCGTTGCCGCCTTATGCAGCTAACTGGCGCGATACGACGCGTGAGCTCTATATGTTCCACATTGTGCTGTTCATGATGCGGAAAATCGAACAATTTTATCAAGAAACGAAAAGCTCCTACCTGTCTTACTATCATGAAAATGGGTGCAAAATCGCCGCCAAAAACTGTGAAGATAAGCTTGTCGAATTCGTGGAACGGATCGATGTGAATCGCTCTTTCCAAGCGGAGCCGAAGATTTGGCTGTCTACGATGAAAATGGTCGGAGAATCCGCCCTGCAAGGCAAGGACAGTCCCGTTGACTGGCTGTTCGTGTATCGGTTTATCTGGTGGAAGCTGACCGATCAACCTAGCGCACAGAAAGAGGAAGTAACGCGTCTAGATGTTCTTCTAGCGAAAAAGGAGCTGCTTCCAAAGAAGAAGGATGTCTTGCTTGCGGCTAGAGCGCATTTTGATATTATGCAGGGGAATACCGAATACGCTTTCGAACGTCTTGGACAGCTGGCTCATCCGCATGCGAAGGACTTCTTCCTCTATCTAAATAAATTTGCGAACGATGGACAGTGGGATCAGATGCTGATCTGGCTGCGTTGGATATTTCCATCGATTGCCAATGCGAATCACGATGATTTTCGGACTTTCTGCCAATATTGGCTAGATACGACCAAGCATCTGGCGAACGATAGCGAATGGGTACAGGTGATGGAGTCGTTGCTGCCTCGTTCTTACTACTATTACACCGCCTATTTGCTGCAAACGAAGCGGTACCGTCAGTGGGTGGATTTGCAGCTTGCGAATCGGATTTCACCCTTAAATCTGTACGGAATGGAACTCAAAGCGATCGAAGAGCATGACTCCGCGTTGCTTCTTCCGCTCTATCATCAAGCAGCCGAACGGGCTGTTTTGGAGAAAAATAGGGCTTCTTACAAGACGGCAGTCCGCCTACTGAAGAAGCTGCATAGTATTTATAAACACATCGGCCAGGATGACCGCTGGGAGCACTATATTTACCGCTTAGCGGATAAGTTCTCGCGTTTGCGTGCTTTCCAAGAAGAGCTCAAGAAAGGAAAATGGATTCGATGATCGAAACCAGCGCGCTGACCGTTCACGTTAGTTCCTTACCGAACGGCTCATTATTTCTATGGGGTTCCCGCGAAAACGGCGGTATTTGGGATGCTCTTGATTTAAAACATATGTTATTCGCATGGCATCGCGCCTCCTTCTTCGGCACTTTCATGGAACCGAGTGAATGGCAAAATCGGGAAGGTATCGAGCTGCAACCGCTGGAAGCGCTCGACTATTTCAGCGAACCTCAGCCGGTTCAGCATCTTCGACTCAACTGGCACGCTTCCTGTGCCGATTTGATTCGATTGGCTCCTGCTGTGCGCGAGTCACTGGCGACAGGTCGCTTCATGCCGGACTACGAGAAATGGAAGTCCGGCGAGATCGGTTGGAAGCTGCAGCTGCCTGAGGAGCTGCAGACGCTTGAAACGCCAGCGGTTTCACGCTGGATTCATGCGCTGATTCCGGAGTGGGTCGACGCCGACGGCATCATGAAGGAGAATTTACGCAAGCTCGAAGCTGCGTATCCGTTAATGCGCCGCGCTGATGTCAGCGCGGAGGTGTGGCTGGACGAGGAAGACTGGCTCGTCAGCATTGGTTGGCGTCAGGACCGGACGCCGATGCGGACGTGCCTGCAGCTCGTAGAGCCGGACCTGGCGCATGGCGCAGGTTGGCAGCTGCGCGTGCTGCTGCAAGACCGGCTGGCGCCCGAGGTGCTGCGCACCGTGACGACCGTCGGCGAGCCGGTCGCAGGTGAACAGCCGCTGCCGGAGGCGTGGCTGCCAGAGATCGCCCGCGTCGAACGCGACGCGGCGAAGTGGCTGCGCATCCTGCCATGGCTGGATGCGGGCGAGGGCGTCCTCCGTCAGACGTTGACGGAGGAGGAGGCTTGGCGCTTCCTCGCAGAGGGAAGCGTGCGGCTTGTTGAGGCAGGAACGAGCGTGTTCCTGCCCGCGTGGTGGGAGCGCATCCGCAAGATGCGGCCGAAGCTGCGCGCTCGTATCAAGTCTTCCGTCGGTTCGGGACGGGAGACGATGTTCGGACTGACCCAGCTGATGCAATTCGACTGGAAGCTGGCTGTGGGTGATCTGGAGCTGACGGAAGAGGAGTTCCGTCAGTTGTTAGAGGAGAAGCGCAAGCTGATCCAGATTCGCGGCAACTGGATTCAACTCGACCCGCAATTCATGGCACAGGTCGAGCAGATTATGAAGCAGGTGCATAAGAAGCAGGGACTCTCCTTCCGCGATGTGTTGGAGCTGCATTTTGCCGGTGACGCGGGCGGTTTATTGCCTGCCGAAGATGATCCCGACGCGATGCGCTACCTCGACATGGAGGTCGAGCTGAATGAGCAGCTGCGTCACATGATCGACCAGCTGACGCAAACCTCGGCGATTCCGACCATCGAGCCGCCGCCTAGCTTTCATGGATCGCTGCGCCATTATCAAGTGGACGGCATCTCGTGGCTGTTGTTCCTGAGACGGTTCGGTCTTGGCGGCTGCCTAGCCGATGACATGGGGCTTGGGAAAACGATCCAGTGGATTACGTATTTGCTAACGGTAAAAGAGACCGAGCAACCCGATACACCATCGTTGTTGGTTTGTCCGACCTCCGTTCTAGGCAACTGGCAGATGGAGCTGAAACGGTTTGCCCCTTCCTTGCGCGTCCATCTTCACTATGGACCGCAGCGGTTGAAAGGGTCTGCCTTTCAGGAGAAAATCGTTGGCAAGTATGATCTTGTCTTGACGTCTTACACGCTTTCCCACTTGGATGAGAGTGAGCTGGGCGCTATTGCTTGGAACTCGATCTGTCTGGACGAAGCTCAAAATATTAAAAACGCCTACACCAAACAAGCCACCGCAATCCGCCGGCTGAATGGGTTTCATCGCATTGCCTTGACGGGAACGCCAATTGAGAATCGGCTTACCGAGCTGTGGTCGATTTTCGACTTCGCGAACCCCGGCTATCTCGGCACAGTGCGCGAGTTCACGCATCGCTATGTGAATGCCATTGAGAAGACGCGAGATGAAGCGACGATCGGCAAGGTTCAGAAGCTGATCCGTCCTTTCTTGCTGCGGCGCGAGAAGAAGGATCCAGCCATTCAGTTGGATTTGCCAGAGAAGAACGAGTCCAAAACGTTCATCTCGCTCACAGCCGAGCAAGGTTCGTTGTACGAGAACTACATCCAGGATATGTTCGATCGACTGGATAAGCTCTCCGCGATGGAGCGGCGCGGGCTCATCTTGGCCGCATTAACGAAGCTTAAGCAGGTGTGTAATCACCCGGCTTTGCTGCTTAAAGAAGGGCCGGGCGCGCCATGGAGCGGACGCTCGAACAAGCTGGAGCGCTTGCTCGAGATGGTGCAGGAGCTGCGCCAAGAGGGTGACAAATGCTTGATCTTCACGCAATTTGTCGAGACCGGCAACCTGTTGCAGCATGTGCTTCAGCAGGAGCTCGGCGAGAAAGTACTGTTCCTGCACGGCGGAACATCCAAAAATGGGCGCGACGAAATGATCGCGCACTTCCAAGATGTGAGCCAGCCGGCGGAGGAGCAGCGAAATGTGTTCATTCTTTCGCTGAAGGCCGGCGGCATCGGGCTCAACCTGACGGCGGCGAATCATGTATTCCACTACGATCGCTGGTGGAATCCCGCCGTCGAGAATCAGGCGACGGATCGCGCCTTCCGGATCGGCCAGACGCGGCATGTGCAGGTGCACAAGTTCGTGACGCTGGGCACACTGGAGGAGCGCATCGACGAGATGATCGAGCGCAAGCTCGGCCTTAGCCAGCAGATCGTTGGCTCAGGCGAGAACTGGATTACCGAGCTGTCGACTGACGAGCTGCGCGATCTGTTCTCTCTCCGACGCGAGTGGGTGGAGGCGTAGGGGGTTCGGGTTCGGGTTCGGGTTCGGCCAGTATCCGATTTCAGCTTGCGGGTTTACAGTTACGGCTTAATTGTTCTCGCTACATCATCGCCCGATCTAAACACAAAAGAGGTTATCCCAAGCTTCACCTGGGGTAACCTCTTTTGTGCTCCATGCTATCCATGTTTCCTTTTTTCTCTTATCTATTCTACTCTCTTGCTGCTGAGTTATCCCCCACCTCATATCACCAAATCCAAAAACAAATAATATCCTTCGCCCATCGCACACGAGTAGGTCTGAATCTGTCGCGAGGTATCTAAGTCGGTATAGGCTTGGGAGAGTATGCCTTGCTTTTGCAGGTTCATCATCAGGATGTTGGAGATGAAATAAGGCCGCCACGTCCAGTTCGCTTGGCGATAGCTCTCATCTTTGCTCCAGCCTACCTCTGTACGGGTGTAGTTGGATGAGGTCTGGTAGCCATCCCCCTGGCATATGTACATGCGGATACAATTATCAGTGACGATACCGATGGTTTGTTCGATAACTGCGTCAGCCTCTTCGGCGTTCGAAATACGAACGGAAGCATTGATCAGCGAATCCAACTTCTGATATACACTCAGTAGCCGACTGTATCGCTGGAATTCATCCTGCCCGAACAGCTTGATTTCCTCTTCCAGCATGGATTTATAAGCATCCGGTCGCTGTAGATCAGGTTCGGCTTTGGAGAATAGGAATCCTTGTACATATCTCGCGCCTACTTGCAGCGCACTGCGCAGCTCCTGCTTGGTTTCGACGCCTTCGACGAGCAGCGAGGCACCGATTTGAGCAGACACAATGGAGAAAGATTGCATAACCGCCTTATAGCCATCGTGGACGATACTCTTTTTCAAGATATTCAAATCAATCTTCAAGATCTTCGGCTGCAGGCTGGCGATCCGATCAAAATTACTAAACCCGCTCCCCACATCATCAATGGCGATGGTACATCCGAATTCACGATACAGTTCAACAATCCACGTCAGCTCTTGGAGCTGGCCTTTAAATTCCTCTTCCGTAATTTCAATAACAATGCGCGAGGGATTTATATGATATTTTTTCAATAATTCAATCGTTGGTAAGACACCCGTTCGTTTATAAGTTCGATAGATCCACGAGGGCTTTAAATTGATAAATAGCTCACTCTCATCGGAAGCAGCCGCTATGCGTTCTATGGCTTGCTCTCTTAAGTGCCGATCGATCATAAGCTGCATATCCTCGGAAATGTCAGGATCTTTAAAAAAGGGACCTAAGCTCTCCACACCGCTTTCACGGATCCGTCTACCCAGTGTTTCATACCCAATTATTCGTTGATTCTGCAAAGAAATAATCGGTTGAAAATATGGACGTACTTCATGACGCGGCGGAATCTTGATGTTTTTCACCTGCACAGTGCGCCCCCCTCTTAGGAATTCTTCCATGTTTTATTTCTTGACATCAATACGTCATTGACTCATATTTTAAACGACATTGTCACTTTCCGCAATCATTCATGGCAGAAAACATAACATTATCATTTTTTAGAGGAAATTGTTGAGGTTTGTCGAATTCCTAAAGAATCTTTTAATCTATTTAGAAGCTAGGTGACCGATTGGTATGAAAACATTCACGAGATCACGGATCTCTCTGCTGTATGTAATTTTAATTGTTGTTTTACTAATCTTCGTCAGTGCGTACAACAATGTGGCTTCTCGGAATATGGAGAAAGAAAGCAACGCGATCGTGAATGAGGCTATCCCTATTTTAACGACGGCCAATAGCTTATTGACCAACTTAATTAACCAGGAAACGGGGCTACGAGGCTACGAATTAGCCGGAAATGAACAGTTTCTTGAACCGTATACCACGGGAAGAGATCAGGTCGCGATTAATTTAAACACGCTGTCAACCTACGACAAAAAATATCCGACCCTACAAATCATTATTGATACACAAGCGATACCTGCCATTACAAATTTGCAAAAATACTATGACACTACCTTGGACTTAATCCGAGCCGGTAAAATTGAAGAAGCGAAAGCCCGTGTCACTGGCGGTAAAACGTTAATGGATCGCTATCGGGTCATTCATACGAGCATTGAAAACAATATCGAACAGATTACATCGCAAGCCTATTCGTCTTCACATGAAGCAGGCACAACCTCTCGCATGATCACAAGGATCGGCAGCCTTATCGCACTTCTTGCAGGAGCCCTGTCCATTATTATTTCCTTACGATCCATCCGAGCGGAAAAAGAGCTGCGCAAGAGTGAAGAAACGTACCGGTATATGGCGGAAAGTCTAGAATCTCAGAATGAAGAAATTATTGCCCAGCAGGAGGAACAGCAGATCACGCTGGCTAAGCTGTCTGAACGCGAAAAGGATTTGGAGCTCATTTCTTCCTACCAGGAGAAGTTAACAGGTTATGTTAAGTTGACCGATTTCTTGAAACACACGATGCCTGCCCTACTCAACTCACTTGTGCAGGATGCAGCGCTGGTCGTAATGGAACGCCGTACTCAGGATAGTGTGACGTATGAGGTTATTCATTCTATCGGTTATCCGAAGGGACATATTCAAACTTCTCGGAGTGAGCTGTTCGGTCCAGCTAGGCGTGTATTCGATGAAGGCATTTCGATCACACACACACGGGACGTGTCCGGCAATGAGCAAGGTGTCCATAGCGGGATGACACGAGCTGTCGACCAGTACACGCCTCTGATGGATGATAAGCAAGAAGTGATTGGCTTCCTCTTACTAACGAGCTATCAAAGCTCAATCTTTCAAGAAGATAATCAGCGTCTGACCAAAGGATTAGTACGTCAATTCGGACTCGCTTTCTATGCACAAGTTGTGAATGACGAGAAGCTGCAGCAGGCAAACAGCCTAGCAGAGCTGAACGATCAACTTACTGCAGAGAAGCAGCTATTAGAAGGGCAGCACGATCTCATTCAAAATATTTTAGAATCCGCCCACGAGGGCATGATGATGTGCGATTCGCAAGGCACGATTCTCTTTTCCAATCATCGTATGAATCAGTATTTCGGGCTTAACGAACGTATCGGACAAAACCTAGTTACCTGTAGCTATGACATCGGGGCCAAATCACCTAGTTTTCATGGGGTAGCCGCTTCCATCGAGGCCTTAATTGATCGTTCGCTGTCGCATTTGACGCAACGCTTTAGCTTCCAGCAAGACGAGCAGCTCCAACATGCTGAGCTGTACGCTACGGTTGTGAGTGAAGGCACTGAGCAGCAAGGGTACCTATTTGTTTTCCGTGACCGAACGGAAGAAGAACGCGTTGATGAAATGAAAAATGAATTTATCTCCATTGTTTCACATGAGCTGCGTACACCGCTTGCCAGTGTGCTCGGCTTTATCGAAATCTTGCTGCATCGCGAGCTTCCGCAAGAGAAGCAGAAGCGCTACATGGAGACCATTTATAACGAAGCGCAGCGCCTATCGAATTTAATTAATGACTTCCTAGATCTGCAACGCATGGAGTCCGGTCGTCAATCTTATCACTTCTCTCCCATTAATTTGCGTTCCGTCGTAACCGAAATCGCAGAGCAATGGCAGGATAAACAGCTGCATCAGATTGTCCTTCATCAGCAAGAGCCAGAACTCTGGGTACGAGCAGATGTCGACCGTATTCGCCAAGTATTTGATAACTTAATTAGCAACGCCATTAAATACTCGCCGTCGGCGGATCACATCGACATTCATTTGTCGGCCAACGAAGGTAAAATTACCATTGCCATTCAAGATTACGGACTAGGCATCCCGCAGGAAGCGAATGCGCATATGTTCTCGAAATTTTTCCGTGTCGACAACTCCGACCGCCGCCAAATTGGTGGCACTGGCCTTGGACTTGCCATTGTGAAGGAAATTGTAGAGGGGCATGGCGGGCACATCTCCTACACGTCTGAAATGGGGCATGGCACCACCTTCCGAATTGATCTAGACCAATATGAAATTTTGGGACTAGACGGAAAAATCGTTATTTTCGAAGATGATGATAATCTAGCCAAATTAATTCAAGTCGCCTTGCACAAGTTGAGTCTGCCGTCTATCCAGCTGCGTTCCGCTGAAGAAGGCATGATTGCACTGCGGCGCTGTGAGGGAGAAGGTCCGATTTTGTTCATCGTGGACATTCATCTTGAAGGTGAGAAAACCGGCTGGGATTTCATCGCAGACCTGTACAAGCACCCTGTACATGCACAAACGCCAGTCATTGTATCTACAGCACTTGATCCACCTCACGATTATCATGAGAAAGAGATTGAGAAATATCTCAAAAAGCCGTTCACCATGGAACGACTCGTCCAAGTAGCAAAGCGTTTGCTCGACAACAAAAGCAGCCTAGCCTACGTGTTCCCTGCCCAAAACAAAGAAACGCTCTCCACCACCTTACAACGCAACGGCATTAATGTACTGAAGATGCAAGAAAATCAGGATATGATTGAGGTCGATCTCATCAAGCCCCAATCGGAAAACTAACTGTTCAACTAGCAGATTACTAGATGTTC
Organism: Paenibacillus sp. J22FR5; assembly: GCF_059691975.1. Taxonomy (NCBI): domain Bacteria; kingdom Bacillati; phylum Bacillota; class Bacilli; order Caryophanales; family Paenibacillaceae; genus Paenibacillus; species Paenibacillus sp. J22FR5. Next base: position 93,912 of record NZ_JCAUAN010000012.1, on the reverse strand, counting down.
ATTACATGATCTCTCTTCCTTATTTAAGGGGGAGAGATTTTATTATTGAGCAGAAGAGGGATTTCTCTACAGAATCGCCAATATATTAGAGAAATAGAGGTAAGTGAAGAGAAAGGGTGTGCCCCTCATGGCAAAGCTTGAATCCACTTCCAATCCATTGCGAGGACGTAGTGTTTGGGCGTTATTTTTCTCCCTGCCGATTTTCGCATGGGCGATGTACGATTTTGCAAATACCATTTTTTCTTCTAATATCGTGACTGTTTTTTATCCGTTTTATTTAAAAGAAACGTTAGGCAAAAGCGAGGAGCTCAACCAAATAGCGAGTACTTTCATCACCTACTCCAATGCGCTGTCTAGCTTCTTCTTGGTGCTCTTATCGCCTTTATTCGGGGTCTGGATTGATCGCACGGGCAAAAAGAAAGCCTATCTCATCCCCTTCACACTCATCGCGATCATCGCGACGCTCCTTATGGGGGCATCCGCCCTATGGAAGACGGATCAAGAGTGGTTGGGTCTCAACACGTCGATTCTCGGCGTCATTCTCTTCTTCATGATCGCTAAATTTTTCTATAATTCCAGCCTGGTGTTCTATGATTCCATGATTTCCGATCTGGGCAATGAACGCGAGATTCCCTTGATCTCTGGCTTTGGTGTCGCCGTTGGTTACGTGGGCACGCTCGTCGGTCTTATTGTGTTCCCGCTCGTTCATGATAATCATTTCGAGAGTACGTTCATTCCGAGTGCCGTCATGTTCCTCATCTTCTCATTGCCGATAATGCTCCTGTACAAAGAGAAGCCTCAGAAGCCTGTGGCTAGCAACAAATCATTGCTCGGCGGCTATCGCGAGATTTGGGCGACGTTCAAGGAAGCACGGAAGTATCACGCAGCCTTCACGTTCATGATCGCCTACTTCTTCTTTAACGATGCGATTGCCACAGCGATTGCGGTTATGGCCATTTATGCGAATACGGTGATGGGTTTCACGACTGGGCAGTTCATTCTACTCTATCTCGTGTCGACGGTATCGAGCATCATCGGATCTTTCCTTTTCGGCTATGTGACGAGGAGTATGGGTCCTAAGAGAGCGGTGACCATCGTCGCCATCATTCTAATTGTGGCCATCTCCCTCGCCGCCTTAGCGACGAGCCAGAGCATCTTCTGGATAGCGGGCAGCTTATACGGCGTCTCCATGGGCGCTATGTGGGTGACGTCTCGCACACTCATCGTGCAGCTTACGCCGGAAGACAAACGTGGCCAGTTTTTCGGTCTGTTCGCTTTCTCCGGTAAGGTCTCCTCCATTGTCGGACCTGCACTCTACGGCTCGATAACATGGGCATTGGCCTCCTCAGGCAACTTAGCAAGCCGTGTCGCTCTGGGCTCCTTGCTAATCCTTGTGATCATTGGCCTTATCGTCCATATGCGGGTTCCGCAAAAATTGCAAAATCCTGCCTAGTTCATGTACAATTACTTCTAACCAGCAGAACGCAGACACAGAAAACACTAGAGCATTCGAGGCTTTAGTGTTTTTTTATAGCATCCGCTGTTCGTCACACAACGCATCCTTGTCAGACACAACTATCGTACAGGCATTCTCATCAGAGAGAGGGGATAGGGTAATGGCTTTACGGTACAAACGAGTTCTCATTAAACTGAGTGGCGGGGCTGTGGCAGGTGACAACTCTTTCGGATTCGACCCTACACAACTGGATCATATTGCCAACGAAATTATGACCGTCGTAAATTTAGGTGTTGAAGTGTGCCTTGTCATCGGTGGAGGCAATATTTTCCGCGGCAATATGGGCGAAAGCTGGGGCATCGAGAAAGCCGAGGCTGATAACATCGGCACGCTAGCGACAGTCATCAACAGCTTAATGCTGCGCGGTGTGTTGAAAGCGAAGACGGAGGCCGAGGTGCGCGTCATGACAGCGATTCCAATCGCTTCTGTGGCGGAGCCATTCATTCGTTTACGAGCTATTCATCACTTGGAAAAAGGGTATATCGTCATTTTCGCAGGTGGAAATGGACAGCCTTTCGTTACAACGGATTATCCGTCCGTTCAACGTGCTATTGAGGTGAACTGCGATGCGATTCTAGTCGCCAAACAAGGCGTGGACGGTGTGTTCGATAAAGATCCGAAGCACCACCAGGAAGCGCTCCAGTACAAATCTCTCCACTACAACGATGTGATTCAGCATAATTTGAAGGTGATGGATCAATCCGCTTTCATTCTAGCGCGGGACTATCACGTACCGATTCATGTGTTTAATTTCGACAAGCCTGGCTCGATGAAAGATATTTGTGCAGGCCTTAATACAGGAACGATTATTAGTGCGTCTTCTGAACTCATTTATCATTAAAATATGATATAACCATCAAGCAAAAAAGGATAGACAGCAGAGCGATCTGCTGTCTATCCTTTTCTTTTAGCCGAGGAGGAGCACGTAGTAGTCATTGGCATTTTTCGTTGCAAATCCACATGACTCATAGAGGCCGAGCGCTTTCTCGTTTTCGACCGATACTTCCAGTTTAATATGCGCCGCTTGATCTCGTTCTTTGAGTGCCGTAATCGTTTGGCTTAAAATCTGACGACCATATCCCCGGCCACGCACACCGGGCACGACGCAAAAGCCATAAATAAATCCACTTGCTCCCGGCTCCACCATCGCTCCAATTTTCCCAATAGGCTCTTTGTTCTCACCGAGCACCGCAATCCATGTTCGTTCCTTGTCGCCGGTGATCGTCTGCTTGACGTACTCGCGTGTGTCGTCCTCTGCCATGTCAAAACCCGACATATTCAGCTCCACCAACAGTTCGGTATCTGCGCTATCCGCTAAGCGAATGCTTAGCTCTGTTTGGGTGGAGGCAGGCGGAATCACCTCTTCTTTCAGCACCATCACATACTCAGAAAAGGAGTAATTTGAGCCCAGCTTCGTCAAAAAAGCTTTACCGCTTTCCGATCCCCGCTCATTGATGAAAATAAGCTTAGCAACCTCTCTCTTTCTGCATGCTTCGATGGCCGTTTGAACGAGCTGATTGAAAATCCCTCGACGCCTCGCCTCCGGTTGCACCATCCCGCTGATTTCCACTTCGGTGGAAAGGAAGCTGTAGATCGCTAGGAAGCCGATAATCCGATCATTTTCGTAATACACGAAATCATTCGTTACGACGGCAGGACGGCTAGATAAGGTACCCCAGTTCAGTTTAATTTCGATGCCCTCGTGCACATTACATATCTCCCATAGTGCCCGAACTTCTTCTAGCTCTTCTGGGGATAAGCCCGCTCTTGCATATATTCCTTGTTTCATTATGTTGTCCTCCGTTATTCTTCTCATCCATACCTGCAAAGCAACTTACTCGCTGTCATTATACAGGTCTACCTGCTGGCGTGATAAGCTAATAAATCATTCTACATATTTTTTCGTGTGCGGGTGAACGATTTGCATCCCTTGGGCATGGATCGGCCTTGCTCTCATTTTACTCGTACAAGGTGCATGGCTGTACGTTGACTCTCGTAGACGCGGCGCCCGTTGCCCTTGGTTTTGGAGCATTTGGGGCATCATTCAAGCCCCCCTTCCATCCATTGTTTACCTTTTTACTGTAAGAAAAATACATCGGAAATGATATGTAATTATACTTACTAGAAATAAGAGGGAGCCTGCGGGCCCCCTCTTATTTCTATCGTGCGTTCAGCTTGAGCGCTATGTTTAGTTAGCTATTAATTCGTGACTGTAAGGGCAAGCGTTGCTGTCTTGGCACCATCCGTCGTAGTTACAGTAATCGTTGCTGTTCCTGCTGCTTTGGCTGTAATAACACCTAGTGTACTTACAGTTGCTACTGCCGTATCACTACTGCTCCAGGTTACCGTTTTAACGGTAGCAAGTGTTGGTGCTAGCGTTGCAACTAAAGGTGAAGTCGTATTGACTTTTAGCGTCAAAGTTGTTTTATTCAAGGTCACACCGCTTACTGGTGTTGGTACCGTTACAACAGTCGTTGCCATTGTAGTACCATTAGTTGCCTTAACTGTGATTGTAGCTGAACCTGGAGCAAGAGCATGAACAACTCCGTCCTGGTCTACTGTTGCAACCGCTGGTTTACTAGATGTCCACGTTAGTGATTTATCGGTGGCATTCGCAGGCAATATGGTTGCCGCAAGTGTGACATCAGCATCGCCAATCTTCAAACTTAATGTCTTTGTACTAAGCGTAAGCGTCGTTATGGGTTGAACGACGGTGATTGCGGCTTCGGCTGTTTTGGAGCCATCCGTTGTAGTGACCGTAATTGTAGCCGTTCCTACAGCTTTACCCGTCACAACTCCAGTCGTACTTACCGTAGCTATGGTTGCATCACTGGTGCTCCAAGTCACTGTCTTGACAGCCGCATTAAGAGGGTTAAGAATTGCTTTCAGTGTTGCTGATGTACCGATACGTACGGTCAGTGCAGATTGGTTTAACGAGACACTATTAACGAGATAAGGTACAGTGACTGCAACAGTGGCTGTTTTGGCCCCAATAACTGATTTCGCAGTAATGACAGCTGAGCCAGAGGCAACAGCATGAACAACACCACTCTCATCAACGGTTGCTACTGCCGCATTACTGCTCGTCCAAATTAAGGATGTATCTGTTGCGTTCGATGGAGCCACTGTTGCTGTAAGTGCAGCATCTGCATCGCCAACTTTGAGGCTCATTGTCTTCGTGTTCAAGGTCACGCTGGTGACTGGTTGTACCACGGTAACAGCTACGGTTGCCGTTTTAGAGCCATCTGTAGTAGTAACAGTAATTGTAGCCGATCCTACTTTGACAGGAGTCACAACGCCTGTTGCACTAACCGTAGCTACCGTTGTATCGCTGCTGCTCCAAGTCACTGTTTTTACCAAGGCATTGGTCGGCGCTACTGTCGCTTTAAGCGGTGCCGTAGTACCTAGGCTAGCGGTCAGCGTACTCTTATCCAGTGAAACACTTTCTACGCGGAACGGAACAGTAACAACGGATTTTGCCGTTTTTGTACCATCCGCAGATGTCGCTGTAATTGTCGCTGAACCTGATGCGACTGCGTGAACCACACCATTAGCGTCAACTGTGGCGATTGAAGCATTGCTTGTAGACCAAGTTACGGTTTTCACGGATGCATTAACCGGAGCTGCCGTCGCTACCAGTGTAAAGTCAGAATCACCAATTTTTAAGCTAAGCGTTGTTTTATTCAGAGTTACACCAGTTACTGGGACGAATACGTTTATCGTCGTTGTAGCGGTAAAACTACCATCTGCTGTAGTCGCAGTAACGGTCGCAGTTCCTGCTGTTTTGCCTGTTACCACACCTGTTGCACTTACGGTAGCAACAGCGGTGTTAGAAGATGACCAAGTAACCTGTTTAATTGAAGCATTAACCGGTTGCAGAGTAGGAGTTAATGTAACAGTGCCTGCAACCTTAAGATCTGTGCTGCTAGTATTTAACGTAATACCCGTAACAGCTATAGGGTCACTGTAATTTAAATAAACAGTAAATAATGCATCCGTCGTTACAGTGGTTCTTAAGAATTCACTTATTCCCCAGCCGTATGATGAGATATTACTGAAGCCGGTGACAGCAGCCTTCAGATCGTTGCTAGCAGCACTTTTAGAAGTATGACGAACTTTGAATGATGGCTGATGCGTGCTGATGGCGGTTTGAATCTTTGCGGCGAGCTCAGTCGAGTTACTTACTGTGTTTTCTGCTAACAAATACTTCAAATTCATGACATCTTGAAGTCCTTGATAGAAAGCAGCATTACCTGAATCGGATGTAATTTTCTCAGTTAACGTCGTTTCAAATGAAGTAACGGCAGCAGGGTACGTCTTCGTCCATGAATGCACGGGCTTAATTTGATCATCTGTCAAGTTGAAGTGGTCATATACAATTCGTCCGGCTACATCTGGCACTGGGTCATCCCAAGTTGTATCCAGGTGGTACCAATTCCCATCCAACTTCACAAGATTCCAAGCATGAAGGGATGAACCTGCAACACCCTCGATAATTCGATTCTCAATACCTGCTTCTTTTAGCATTTTGTAAGCGAGAACCGCATAGCCTTGGCATACGGTTTTTTTGTTTCCAAAAAGACCAGCATACGCAGAATGTTGAACTAAGGACGTATCATACGCCAAATTTAATTCAATCCAATCGTGGATGGCTTTTTCCTTCTGAAAATCGTTCATTCCTGCTGTAATGATGGAAGCTAACACCTCTGTGACTTTAGCAGAAACAGCGTTCACTTGATCCAACGTTTCCCAGAATGTAAATGTATACGTGACAGTCGTATTCGTACCGCTGTATGTCCAGCTGTATTTTTGCGATTTCAATCCGTACCAGAGATAGTCATCTGCACTGAAGATGTCCGATATGATGCCTGCTAATGTAACATCATTTAACTGTCCTCCAGTGTAAGTAATTGTGTAGGAAGTTACTCGATTATTCAAAGCGGTTTGAAGCTTCGTCTTATAATCCTGTACGTTAGTGGCAGTGTCCGTAGTAGCAGCGTAGGCAGATTTACCTACAATAGCACCGGAAATAAGGCTAAAACAAAATAGGAAAGCAAATACCAGGAATAGTCGTTGAAGATTTAATTTCATTTGATGCCCCCCTTAGTGAAATTGTCCTAGGTTGTTAGTCATCCTATATATCGACATCTCAGGAGGAAATTTTTAGAATAATAAAAAATAAATACCGATCTGTTGCTTATTGCTGAGCAGCCCGTTTCCCCAGAGCATACTCCTCCGGCGTCTGGCCAAGGATCGACTTAAAATCCTTTATAAAATGCGACTGATCATGGTAGCCAAGATCCATCGACAGCTTCGCCCAATTATGCGTGTCGTTGCCATCGGTGGTCTCCGCTGCGTTCTGGATGCGGGCGATTTTGATCACCCATTTCGGACTGACCCCGACATACTGGTCGAATAAACGCTGCAGCGTTCGAATGTTCATTTGAAAATGCTCACACAAAGCATCCACTTTGGTTATGTCCGGCTGCTCATACACATAGTCCACCATCTGATTAATCAGCGTGACTTGGTCATCCTGTGCAGGCAGCTTCGTCCTGATCATGTTTTCAACCACGCTAACGTTACGTTGATCATCATTGTGACTAAACACTTGAGCTTCTAAGGAACGAGGATCGAAGTCAAAGACACGCTCAATACTCAGCGGATTGTTCAACATGCTAGACACGGCTTCTTTGATAAACGGATAAAAACCGCCTGGCTTAAATTTAACACCGAACACACTCCCCTGACCTTCAAGGTGATGTCCGTATTTCTCTTTGCCAGGCCCATAAATCGCCGTGCGCTCCGGCTCCACAACGAGATTCACGCAGGGATTGGGGATAATATGCTGTGTGTAAGGGTCTTTTCCGGCTAGGTCCCATCTGACCACCCAATAATGCCGAACGAAAAAGGCTACATCCCCCGCAGGCGTATAGCGACAAAGCTGAAATTGGTGTCCACCCTGCTGAAAGTTGATGATACCGAGACTAGGCATTGGGCGACTTGTATTTTGACTCACATTCGTACTCGGACTCGTACTCGGATTCAGATTCGTAGACATATCGATCACTCCTTGTCGTGTTTTTACAATACATGGGAATCATAGATAGATTATGATGGGTAGGATTACAGAAGCGAAGGAGTGCGAGCGGTTATGGAACTGAAGTATGAATTTTATGTTGGCGCAAGTCCAAAGCAAATATGGGATATTCTTATCACACCAGAGGGAACTCGACAAATTTTGTTCGGCTGCGTGCTGCATTCTACCTTTGAAATTGGCTCTGACTATTCCTATATAGGCCCAGGTCAAGATGGCGATGAAACGGTGCATGTGTATGGCAAAATTTTGGCTTATGAGCCTGAGAAATTATTAAGCTGTACCGAGCACGCAGGCCCTTCCTATCGGGAGAACCACGCGGAGTTTGAATCACGTATGACCATAACCCTAGAAACCGTTGGTAACTGTACGAAGTTAACGCTCGTGAATGATCAATGGACGCCGGATCACCCCAGCTTCGAGTCTACGAAGGCTAGTTGGTGGATGATTTTGAGTAACATCAAAACGTTAGCAGAGACAGGTAAGACGCTGGATTTCGGTTGGTAGACTAATTGTTCGGAGTGGGCTGTCCCAGAGCTTAGTGGGACAGTCCCTTTTTCTATACAAGGCACTAAATAGAAGCAGTTGACCACCTCTATAGACACAAAAACCAGTCATTCCTACGATTTACGAGTGGTCAACCACTCTTATCCATCGGATAGTGGTGGTAATTCGAGGCACAAGTGACTAATAGAAGCGGTTGACCACCTCTATAGACACAATAACCAGTCATTCCTATGATTTACGAGTGGTCAACCACTCTTATCCATCGGATATTGGAGATAAAACGAGGCACAAGTTACTAATAGAAGCGGTTGACCACCTCTATAGACACATTAACCAGTCATTCCTATGATTTACGAGTGGTCAACCACTCTTATCCATCGGATAGTGGTGGTAATTCGAGGCACAAGTGACTAATAGAGGTGGTTGACCACCTCTATAGACACATAAACCAGTCATTCCTATGATTTACGAGTGGTCAACCACTCTTATCCATCGGATATTGGCGATAATTCGAGGCACAAGTGACTAATAGAAGCGGTTGACCACCTCCATAGACACAATAACCAGTCATTCCTACGATTTACGAGTGGTCAACCACTCTTATCCATCGGATAGTGGTGGTAAAACGGGTACCGCAACCAAGGTTACAACGGCAGAAGCGCCAACGTCTCTTTCCCTTCCAAACCAGCAACCATCGCTTCCCACGCATGAGGTTTGTTCGCTAGCACCGCATAGTACCGTCGCAAGAACTTCGCGACCAACTCCGCACTAATTTCCTCCCTGTCTTCATCAGTCGGCAGGAAGCAAAGATCCAACTCCTCAACAGCTTCCCCATTGTTTTCCCAGGATGGATGCACATACTTGAAATCGATTCGCTTGTAACCGAGATGCGATAACACCTCACGTCGCACGTAAGGGTCCATAGGCTTAACCCCGCCAAAAGCATGCCCTTCGATCCGATATGGATCGTAAATTTCAGCGAACATCCCTGCTATCTGCTTACCCGATTCTGCAGCTAATCGCTCAAGATCCTGCCAGCGTTTTCTCGCTAGAAATCGTCCGATCCCAAGCCCCGCCCCACCAATAATGGTGAAATCCGTCATCGCTACTTGCCAATCCTCATAATAGCGGTACTCCGTCGTCCCGACCACTTTGCCTTCATGCACCGCAACAAACACACGAATGCCCGTATCTTCTAGCGGCTCTTTCCACAAAGGATAGTCAAGCACTTCCTCTGGCGGAAATACCTCTTTCATCAGATCGTGCATCGATCGAAATAACGGATCCTCAATACTCGTTATACGTATGAATTCCATAAGGTCAACTCACTCCTATTTAGTTAGTTAAAAGGATTCCGCCACTCCATCAACAACGCATGATTCAGCGATTCCTCATCCTCCAAATAATTCGCAACCACGCCTACCTTCGTCCGGCCGCATCGCAGCAAAAAGGTAATTACCGGGTCCTTCAGCGTCCCCGCCATCACAGCTGCCGCATATTCATCGGCGCTCATCGCCTCCGCAGCCTTGTGGAAGCCAGGCATCCGCCCGCCCCCGAGCAGCCGTGCCAACCCCAACTGCACCACAACCTCATACATCGACTGCATGAGCCACTTACCGAGACCAAACTTGCGGTACGCAGGCATGATGCACACATCCACAATGTAAAGCGTATCGCCATCTGGTTGGTGCGTGCGGATGTAGCCATCATCCGTTACCGCTGACCAGCTATGATCGGCAGCATCAGCCATAGCCTCGCTATCCACGCGCAGCCCGGTAATCGAACCCACAACCTGACCCGCCACCTCCACACACAGCGCCCCTTCAGGGAAACGAGTCACATGCTCAGTGAGCTGCTCCTTCGTCCACCAGAGCTCCGAAGGGAACGGCGGTGGAAAGCTCATCTGCTGAACGCGAATCAGCGCATCAAAATCCGCCACACCATATGTGCGAATGACCGCCTCCACAGGGGTGTCTCCATCGAACACATAGAGTTGTTTTCTCATGTTCTCAGGACCAATCCGTGTATAAATCGATTCGACGGTCGCGCCAGGTGGTGACGGAGCCTTTTTCGCGAACGAGAGTCAGCAGGGATAGATCAAGGTCCGCCGTAACGACCATGTCGCCGTTAATTTCACCCTCGACGAGGATGCCTTTAGGCGGGAAAGGTACATCATTTGGCGTAATGACAGCGGCTTGTCCGAAATTCGCTCTCATGAAATCAACCGTCGGTAAAGCCCCAACAGTTCCTGTTGTCACAACGTAGATTTGATTTTCAATCGTCCGGGCATGACACGTATACCGGACCCGATGGAAGCCGTGCCGATCATCCGTGCACGAAGGAGCGAACAGCACATCTGCGCCACGCGCTCTAGCCATCCGCACGATTTCTGGGAATTCCACATCGTAACAGACTAGAATGGCAATCCGCCCTTTGTCCGTATCAAAAACCTGCAAGGAATCCCCCGCACCCATCCCCCATTCCTTCACTTCCGTCGGGGTAATATGCAGCTTTTTCTGCTCGCCAATTCGTCCATCTGGATAGAACAAGAACGCTGTATTATACAGCTTGTCCCCCTCAGCTGTAATGTGCGTGCCGCCGATCAAATGCATGCCCGTTTGCTGCGCGAGTCCTTGAAATAAGGCGCGATATGCCTCCGTAAAAGTAGGTAGTGCTTCAATCGGCAATGCCTTGCCATTCTCATCGCCAATGGACATCAGCTGAGTCGTAAATAGCTCCGGAAATAACACGAAATCCGCTTCAAACTCCTGCGCGACCTTCACATAATGCTCCACCTGTGCGGCGAATTCCTCCCATCCACTAATCGTGTGCAAATGATACTGAACGGCTGAAACCCGCATTTTCATTATCTCAACACTCCTCATATTCCAAAATGAATGGATGTACTAGACCTTCCTGTTAAAGTCGAACCAGTACCCTGCCTCTAACTTTGCCTTCCAACACCAACTGCGCTGCCTCAGCAACACCCTCTAGGGTGACTTCTTTATACACCGTCTGCTCCAATTTCTTAGGCCTCCATGCCTTCGCGATCCGCTCCCAGAGCAGTTTTCGAACAGCTGTAGGGCAATAGACCGAATCAATCCCGAGTACATTCACCCCTCGCAGGATAAAAGGGTACACCGTCGCCGCAAAATCCGCGCCGCCCGTCAATCCGCTCAGCGCCACGGAGGCGCCGTATTTCATGCGACTGAGCACATAAGCGAGCGACGGGCCCCCGACAGGATCAACCGCGCCAGCCCAATACTCTTTGCTAATTGGCTTGCTTTCCGAAGGAGTGAGCTCCTCCCGAGACAACACGCGTGTTGCGCCAAGCTCAAGTAAATACGCATGGTCAGCGGACTTCCCTGTGCTCGCTTCGACCTCATAGCCGAGGGCGGCGAGCATCGAGACGCTGCTGCTCCCTACACCACCCGTTGCCCCGCGAACGAGCACGGGTCCTTGTCCTTGGCGCAGCCCATTCTCCTCCATGCGGTGAATGGACAGCGCTGCCGTAAATCCCGCCGTGCCGAGGATCATCGCTTCGCGATGCGTCAGTCCCTGCGGGAGTGGCACGACCCAATCGGCGGGGACACGCGCATACGCGCTGAATCCGCCGAAATGCCCTGTGCCCAGCTCGTAGCTGGTCACGAGCACCTCATCCCCCTCACGATAGCGGGGGTCTGTCGAGGCCACCACCGTGCCGGCCAAATCAATGCCCGGCACCATCGGGAATTGGCGCACGACCCGCCCCGATGGGCTGCAGGCCATCGCGTCTTTGTAGTTAATCCCGGAGTAAGCGACGCGGATCGTGATGTCCCCAGCAGGTAAATCCTCAATGCGAAGCTCTTTTATTTTCAAAGAAAACTGTTCCTGTATTCGCTCCACAACCAATGCGTTAAAGCTATCCATGTTCACTCCCCCTGCTGATCTCATCGTTACTTGTACCTTGTACATTTAGTTTACTAAATTTAGGTATCTCTTTCCATCTGTGGTATCATCCCCCTGCCATCCTTGCTAAACCCTTGACTATTTTTGCTAAAAATCTGCTGTGAATTGGCTGGTGGGGGTCTGTTACTCGCCGAAGGTATAATGAGAAAAGGGAGTTCCCATCAATCGGAAACTCCCTTCTTGCAATGCAGTCGGAGTGAAACGGAAGCCATCCCTCAAAGTGAACTAGCCTGACTGAATTGGTTCGCATACAAATCATAATAATGCCCCCGAAGCGCCAGCAGCTCCTCGTGCGTGCCTCGTTCCACGATCTCGCCGCCGTGGATGACCAGAATCGCACTCGCTTCGCGGATCGTGCTGAGCCGGTGGGCGATCACGAAGCTCGTGCGCCCTTTCATCAGAACGCCCATCGCCTGCTGGATGTGCAGTTCCGTTCGCGTGTCGACAGAGCTCGTCGCCTCGTCGAGCACGAGAATCGCGGGGTCGGCGAGAATCGCCCGCGCGATCGTGAGCAGCTGCCTTTGGCCCTGACTCAGGTTGCCGCCTCCGGCAGTCAACTTGGCGTCATAGCCATGGGGCAGCTTGCGAATGAACCCGTCCGCGTTCGCCAGCTTCGCGGCGGCTTCGACTTCTTCGTCCGTCGCATCCAGACGGCCGAAACGGATATTTTCTCGGATCGAGTCCGAGAATAGGTACACATCCTGCAGCACAATGCCAAGTTGGCTGCGCAGACTGTCTTTTTCCATGTCTCGAATATCGAGACCATCGATCGTGATGCTTCCCTCTTCGACATCGTAGAAACGAGTCAGAAGATTGATGATCGTCGTTTTGCCAGCGCCCGTTGGACCCACTAGGGCGATCAAATCGCCAGGCTCTGCGGCGAACGAAATCTCATTAAGCGTAGGTACATCGTCGGTGTAACCGAAGGATACGTTTTGGAAAACGACTTCGCCTTTTACATCCGACAACTGTACGGACCCCCTGCTTGAATCGTATTCCGTCTCATTATCCATCACTTCAAAAACTCGCTCCGCCCCTGCAATCCCGGATTGAATCATATTATACTGATTGGCGAGATCGTTGATCGGTCGGCTAAACTGTTTGGAATAGTTCAAGAAACTAATGATAACGCCAACCATCGTCCATCCCTTCAACACCATCCAACCCCCAATAGCAGCCAGCAAAATGAAGCTAAAATGATTGATCATATTCATGCTCGGCCCCATCATGCCCGAAAGCTGCTGAGCGCCAGTGCCTGCTGCACGAAGCTGCTTATTGATAGCAGCGAGCTGATCGACGGCGGCGGCTTCGCGACGGAACGTTTTGACCACCTTTTGCCCAGAAATCGTCTCTTCAATTAAGCCATTCAGCTCTCCGAGCCGCTGCTGCTGCTCTTTGAACAAGCGCTGTGTATGTTTCGTAATTTGCTTCGTTGTGAAGAGAACGATGGGAACGGTAACCAACGCGATCAGCGTCAGCCTTATATTTAATGTAATCATCATGATCAAAGACCCGACTATCATTATGATACTCGTGATGATCTGCGTTAAATTTTGACTGAGGGTAGTGGCTACGTTATCGACGTCATTGGTCGTGCGGCTCATGAGCTCCCCGTGGGAGGTCTTGTCAAAATAACTAATTGGCAGCTTGTGTAGATGGCGAAATAAATCCTGTCTCATTTCCCAAACCGTCCGCTGGGCGACGCCAGCCATCATGTAAGATTGAATCCAAGATGCAGCGCCGCTGAACAAGTAACAGCCTAGCAAAAGGAGACAGAGTCCAAGCAACCCGCTCCGATCCCGTGGGATGTAATGGTCAATGGCCACGCCAATTAAATATGGCCCGAGCAGAGCGAGACCGCTGCCTAGAACCGTAAGGACGGTAACCGTGATTAGGCCGGCACGCCGACGCCGAAGGTATCCCCACATGCGATGGAGCGTTTCGCCGATGTTTTTGGCGCGTGGCTTGCGTGACTGCGTCTGCTTTCTAGCCATGAACGGCAGCCTCCTTTCCTTGCTGGGAGCGGTAAATATCTTGATAAATGGCGCTTGATGCCAGCAGCTCCTCATGGGTCCCTTGTGCGGCAATGCGGCCCTCATCCAGCACAAGAATTTGATCCGCGTGCAGGACCGATGAGACGCGCTGCGCGATAACGATGCAGGTACTGCCAGCCATCAAATCTCGCAGGGAGCGCTGGATACGCTTTTCTGTGCCGAGATCAATCGCGCTGGTACTGTCATCTAGCACGAGTAACGGAGACCGCAAAAGCAAAGCCCGGGCAATTGCTATTCGCTGCTTTTGACCACCGGACAAATTCACACCGCGCTGTCCCAGTTTCGCTGAGTAGCCCTCTGGCAGCTGGCGAATGAAGCCATCCGCTTCCGCTGCTTTGGCGACAGCCTCAATTTCAGCATCAGTTGCTCCCGGTTTGCCGAATAGAATGTTGTCGCGAATCGTGCCGCTAAATAGAATAGACTGCTGCAGCACGATCCCGATCTGACTTCTCAGTTGCTCGACGGGCAGTTCTTTCACATCGACGCCATTCAGGCGAATATGCCCGCTTGTTGCATCATAGAGCCGTGGTATCAAACTCACGAGCGTGGATTTACCGGAGCCTGTCGCTCCGAGAATACCAATCGTTTGACCAGGCAGCGCCTTGAACGAAATATCCGTTAGGATAGGCTGATCTGGCGCCGACTCATAGACGAACGAGACATGATCGAATTCCAGCTCGCAACCTGCCGAGGATGATGATTTTTCCACCAGTGTCAGCTGTTCTACCTGCTTTTCCTGCATAGGTTCATTACTATCCAGCTTCGTATCGAGCACTTCACGAATACGCTCAGCTGAAACCTGGGCACGAGAAATGTTCATCAGTGTATTACTTATCGAAACCAGTGAAAACAACACTTGACTAATATAGATGATAAAGGCGGCCAAATCGCCAATGGCCATCGAACCGCTCCACGTTTGTGCGCCGCCGAACCAGAGCACTGCAACAATGCTCACGTTCAAAATCAACGTCATCAGCGGCCCGCTTGTAGCCAATGCGCGAGCAGAGCTAAGACTGGCGTCCAGCAAATCGGTGTTCGCTTTACCAAAACGGGTCCGCTCAAACGCGGCGCGAACGAAAGCTTTGATCACACGAATGCCTGACGTACTCTCCTGCATAACGGTATTCACGCGATCCACTCTCGCTTGCATCAAACGAAATAATGGCGTCGAACGCTTCATCAGCACATACAGAATGACGAATTGAATCGGGACCACGGCCAGCAAAATCAAGGAAAGTCGTGGCGAAATGACTACGGCCATGATGATACTGCCAATGAGTAGGGATGCTTCACGCGTAAATTGGCGCAGTAGAATTTGCAGGATGTTCAGCATTTGCATGACATCGCCAGTCAATCGGGTAATCAGCGACCCGGTCGAGAAGGTATCCAATTGT
Source organism: Paenibacillus sp. J22FR5 (assembly GCF_059691975.1). Classification (NCBI taxonomy): domain Bacteria; kingdom Bacillati; phylum Bacillota; class Bacilli; order Caryophanales; family Paenibacillaceae; genus Paenibacillus; species Paenibacillus sp. J22FR5. The sequence goes on along the minus strand of NZ_JCAUAN010000012.1, from coordinate 78,396 downwards.
CGGAACGACAAGGATTGCACCTTTTCGAATACGCTTAGCCGTAGGTCTGCCCCAAAGCCTTGCGCGGCTTTTACCGTGAAAAAGGTACAGCCCACGCCACCGACAAGACCGATCAATGCGACGCCAAGCATATGTAGGCCGGTCGACCACACCAATGCGAGATTCCCCTCGACAACGCCATGATTCACAATGGTCGCCATGAGGCGAGGCTGCGATAAATCCATGCACACCTCCATCACCATCAGCAAGGGAGCAAGCAGCGTTATGAACCAATAAGGTTTAACAAATGAGCGTAATTTCCACATGATAGGATTTCCCTTCTTTTGTTTGTCGGCTAACAAATTTTATTCACCTTTTTGGCGGAGATTATCCTGCATTTGAAGCAGAAGGCGTCGAAACAAGAGGATTTCTTCCGGTAAAAAATGCGAAAAGGTCATCTCATCCGTTGCCTTAATCGCTTCCTTGACATGAACGGTGACTTCCTTGCCTTTCTCGGTCAAATAGACACGAGTAACGCGCTGATCATCGGGGTCTGGCCGGCGTTCGACGAGGCCTGTTTTCTCCATGCGGTCAACCATCACGCTCAATGTCGCCCTTTTATTATGAATACGCGAGGCAAGCTCGCTATGGCTGAGACCATCCTCTACGGACAAAGCCAGCAGCAATGGCGGCTGACCCGGGTAAACATCGTAGGGATGAATGATTTGATCAATCGTATGACGGTGCATTTTCAGCAAATGATGCATCATATGTGTCAGAGATTCTGGATTAGAGTGGCGCAAAGAATCATCTCCTTTTTTAGTTAGTCGGCTAATTAATAGTTTAGATACGCCTCCTCGTCCTGTCAAGATGCTATTTGCCAATTTCATCCTACATAATGGGGTAAAATGAAAAAAGCAGCACAGCTACCTCTCGGTACCTCATGCCGCTCCATGATTTAAATTCGGTTAATTCGTTCCGTACGTGTTTCCTGTTACCGTGCTGCCGCTACCTGTCGTCGGGTCTGTTTGGACATCAACGATTACATTGTTTTTGAGGAGGCGGTAGAGGAGTGTAGCTGCCTCAGCCCGTGTTAGCGTGGCATTGGGATGGAATCTGTGCTGATCGTCACCTTGGATCAGGTTATGCTGAACCGCGGTAGCTACATAAGGGCGCAATACATCAGGAATCGAAGCTGTATCCGTGAATGTGGTGGTGAGTAACGTGTCCGCCGCTGCTGCATCCATGAGAACGATCGTTGGATCCTGCTTCATCAGCACCTTAACCAAGGTCACGGTCACGTCCTCCCGCTTCGCACCTAGTAGCGGAACGAAGTTGTAGCCCCCATTTAGATCTTTGAAACGATCAAAGTAATCCTTCGTGGCCTCGATCACATCGAACGACCAGCGTTTAGGCCCGACATCGTTAAAATCCTGTACTGTTGACGTGTTTTTTAAATGGAACGTACGCGCCACCATCGCTGCAAATGCCTCACGTGACACAGATTTGTCCGGATTAAAATGATGATCATCCTCCCCTTGCAAAATCCCCTTATCGATCAGCGCATCGATTGCGTCCTGTGCCCAATGGCCTTTTACGTCGTCCAAAGCAAGCTTCGCCTTCATAGTCCCACTCGTAGCCGCAAAAGCCGGCACCGCACTCACCGAAAGCATTGACACCAGAGCCGTCATTACAATTAACTTTTTCATCATCCGTTTCATTCTCCTTTGGGATCGATATTCGATCTAGGTTTCTTGTTCACACCCTCATTATGAATAAAAGATATTTCTAAATTATGTCATCGGAGGAATGAGGGAAAGCCCTCTTAAGCGGTGAGCAAAATTGTAGAGGAACTGTTGCAGCTCCTGTCGGCGTGTGGGGCGGTATCTGCGCACAAAAAAATCCCTGGTCATCTACCTGACCAGGGATCCTACATCTATGCTTGCTGCGCAAAGCCCACCGCAGCCAAAAACCGTCCGAACGCCGCTTGCCCGGCTTCGTCACGCTTGAAGACGCCTGCGTCAAGCAGGACGTCCATGAACTTGCTGCCGACCTCGGTCTGCAGCACAGCATTCGCCGCGTCAGCCGTCAACGACGCGCCATGCTTCGCGAGCAGCGCCGCGATCCAATCCGCATGCTTATGCAGAGGATGTCCCTCGGCGCTCAGCTCGCGGCCGACCTCGGCTTCGCCGGTGAGCAGCTTGGCGATGTCCGCCAGCTCCTCTTGCAGGCGGCCTGGCAGCACCGCCAGCCCCATGACCTCAATCAAGCCGATGTTCTCCTTCTTGATGTGGTGCAAGTGCTGATGCGGATGGAAAATCCCATCCGGATGCGCCTCACTGGTACGGTTGTTCCGCAGCACCAGATCAAGCTCGTACTCGCCCCGCGCATTGTTGCGGGCGATCGGTGTGATCGTGTTATGCGGGATGGGCTGTCCGTCCTTCTCGCTGAACGCGAGGACCTCCGCTTCCGCATCACTATAAGCACGCCAGTCTTCGAGCAGCTTGCTCGCCAGCTTATACAGCTGTTGCTTGTTGTGCCCGCTCAGGCGCAGTACCGACATCGGCCACTTCACAATAGCGGCCTTCACGCCTGCATAATCCGCATGTGAGAATACCTTCTCACTAGGCGCTTTTTCCATCGGGAACTTGTGACGGCCCCCTTGGAAATGATCGTGATTCAGGATGGAACCCCCTACGATCGGCAGGTCCGCATTCGACCCGATGAAGTAGTGCGGGAACTGTTCGATGAAGTCCAGCAAACGGTAGAACGTATTTGCCGTTGTTTTCATCGGAATATGCTTCTCATGGAAGATGATGCTGTGCTCGTTATAATACACGTAAGGTGAATACTGCAGGAACCACTTCTCGTTATCCAACTCAAGCGGGATTACGCGCAGATTCTGTCTTGCCGGGTGATTCAAACGGCCGGCATAGCCCAAATTGTCTACGCAGAGTAGACATAGCGGGTAGCTGGTTTGTGGCAGCGTTTTGAGCAGCGCAATTTCCTTCGGATCCTTCTCCGGCTTAGAGAGGTTGATCGTGATTTCCAAATCGCCATAGGCGGTTTCGGCTAACCAGTAGGCATTTTTCTGAATACGGTCCATCCGAATGTAGTTGGAATCGATCGATTGCTTGTAAAAGTAATCCGTTGCCGCTTCGACATTCTTCGTCTTTGCCAGCGTCCAGAATTGGCGTACGACTTCGGAAGGACGGGGCATCATCAGCCCCATGATGCGTGCGTCCAGCAAGTCACGGTACGTTGTCGTGTTTTCTTCCAGGAGACCTGCTTCCCAAGCTGCATCCAGCAGCTCTTCTAGCAAGCCAACCGGACTGCTCAACTTCTCCGAAGGTACTTCCCCTTGGAAAGGCTCAGCCAAACCGAACAAATCCAGCAAAGCATTGCGCGAGGTATAGACATCCAGCTGTTCGATCAACCCATTTTGGGTGGCGAATTGCAGGAGCCTTTCTATCGTTAACGCTGCAGACTGCGGCGTTTGTCGTGTGCGTTCCATAGTGCCACTTCCCTTTCTAACGAACATGCCTCTATCCTGTATCTGGTATCTGTATCTTGTATCTATCTGTCTATCCGACTTATCTATCTGTCTCTCTGTCCGTACTTTCTCTGTCCACTCGGTGCTGCCTATCTATCTCAAGCAAAAGCTCTAGGTATTAAACGTTCACTTCCGCCGCGTACCCCTTCGGGTGCTTCTGATGCCAGTTCCACGCGCTCTCGATGATCGCTTCCAAGGAATCCAGCGCCGGTTTCCAACCAAGTTCCGCTCTTGCACGCTCTGAGGAGGCAATTAGCGTTGCCGGGTCGCCCGCTCTACGAGGCTGGGCGACTGCAGGAATTGCATGGCCTGTTACTTTGCGCGCGATATCGATCACTTGCTTCACGGAGAAACCTGTGCCATTGCCAAGGTTGTAGATGTTACTTTCCGAACCGCCGCGCAGCTTCTCTACCGCTAGCACGTGTGCGCTCGCTAGATCGCTGACGTGAATGTAGTCACGCACGCATGTGCCGTCTTCTGTCGCATAATCCTCGCCGAAAATCGAGATGTGCGCTCTTTGACCCAACGCTACCTGCAAAATAATCGGAATCAGATGCGTTTCCGGACTGTGATCTTCACCGATTTGGCCGCCTGCATGCGCGCCAGCTGCATTAAAGTAGCGAAGCGACACATATTTGATCCCATGAGCCGTGTCGAACCATTTCATCATTTTCTCCATCGCCAGCTTCGTCTCGCCGTACGTATTTGTAGGCAGGGTACGATCGCTTTCGAGGATCGGAATGTTCTCAGGCTCGCCATACGTAGCAGCCGTCGAGGAGAATACGATGCGCTTCACGCCGTATTGCGTCATTTTTTCAAGTAAACACAGCGTTCCGTACACGTTATTGTGGTAGTATTTCGCTGGATTCGTCATACTCTCGCCAACAAGTGAATTCGCTGCAAAATGAATGATCGCATCGATATTATTTTCAGTAAACACCGTATCCATGAATTCCCCGTCGCGCAGATCGCCAACGTACAGTTTACCGCCAAGCACCGCGTCTTTGTGACCTTGTTGCAGGTTGTCGACGATCACGACTTCCTCGCCTTTCGCCAATAGCTCTGCTACCGCATGCGATCCGATATAACCAGCCCCGCCTGTGACTAGAATTGCCATTTACAACGCCTCCTCAAGTTGCTCTACACCGTTGCCAATATCACAGACATAGAAGCTTGGTGTAAGCCCTGTAATTTCCGTATACTCTGCGCCTACTTGCTCGATGAACGTTTGAACGCTGTCTTCATGCACCAAGGAAACCGTACAACCACCGAAGCCTGCGCCCGTCATCCGCGCCCCAAGCACACCTGGCACTTTCAACGCTGCTGCTACCATCGTATCCAGCTCCAAGCCTGTTACTTCATACAGGTCACGAAGGGAATCGTGGGATCCGATCATCAGCTTACCGAAGGATTCAAGGTCATTCTTCTCAAGTACCTCGATGGATTTCAAAACCCGATCAATCTCTTCCACAACATGCTCCGCTCTGCGACGAACCGTTTCGTCCGGGATCAGATGCTTATATTCGTTAAACTGCGCAAGGTTCAGTTGACCCAGCAGCGTGATGTTAGGGAATTGCTTTTGTAGGTAAGTAACAGCCTGCTCACATTGGCTTCTGCGTTCATTGTAAGCGGAGTCGACGAGACCTCTGCGTTTGTTCGTGTTGCCGATTACGAGCTTGTAGCTGCCGCTTTGAAAAGGAACATGACGATACTCAAGCGTATCGCACATCAACAGGATCGCGTTGTCCTTCTTACCATTTGCTACCGCGAATTGGTCCATAATACCGCAATTTACGCCAACGAATTGGTTCTCTGTTTCTTGTGCTAGCAGCGCGATTTTGACTGTATCGATCGGATAATTTTCTAGTGTGAGCAAGCTAAAAGCTGTAACAACCTCGATGGAAGCGGAGGATGAGAGTCCTGCGCCATTCGGAATTTCGCCGTGGAACAAGAGATCATACCCTTGCGTTACTGGGAAGCCTGCTTTCGCTAAGTGAACGAAAATCCCTTTCGGATAATTAATCCAATCATCCTCTTCTTGGTAGGACAAGTCATCTATGGAAATTTGTTTGCGCAGTGCCAAATTGGTAGACGCAAAGCCAATCACACGATCTTGTCTCGGACGAATGATCAAGGTCGTTCCGAACGTCAAAGCTGCTGGGAATACATAACCGCCGTTGTAATCCGTGTGCTCGCCGATCAAATTCACCCGACCAGGAGCGTGGAATGCTGAAATCTTCGCTGCCGTTTCTCCGTAAATTTCAATAAACGTGTCTTTAAGAGCTTGCAAATCTGCCATGAGTGGCACCGCCTTTAGAGGTTTTGTTAGGTTCGTTTGGTTTTCATGAGAAATAAGGTTGAAGTAAGTTTATAGCTTAAGTATAAGAGATGCATCAGGGATTGGCTATGGAGGCATGTTATTTCCACATGGAAAAATGTGATTTTCAGATTCCTCTTCATATGAGTTCTATGATACAGTGGAAGGAACGAACAGCCTTCGATCGGAGATGAGGAATCGTCATGGATAAGCCATATAGCTATTACGTTGTATCGAACCCCCTCCCTGCTGGGGAGAGCGACTTCACGGTGTTATTCGCAGGGGAAAGCCAGACCAAGCCCGAGCATCGTCTAGGCCCGAAGGTCTACGACTACTACTTAATCCATTATGTCATATCGGGTCGCGGCGTATTCTCCTCACATGGAGAAGAATATACGCTTGCCGCTGGCGACAGCTTCGTCATTGAGCCTGAGCAGCTGATCAGTTATGTCTCAGATGAGACGGATCCGTGGCATTATTGCTGGATCGCATTCACCGGTGCGCAGGCAGCGAAGCTTATCGAAGCAACAGGACTAACGCCCGGAAGCCCCATTATTCATATCGCGCGTAATCGGCATATTCCCGTGCTTTGCCGCCAGATTCAGCAGGCGCTCAAAGCCAAAAAATCAAACGCGCAGCTAAAAGCGACCGGATACCTCAGCTTACTGCTCGGCGAGTACTGCGAAGCCCTATCCGCTCCCGTGGTAACAGGGATGGTCACGGACGCCGAGAGCGACCTTATCGTGCAGCAGGCCATCCATTACTTGTCCACACAGTACGCGGAGCCCATCACGATCGAAATGATGGCCGAAAGCTTGGGCTATAATCGCGCTTATTTATCGCGCATGTTCAAGCGGCACACCAAGGTGACGCCGGTCACGTTCCTGCTCAAGCTGCGTGTGGATAAAGCACGTTTGCTGCTGCGGGAACGTTTGGAGCTCACCATCGAGCAGATCGCGGCGTCCGTCGGCTTCTATGATCCGCTGTACTTCTCCAAGCAGTTCCGGCGGTGGTACGGTGTCTCACCAAGCGAATATCGGAATCAGATCAAATCGCTTTGATTTTGAGCAAAGTTAGCGTCAAGCCAATTCTTGACGCCTTAGCATAAATAGGGCCAGATCAGCACCTTCTGCATGCTGATCTGGCCCTAGTCTCATTTTACCGCCAAAAATCTAAATGTTTTGTCTTAATCTCTATCATTCCTGTTCTTTTAAGCAGGAATTTCTTATATACATAATTGAAATAATTATTCGGAAAGTAGGGGGTTTTTTGTCCGCTAGACAAAGAGTACCTATCATCAGGCCAGGCAACTTTTCATTCAATGCAGCCGCTGATCGTTTACGTAGCGCTTATGACGGTTATAACGAACAAATACTCTTTAATCATATCCCAGTTCATTTTGTTTTCATAGGTGAATCCATCACACAATTTTGGGATTTACAAGTCTATTTCGGTCTATCTAGTAAATTCAATATTAACCGCGGGATTTCAGGAGATATTACACCGATTATGCTTCGACGTTTTCCAGCTGATGTTATTCAATTAAAGCCCAAATATGTGCATATTTTAGGGGGAACGAACAATACTTGGAGACTTGATGCTGTAGACATGCACGAACGAAGAACACCCGAACAGATCAATTATGAAATTTTAAGCAATATTACGTCAATGGTTCGAATGTCCAAGAACAGCGGCATAATGCCGGTTGTCGGTTCGAACCTGCCTACAGGCAAAGATATTCCTTGCTTTGCCTTTGAACCGTTAATTCGTTGTCCCAACCATAGCACAGGTGCTCGCAATGAACTACTTGCATTTTCAAACCAAGCTCTTAAGCATATGACAGATTATGAAGGAGTTATCTATGTTGACTATCATGCCAATCTCGTGAGTTCGGACGGTAAAACGTTGCGATCGGAATTGTCGGACGACTCGCTTCATCCAAATGTCCTCGGCTACAACATAATGGCAGATGTTTTGTGCAAAACTTTGTCGAAGAAAGGAATTATCATTTAAAAAATTTTATAATTGGTTCTTTCAATAACGTTGTTGTATTCACGTCGCCTCACCGACTTAAGCCCTTTAAGGGCGGCCGCGACGCGGTTAATCGGTGAGGGTGTGTCTGCTGATTAATCATCCCCGAAATTCCTCTTGCAGACCAAGGGGCGTATGCCCCGTAGTGGGAACACGGTGTTAGATGATGTCGCAGACCTCTTCGAGTTATCCTTCAATAGTTTTCAATATAATCAATTTTTCTTACGCTTTATTACAAATGCCTTATCCGCTCTTTCAAATCCGATCTTCTCATAAAACCCTTCTGCCTTCGGAGCCGATGTTAATATATATTGTATTTCTTCCTCCCCTAACTTTTCCCTTAGTATTCTTATTAGCTCTTTACCAATTCCTAGCCCTTGATAATCTTTGTCGACAGCAATATAGCAGGAATAAGAATAATCAGTAAGAGCCCTTAAAAATCCTATAAGTTTATGTCCATCTCTTACGGTAATAATTTCATCCGCATTCACAATCATTTTCTGAATACGACTATGATCTCCGACTGGCCTTCTAATGCCAGAATTGATCATATTTCTTCTCCTGAATTGTTACTATATTTGATTAATCTCTTTAGGTAATTTCCGATAACGTTGTTGTATTCACGAACTCTCACTGGCTTAAGGCAACGTAGCTGCCGGGTCCGACGGACTTAGCCAGTGCAGGGTTGTCTGCCTGATTCCACTTCTTCGAATTCCCTCGGGCAGACCAAGGAGCCGTTAGGCTCCGCAGCGTGAATACGGTGTTATATGATGTCACAGCCTTCGAAGCAACAGCTATCGATCTCATTCCTTTATTGTTCGTGTTATAATTTCAAAATTCTTTGCTAATACCCAGCCATTCATTCCATACGATGACATTAAAACAATATATCTGTATCCTTCTTCAATTAATTTTCTTTCAATTTCATCAATAGATTGAAACATCATTGGCCATCCATAATTTTTACCTCTTTCTAATAGATCTACATTTCCTTTAATAAAATGGCTAATTTCAGATTCATAAATATCAAGAATAATGCTACCTTTTAATTCTTGTTCAAACATATGATTGAATACATCAGTAAAAACAATATCTGTTTCTTCTACTAGTCTTGTACTATCATATTTTGTACGTATTATTATTTGGTCATTTTGTAAATCAACCTCATACGATAAGATTACATTGTCATGAACCATCGGCATAAGCTACTCTCTCCCTTCATTTCTTGTTGGGATGTCATATAACGTTGTTGTATTCACGAACCCGAAAGGCTTAAGGCGCGTTAGAGTCGGGTGGCTCCGCCACTTAGCCTTGCAGGGTTGTCTGCCTGATTCCACTTCCCCGAAAATACTTCTGGCAGACCGAGGGGCGTCAGCCCCAAAGCGTGAATACGGTGTTATGTGATGCCAGTGCCTTCTCGAATACACATTCAAGCTCTTCTATTAATTCCTCTCAACAGCCTCTTTAAACACCTGAATCGGTGTTTGATAATTTATCGGTTTATGAATCAACTTATTAAGCCATTTTAGTCGTTCAATGTTATCTTTAAAATCATCTTCAGTAAAAAATGTTGCTTCTTTCATCGTACCTAAAACACTTCTATTGTTCGTTCTAGCAATCAAAAATTCCGATCCTTCTTGAATATACCTATCTATTTTATCCTTTTTAACACCTTCACTTAGTAGATATTCTATGAGTGTTGTTAGAAACTTTTCTTTCAACATAGATAATTGTCCCGTTCTAATTCCATCTATAATTACACACAAACGAGATAAGTCATTAATAAATACAATGTGCTTTCGGTTATTGAGTTTATAAATGTTAACATGCCAACTCAATAAAGTTAGTTCATCATTAACATCTTCCGAATTGACCTTCATGTCCTTCAACAGCGTTTGGGTAAGTCTTAATATAATCATCTAGCTCGTCCCTTTCTAGCTTTGCACTGGTTTCACATAACGTTGTTGTATCTACGAACCCTCACCACCCTAAGGACCGTTAGGTCCGGCCGCGATGCGGTTGGGTGGTGCAGGGTTGTCTGCTGAATCCGCTTCCCCGAAAATTCCTCTAGCAGACCAAGGCCGTCAGGCCGCAGCGTAGATACGGTGTTATGTGAAGTTCCTGACTTCCTGAATATACTTTCAAAATCAGTCCTTTTTTAATATGCATTTAAATCGTTCTACTCCAGGATACTTCTCTCCTAAACTTGTTATGTTAAATCCGATCTTTCTATAAAAATTTACTGCATCCTTATCGGTTTCGGCTTCCATTCTTCTTATATAATTCTCTTCCATAAATTCAATTATTAATTTCTTTCCTAATCCTTGCCTTCTATTGTTAGATTTTATTGCTATATGTTTTAATTCAATTTCGTCATCTGTTTGATAAATAATTCCGATAAGCCCGACTAATTCATGATTTTCAATTCTTCCCAGCAATTTTCTTGACTTATCATTCTTATATCGCTCATATTCTTGAATTACTCGTTCTTCATCAGGATACATACATTCAGCTAGTAAATTTGTTATTTCCTTTCTATCTTTATATTCCTTTAGGTTAATCATCGTTTCACCTGATTTCTATTAGTTTAATTCTCTCAGGAATTTCACATAACGTAAAATCTGCGACACCTGTCGTTTTATAGTCCATTTGTTGAGGGATCTGCGTTGTGGGCGTTCTTCCCACTACTCGGTAGAATGCGATCCAAAGGACTCATTACGCGACGAGCGTCTTTCGTACTGACATGGGTATAGATTTGTGTGGTTTTCACACTTTCGTGACCAAGCAGCTCTTGAATGTAACGTAGATCGGTACCGCCTTCAAGCAAGTGAGTTGCGAAAGAATGCCTGAGGGTGTGCACGGTTGCCGGTTTGCGAATACCTGCTGCATCACGAGCGCGTTCAAATATTCGTTGGATGCTCCTTTCTGTGATGTGTCGCTCACGGTCTGCACCAGGGAAAAGCCAGTCATACGGACGCTCCTTATTCATATACAAGCAAATCATCTCGTTAGCCGCTCGCGACAATACGGTTACTCTGTCTTTTCTCCCTTTTCCTTGCCGAATATGGACGAGGAATCGTTCACTGTCCAGATCATGCAATTTTAGCCGGACCACTTCTCCGATTCGTAAGCCCGATGAATACGTCAGCATCAGAATCGTTTTATGCTTCAAGTTAGGTAACGCAGCCAAAATACGCAGTACTTCATCAACGGATAATACAGTTGGAAGCTTTTTTTCTTTTTTAGGCCGTGGTAAATTCATGATAAGGTCGGACTGCCCACATACGTTTCCGAGGAAAATCTTTAAAGCACTCATGACCTGATTAATATATGAATGGGATCGCTCCTGTTCAAATATATGTAAGAGGTATGTTTCTACATCATTGGCTTTTAAGTGTACATACACTTCAGCATGAGCTTGGCAGAACCGTCTGACATGACCTTCGTAAGCCTTTTTGGTTTTTGAACTGAAACCTTTAAGGGTCATCAAATTCGTCAATTGGACCAAGCGATCACGTATGACTTTAGCTGTTGCAGCGTCGTAAGGAAACCATTTTCAAATAAGAGCTTCTTCTTGTCGTAATGCGTTATCGAAATGAATGTGTTCAAATCCAAACAATTCGTACAGCAATTGAAGGGTCTTCTCATTATATGGAACATGCCATTCCACTTTATCCTTCACCCATGTGCGACCTGGTATCTTTCGGATTTTCACAACGACATCCGCTTGATAACCGTTTGTTTTAATAATCAGAACATCGTTACATTTAATAATAAAGATCAATCGCCCTAGTCCCCTCTTAACAATTCAATAACTACCAAAATATCCCTGCACAGCGAACAGACTTTTCTCCTCATCCATGTAAGAAAACAAAAAAAGGGACAGTCACCCCAATGGAGTGACTGTCCCGATGCTTTCGGGGTTATTCATTTGACCCTATGCATTCTCTCTGTTCCGTTCTATCTTTTGCCTGGATCGTACGGCTCACCCAGTGCAGATGGTGCTTTCGCGCGGCCTACGGCCCCTGCCAATACAAGGATTGTCAGAACGTACGGCAGCATGTAGAGGAATTCTTGCGGAATGTTTTTGGAGAAATCGAACAACCGCATGAAGTTGTTGAGCGCTTGTGCCATTCCGAAGAAGACCGCGGCGCCGAGCGCGCCAAATGGATGCCATTTGCCAAAAATCATCGCAGCCATCGCAATAAAGCCCTGACCGGAGATCGTGTTATGCGAGAACGCACTTGTTGTCGTCAACGTAATCGTCGCCCCGCCAAGGCCGCCGAACAAACCGCTGATCAAAACAGCCAAATAGCGGACGCGTTTCACTTTAATCCCGACCGTATCCGCGGCGCTCGGATGCTCACCCACGGCACGCAGGCGCAGGCCGAACGGTGTTTTGAACAACACGTACCACGTTATGCAAACTAATATTAACGCGATATACGTCGTTGGATACGCCGTGAAGAGCGCATAGCCAATATACGGGATTTTGGAAAGCAGCGGGATTTCCCATTTGGAGAATACATCATTCAGGGTTTCCGTTTGACCTGCACCATTGAACAATACTTTCACCAAGTACAAAGTTACACCAGCTGCCAAGAAGTTGATGACGACGCCGCTGATAACCTGATTCGCTTTGAACGTAATCGTCGCAACCGCATGAATTAAGGCGAAGATCAGGGCGAACAGCAGCGCGCACAAGAGCCCAATCCACGGAGACCAGATGCCCATATTCGCTTCTTCTGCATAGTAAGCGCCAACGGCCGAAGCGAATGCGCCGGAAACCATTAGACCCTCGATACCGATGTTGACAATCCCGGAGCGCTCTGAGTAAATACCACCCAAAGCCCCGAAGATAAGCGCTGTGGAATACACCAGCGTTGTATTAATAAGTTCACTGAATTTCGTGAAAAACGCATTTAGCATGCTGAGAAAGTCCATGTTACGATGCCCTCTCTTTCTTGCGCTTGCCATAGAACGGGATTAGCACCCATTTAACAATACCTTGGGTAGCCACGAAGAAAATCACCGAGCCGATGACAATACGGATAATTTCTGGCGGCACATCCGCACCAAAGCTCATCCCCGCAGAACCATAAGATAATCCACCGAAAAGGACTGCACCCAGCACGACCCCTACCGGATTGTTGGCCCCAAGCAAGGATACCGCGATACCGTCAAACCCATACCCCGGCATGCCTGCAGCAACAACCTGATAATGGAATACGCCGAGAACCTCGAACACACCAGCAAGTCCAGCAAAAACCCCGGAGATAAACATCGCCTTGATGATGTTCTTATTTACGTTCATTCCCGCATATTTGGCCGCATCGATATTATGTCCAACCGCACGCAGCTCGTAGCCTTGCTTCGTTTTCCAAAGAATCAAGTAGAAAACCACTGCTGCCAGAATGGCAATCAAGGTTCCCCAGTGGAGCCTTGCGTGATTCATCGCATCGGACAACCAACCGATACTCAGAGAGGCTGAGTCTTGAATCATATAAGAACGCTGCTGCTTGGGCTCAAGTAGGAAGGTGTTAATGATATAGTTGGACAGGAACAACGAAATCCAGTTCAACATGATCGTGGTAATTACTTCGTTAACGCCGCGCTTCGCCTTCAAATAGCCTGCAATTGCACCCCAAAGTCCGCCAACTAAAGCGCCGACAATGACCGCAAGTGGAGCATGAATGATCCACGGTAGGCTGTGTATTTTGACACCAATAAAAGTAGCCCCCGTCATCCCCATCACGAACTGTCCTTCAGCACCAATATTGAACAACCCTGTACGGAAAGCGAACGCGACGGATAAACCGGTTAAAATAAGTGGCGTAATCGCCCGAATCGACTCCCCGATATCATACGAACTCCCCAAAATACGAGAGAAAAGTGACCCATACGCAGCAATCGGATTGTATCCGCCAGCCAGCATGACGAGCGCTCCGAATAGCAGCCCCAGCACAATCGCCACAAGGGGATTTACGGCTGATTCACTTGTAAAAATGCGAACAAATTTATTCATGAAGGGCTCCTTTCTGGGTGCTCTTACTTCCTGCCATCAGCAGACCGATCTCCTGATCGTTCGTATCCTGCGGTATCACTTCTCCCACAATTTGTCCTTCGTAGATAACGGCAATCCGATCCGAAACATTCATAATTTCATCCAGCTCAAAAGAAATCAACAGAACGGCCTTCCCTTTATTCCGCTGCTCAATCAGCATCCGATGAACGAATTCAATCGCACCAACATCCAAACCGCGAGTCGGCTGCGCCGCAATAAGAAGATTTGGATTCTTATGTATTTCCCTCGCAATAATCGCCTTTTGTTGATTACCGCCTGACAAGGAACGTGCCTTGTTGTAAATACTCGGTGTGCGCACATCGAACTGTTTAATCAACGCTTCTGCATGACGATCGATGGCCTCATAGTTCAAGAAGCCGCCTTTGTTGTAGGCAGGGTGGAAATACGTTTCGAGCACCATATTTTCACTCATTGTAAAATCAAGCACAAGTCCGTGTTTATGGCGATCCTCCGGAATATGCGATAATCCTGCTTCTGAAATTTCTCGCGGAGTGTGATTCGTAATATCATTACCCATGAGCAGGACGCTTCCGCTATCCACGCCACGCAAGCCCGTCAACGCTTCGATCAATTCACTCTGACCGTTGCCATCTACACCCGCGATACCGAGGATTTCCCCGGCTTTCACCTCGAAGTTAAGTCCTTTGAGCGAAGCTAAGCCTTGTTGATTTCGCACCATCAAATCTCGTACCTGGAGAACAGACTCTCCAAGCTTTACTGCATCCTTGGTCACTTTAAAAGAGACATCGCGTCCGACCATTTTCTCGGCCAGAATTTGTGGATTCGCTGTTAGGCATGCCAAGGAATCAATCACTTTACCGCGACGAATAATCGTTACTGTATCGGCGATCTCCATAATTTCTTTCAGCTTATGTGTAATGAGAATGATGGACTTGCCCTCTTTCACAAGGTTACGCATAATGACCATCAATTCACTAATCTCTTGCGGCGTTAGTACAGCTGTAGGCTCATCAAAAATTAGAATATCGGCGCCGCGATACAGCGTTTTCAATATTTCGACACGCTGCTGCATACCGACTGAAATATCTTCGATTTTGGCTTTTGGATCCACGCGCAAACCGTATTGCTCCGATAACTTGCGTACTTTATCTTGCGCTGTCTTGATGTCGACGTTCATGCCACGTTTGGGTTCCATCCCCAAAATGATGTTTTCCGTAACGGTAAAGGGTTGTACCAGCTTGAAATGCTGATGCACCATCCCGATGCCGAGCTCAATCGCTCGATTCGGACTATCAATAAACACTTCCTTGCCTTGTACATGGATATTGCCTTCATCCGGCTGATATAGACCGAACAAAATGTTCATCAGTGTTGATTTACCTGCACCATTCTCGCCAAGCAAGGCATGAATTTCACCTTTTCTCAGCTTCAAGCTAATAGCATCATTCGCGACGATGCCTGGAAATCGTTTTGTAATGTTGCGAAGTTCAACAACTGGGATTGCTTCACTCATGAGATCACCCTAAGGATCAATTTTTTATTCAAATATAAGCATTTATAAGTTTCACATGATAAGTCGGCTATATTTCCCTTTAAAACTAAAGAACAAGGCTAGTTAGTATAACTAGCCTTGTTTGTTCAGGAGCAAAACTATCGTTCAAGCCATGATCGTCCGATAGACGCTTATGGTTTTTCAGGAACTTTGATTTCGCCGCTAATAATTTTGGCTTTGTACTCGTCAACTTTTTTCAAGATTTCCGCAGAAACGTTTTTCTTGGATGTTTCAGGAAGGCCTACACCATCGTCTTTCAGACCCAATGTAACGACTTTACCACCTTGGAATTTGCCTGCAACTAGATCTTTCGATACACGAAGTACCGCAGAGTCAACACGTTTCAACATGGATGTAAGTGTTACTTCATCACCAAACTCAAGAGATTGGTCTTTATCTACACCGATAACCCATACTTTTTTACCGTTTTTCGCGCGATCTTTCGCTTCGTTGAATACACCGTTACCTGTGGATCCAGCTGCGTGGAAAATGATATCAGCGCCATCGTTGTAGATGGTTGCTGCTGCCGCTTTACCAAGATCAGGCTTGTCGAAAGCGCCTGTGTAGTTGATTTGAACTTTAGCACCTGGATTTACCGCTTTAACACCAGCTACGAAGCCAGCTTCAAAACGTTTGATAACCGGGATGTCGATTCCGCCAACGAAACCGATTTTGTTTGTTTTCGTTGTAAGACCTGCAACCACACCAACAAGGTAAGAACCTTCTTGCTCGGAGAAAGTAACAGATTCCACGTTCGGAGCATCTACAACGTTATCAATGATCGCGAGTTTCGCGTTCGGGTTTTGAGTTGCTACCGTTTTAACGGAATCGCCCATCAAGAAGCCAATACCCCAAGTTAGGTTGTAGCCATCTTTAACGAATTGATTCAAGTTCGGCGTGTAATCTGCGTCGCTTTTACTTTCAAGGTCTTTCACGTTAGCACTTGTTTGTTTTTTCAGAAGCGTCAAGCCTTCCCAAGCGCTTTGGTTAAAGGACTTGTCGTTTACGCCACCGATATCTGTAACCATGCCGATTTTGAAGTCTTTGCCTGTGTTGTCGCTAGTTACTGCTGCAGGTGTTGGTGATGCGGATGAACCCGTTTTTGTCTCTTCTTTTTTGGCACAACCGGAAATCACTAATGCAGAAACCGTTACAGTCATAAGCACTGTCGAAAAAATCTTCTTCATCGATTTTACCCCCATCGTATCATCATTAAATTGAAAACCATGAAGCCCACACTGTAGGTTGACCAAATTCAGTTAAATTATGTAAGTTGACTCCAAATTAAGTGTATCATTTTGATTCCTAACAGAAAAGCAAATCACACTGACATTCACATAATTCGTCATGTCACACAAGTTAACATATCTTTTTTGTTTTCACCGACAATATAGGTTCCAAGCCCCAATTATTGATTATACAACCAGCGGTTAATAAAATCTAGATTGCTCTATGTTAATTTTATGACACTTGTCATGTCATTGAATCCCCTTACATCAAATCAACAGGTTAAACAGCTTTGGATCCTTGTTAATTTCGATATAGCCGTAATCCTTGCGGGAAAGGCGCTCAATGAGTCCTTCATAATCGTCCTTATTCTTAAGTTCAATGCCGACTAACGCTGGTGCATCATCCCGATTATTCTTCTTCGTATACTCGAAACGGGTGATGTCGTCCGTAGGTCCTAGTACTTCCTCCAAAAATTCACGAAGTGCACCTGCACGTTGCGGGAAATTCAAGATAAAGTAATGCTTCAAACCCTCATACATGAGGGATCTTTCTTTAATCTGCTGCATCCGATCGATATCATTATTGCCGCCGCTGATGATACATACGACGTTCTTCCCGCGAATTTGTTCACGGTACGCATCCAATGCAGCAACAGGAAGGGCCCCTGCCGGCTCAATAACAATCGCATTACTATTGTAGAGCTCCAGAATGGTTGTACATTCTTTGCCGGAAGGAATAATGACGATATCCTCCAGCATTTCTTTGCAAATGTCAAACGTCATCTCACCTACTTGCGCTACGGCCGCACCGTCAACAAATTTCTCAATCGATGGCAGCTTGACGACGCCCCCCTGCTTCAGTGCTTCCGTCATGCTTGCCGCACCCTCCGGCTCTGCGCCAATAATGCGCGTTCGCGGGGATACACTTGCCACATACGTAGCCACACCCGCAGCTAGTCCACCTCCGCCAATCGTTGCAAAGATGAAATCCGGCGTTTCCGGCATTTGATTCATAATCTCCAGCCCAACCGTCCCTTGCCCTGCAATCGTACGCACATCGTCAAACGGATGAATGAACACCTTATTCTCTTTCAAACAATACGCCTTGGCTTGGTTGGAAGAATCATCGAAGGAATCTCCCGTGAGGATCACTTCCACGAATGAACCGCCGAACAGCTTCACTTGGGAAATTTTCTGACGCGGCGTCGTTGTCGGCATGAAAATTTTGCCCTCAATGCCTAGCTGTTTACAGGAGTATGCCACGCCCTGCGCATGGTTCCCTGCGCTCGCACATACAACACCCGCTGCGCGTTCTTCTTCCGTTAAGCTTTGGATCACATTGTAGGCTCCACGAATTTTGAAGGAACGGACGATCTGCATATCCTCACGTTTGAGATAAACGTTACATTCATACTGGCTCGAGAGCAGCTCATTGCGTTGCAAAGGCGATGGTTCAATCACCCTGCTGAGCACATGATTGGCTCTAATAATATCTTCTAAACCCACTTTACCAGATACAACCATCTTCGCTGACACCCTTTCTTTTTTGAAGCTTCCATAGAGTTTTAACATGTATTGTAACATATGTGATGCATTCTGTACGCAAATATGATGTAACTGAAAAAGCGCATTCCCCATGATGGAAAATGCGCTTTTCGCATAGAAAGCGAAAGCTTACTAATTAGTGACCAACCATCATCGGAATTTCAGCCCCGCTTGTGGACTCGCCTTCCACTTTCTTAGGCTTCTGAAGCATGAAACCAAGCAGACCGCCAATAATCGCGATGCCAAGCAAAATGAGGAACGTGTACCCGAATGAGGAAGCATACAAGCCTACATCTGGCTTTTGCGCACCTTGGTCGACCATTAAATCCTTCATTTTCGTACTGAAAATCGTCATCAAGATCGCAATGGCGAAGGACATCATAACTTGCTGTGCCGCGTTCGTCAGTGATGTTACACGACCAACCAAGTTCTGAGGCGCTGATTGAATCAAATGGTTATTGAGCGGCATCATGAACAGTCCCATACCCGCTCCAAGAAGAGTGAGCGGCAGCATAACCGTACCTACACCTGAATCACCAGAAATATTGGAAAGCAATAGAGCCGAAATCGTTGTAAGCACCATACCGGCTACAACGAGCGGACGAGCGCCGAAACGGTCAGACAGCTTACCGCCAATTGGCATGAACAAACCAGAAGCCAACGCTTGCGGAAGCATGATCAGTCCAGTTTTCAATGGGCTGTATCCATGCGCTTGTTGCAAGTAAAGAGGAACAAGGAACATCGTTCCGAACATGGCAATCTGTGAAATCCATTGCACGATAATCCCTTTGGTAAAGTTACCAGAACGGAAAACGCGAAGCTCCAAGAGTGGATTCTTCTGTCTGAGTTCAACAATAATGAATAGGATAAGTGCTACTACACCGATACCAGAACCAATCAGTGTATCTGCATCCGTCCAAGTGGATTTCCCCGTTAACGGATCAATACCACCGTTGGATACCCCATAAACAAGTGCTGCGAAAGCTAGAGGGCCTAACAGCATGCCCAGCAAATCCAAGGAAGCAACCGACTGACGTTGAATATTAGGTAATGTACGAATCCCTAAGAGAATACCAATAACACCGATCGGCAAGTTAATCAAGAAGATCCACTGCCAGCTATGATATTCAACTAACCAACCAGCAACAACGGGGCCTAGAGCTGGACCAAGTAGAATCGGAATACCCATCATACCCATGACAGCCCCTACTTTGCCTGGGGGTGACAAACGATAAATGAACGCCATAGCAATCGGCACAACGACGCCGCCGCCTAAGCCTTGAATAACACGGAACGTAATCAGCATTTCAACTGTGTTAGCTAACGCGCACAGCCCTGATCCAATTGTAAAAAGTCCTACGGAAATCAAGAAAATTTTCTTAGCACCAAAGCGATCCGATAGCCATCCTGCCAACGGAATAACCGCTGCTTGCGCTAACGCATAACCAATAACCGTCCATTGAACAAGTGATAAGTTCAACAACTCAAATTCCTCTTGCAGCTTAGGAAGAGCAACGTTTACCGCTGTTCCGTCCAAAATAACCATGAAAATACCAACTACAATAGCTACCAGCGGCCCCAAAATGCTGCGCATTGAAAATGGAGCTTCTGTTTCCGGCGATGTTACTTTCGAAGACATGTCATCCCTCCATCCGTTTAATTGCTCTCTAGTGTCTATCGTTGACCGTATATTGTCTACACTGTACAATAGTGACTTATACGAGTATCAACACCTTTGTTGTAAACGGACATCTGTCCGTTTACATAAATTTGATGCTAACGAACTTTTGTTTTTTTGTCAATACGAATACATCAAATTCATTACTAACGAGGTGGTTGCAGAATGTCCATTCGTCATGAACGCAAGGACGCCATGGAAAATCGCCAATTAATACTTCAAACTGCCAAACAGCTCTTTCAAGAATATGGCGTTCAATCCGTCAGCATGCATCAAATAGCCAAAACAGCTGGCATCGGACAAGCTACCCTGTATCGCAGATATGCCCATAAAGGGGATCTTTGCTTCGACGTACTCCAACATTATGGGAGACAGCTTATCAACGAGATTATGTCGTATCTTGAACAACATAGTCATATCGCTCCCATCGATCGACTAACCGGTATTTTGGATCTGTGGATCGATGCCATCGAAGAAAAAGCAGAGCTTATCGTGGCCATGGCCTCCAAGATGAATTTGAACTGTGAGGATGATCGCGGCAACTTTTTCCTGTCGCCTATGTATCTGTTCATCCGCGACAAATTGTCGTCCCTTATTCTTGAATCCCTTGGGACAGATCAAACTCAGCAGCCTGTGCCAGATCTTGCTGCCCATACGATCATTTGCTCTATTTCACCCATCGGCTATTTTCATATCAAAAGCGAGAAAGCCTATACCAAAGAGGATATGAAGGAACATTACCGCCAATTGTGTTCTTTACTTTTCACCAAAACTTAACTGTCTTCACTGAACAAAGACCTCTCATTTGAGAGGTCTTTTGTCGTTCTACCTATATCAAAATCGTAGTTTAGTATCGGTTTCGATTAGTAGTAATATCCCGGTTTATCTTGCAGTTCAGCTCTTTTTTGTAAGAAACGGTAGAACGCGCTTGCGGCCTGTGCTTTCGTCACTTCTTCTTGTGGAGCAAAATAACCGTCGGTAAGCGACATAATATTCAGTCCAACGACGATAGCAGCATCACCCACGTGTGCCAGTTTTCCAGCATCAGCGAATTGACTGTTAAATACACCGTCATATTTCGTTAGGTTTTTGTAGCCGAGCGCCTTCACGATCAATTGCGCCATGGCTTCACGATCCATCATAGCTTCAGGATTAAATTCTGTACCTGCATCCAGCAAACCACGATCGACAGCATTTTCAACGTAGGCAAAATACTGCGAGCCATTGTTTACATCCGAGAAGGAAGCTTTCCGTTCCGCGCCGTAATAAATGCCACCGTTTCCGCCATTCATGGCGATAACAAGCATTTTGACCAACTCACCGCGCTTGATCGTCTGATCCGGATTTACCTTCCCATCTTTCACATCCAATGCTTGATAATCAAGCATGAGTTGTAATTCTTTTTGGCCCCAATGGTTATCTATATCACTCACCGTGATCTTATCCAAGGAAATAACATCACCAGATTGCGCACTGCGCCATTGACCGGTTTGCGCATCCAGAAGGAATGCCTCACGGTTATTGTTTTTGGAAATAAGGGAGTATACAAGCTTCGCCTTCAATTCTCCCTTTTCATTTATAGCTGACTTAGGAAGATCTCCTGCTGCCACCATCACGCGGTATTTCTCAATTGGAATCGCACCGAGGTAACCATTGCTCTCCAGCACATAGCCCAGCTTTATATCAAATTGTCCAAGCCACAGATCCTTCGCCTTATCGATGGAAATGACCTCTGGCTTTTGCGTTGGGTAAGCCACATTGCTTAGAGATACATAATAATTCGTAATTTCTCCAGTTACACGATCAATACTTACCCTTACCTCTTCATTATTGACGCTGACGCCATCAAGTTCACGCGTAAAGTGAATTTCCCATGTGCGCATTTGCTTCAACATATCTTCGGAGTACTCCTTCTGAACATTAAGCACGAGTTGATCTGTAGAAGCAGGCAGCTGCGCCTTAACAAAATCCGTGCTTTTCTTAATCGCATCATCCAAAGAAACTTTACCCTCAACAGGTTTGTCGTTTTCAGGACTATATGGCACGTAGGAGTTGAAATTGGTGATTTCTCCGGTTTTACTATTTACATTTGCCCAGATGGAGCTGCCCGAAATCATTTTGCCGCTAGCCGATGCATCCGCGGAAGACTTGTTCCAACTCATATTCCAGCTCGAAGTTGTCTCACCTGTTTCAGCATCTGTGGATTCATTATAAGAGGCTTCTTGCAGCATATAATCGGAAGACAGGTTAAACGTCGTTGTAATCTTCTTAATCGCTTCTTCCTTCGTCAGATTCAAGGTAGCATGAGGCTTGGCGCCAAGCGGTTTATCGGTTAAAGGCTTCCCCTTTCCAGGATTCACTACTGGCGTTGGGCTCCACACTTCTCCTGTTACAGCATCCAGAGCAAAACCATTCATCGAATACGTAATGATCGGAGCTCTCTTCCCTCTGGCGTTATAAGGAATTTGATACTGCAAGGAAAGATCGGTCTTATCACGGAAAAGCTGAACCGCCTTCTCCTTCGAAATCGGTGTACTCGCCCCATCAAAAATCACATTATCGTCCCAATTGTACCAATAACTTGTGATCTGACCGTCTCCATTGACATTGACATTGAGTCCGTTTCCTGAAAAAGGCACTCCCCCTACGGAACGATCATAACGGATATTATATTGATAATTGCCATCGAGCGGTGTGCGGAACGACTTTTCTACGGTGTCATCGTAGAGAAGCTCTTTCTGCTTCTCCGGGTTCACTTTCGCAACGAAAGCAGCAGCCAGCTCCTTCGCAGCTTGGAAATCCACCTTTGGCGGATAACTTGGCTTATGCTCAGGATCATTGTCATTCATGGAATACGAAGTCAACGTCCCGTCCAGCGCATTAATGGAGACATTCGCAGAGCCATAATAACGATCTTTCACCTTTTTGACATAGCTAATGTTCCAGTTTGGGATATTTTTGCCGTTCATTCCGTAGTAAGCATTCAAACTAATCGATTGAAATGTATAGTCATCGGGTAATGTTATGTAGGTTTTGACACGTGCAAGAGCTTGATCTTTCGTAATTTTGGCATCGAGCGCGGACGCATCGACTTGTCCAGGGAAGGCAGGAGAAGTCATAGAAACCATTTCTGTACCAGATGCCATATCCGCCCATACCCCGACTGGGGCAACCGTGAGCAGCAATGTCGAAGCGAGTACCATCGTGCCTGCTTGTTTCAATAATTTCAAAGTCATCTTCCTCCTTAGTGTTCTCCATACAACATGTGGATCCACATGACTGGCAGCTGCTTAGACGTGTCCAATTGCCATATAGTACTTGACGGTGAATTCTGGAAAAAGGTTGCAGTCGCTCCAAGAAATTTTTAACAAAAAAACACAAGCATAATCATCCCTTTAAGTGAATGATCATGCTTGCGTTCCTACGTTAGATGGCTATGATTTTATGAAGCTACGGATTGGATTTGGCATTCTCTTGGCTAAGTGTCTGCATGAGATCCTTCAGCTCGCCCTGCGTTAAATCCCGCCATTTACCCACCTTCAAAGCACCCAAATGAATATGCATAATCCGAACACGCTGCAGACGCACTACGCGATAGCCAAAGGCCTCACACATTCGCCGGATTTGCCGATTCAAGCCTTGGGTCAGTATGATGCGAAACACCCGTTCATTCACTTGAACGATTTCACAAGGCTTCGTCATCGTGCCTAGAATACGTACCCCGCTTGCCATGCCCCGCAAAAACATCTGCGTAATCGGCCGATTCACGGTAACGATATACTCTTTATCATGATTGTTCTCCGCACGGAGAATCTGATTCACAATATCCCCGTTATTCGTCAGCAGGATGAGTCCTTCCGAGTCCTTGTCCAATCTGCCGATAGGGAAAATCCGCTCCGAATGCCCCACGAAATCCACGATATTCCCACGAATATGCGCTTCTGTCGTACTCGTGATCCCCACAGGCTTATTAAGCGCAATATAAACGTGTTCTTTCTTCTCACCAATCGCACGACCATCGACTTTTACCTCATCACCAGGACCTACTACACTGCCCAGCCCAGCAACTTCACCATTAATCGTTACACGCCGCGCTTCAACCCATTTGTCTGCCTCACGTCTGGAGCAAACGCCAGTTTCACTAATAAATTTATTAATTCTCATGCCCCCGAAATTCCCTTCTATCCCGTCTTCATCGAACTCAATACCTTCTATTATGCTGGATTCGCAACTTCGATTCAAGTCGCCCTTCCAAACCTTCCAATGAAAGCGAGAGTCTGGTCTCTTCTTACCAAAAATGATATGAACCGACTGGTAGATTCATCCACACCAAATCTCGCAATTTAGCATCTACTAGATTAGAAGGAGGGATGACCCATGAGCGTAAAAAAAGCAAAAATCGTTAAAGCTGTTTCCACGCCTCAAAAAGCGAATCGCAAAACAGATTTAGGTAACGGGTTCCAACGTTTCACTTTCTTCCGTACCATCTCGCCGAACACCTTCTTTACTTTCACGTTCCGAGGCGGAGCTTTCAAACCTGTAAGTGCCGGATTTTTCATCGCCAATCAAAACTCCTTGCCTGCTTACGCAACTAGCTTCTACAACCAATCCGACACTGTTTATGTCATCACCGTGTTCAACCCAACCATTTTCACACGTTCTATCGCCTTTACATTCGTAGCTAAACTGTAATAGGGGACTCGATCAACTGAGAAGAAGCAACCAGGATAGCCCCCTCATGCCCGAAAAGGTATGATCGGGGTTTTCTTCATTGTGTACTTTGTTTGTTATACTGGGGGTATAAGAGGGCAAATAAGACGGGAAGTGCCTAGAAAGACGCATATGACAATAACGTAAAACAGACTACATATTGAAGGAGAACAATTATGCATTTTCTATTATTAGGAGCAACTGGCCGTGTGGGGCAGCGCATTCTTGTGCAGGCTTTGCAGGATGGCCATGAAGTTACAGCAGTCGTGCGGAATGTCGAAAAAGTAACCCTGCGATCCGATCGACTCACCTTGCTGCAAGGTGATGCTTGTTCCGCAGCGGATCTTGAGCAGGCCATGAACGGTGTGCACGTAGACGTGGTCGTGAGCTGCCTTGGCACCGATGGCGGCACGGTGCTGACCGAGGCGACGCCCCTGCTCATCGGGGCGATGAAGGCTGCCGGCGTGAGCCGCGTGGTGACCGTCGGCACCGCCGGCATCCTGCAGAGCCGGGAGCATCCGGGGCTGCTGCGCTTTGAGGCGCCGGACACGCGGCGCTCCTCCACACGCGCGGCCGAGGAGCACCGCAAGGCGTGGGCGCTGCTCGCCGCGTCGGGACTCAGTTGGACCGTTGTGTGTCCAACTTATTTGCCCGACGGCGAGGCGCAGGGTCAGTTCCGCGCGGAGCGCGACTTCTTGCCAGATGGCGGCACGTCCATCTCCGTCGGCGACACGGCGGCATTCACCTACCGCGTCGCGGTGGAGGGCACGTATGTGGGCTGCCGCGTGGGGCTGGCGTATTAGCTCTCCACAGGCTGAGCCTGCCGCGAAAATTACTGGCGCTCCCTTATTGTCCCTACATCCTCTGCTTGAATTCACCACGCCATACATAAAAAACGGATGAGCGCCAAGTCGGCACCATCCGTTTTTCTCACCACTTCTATTTAGCTGTTTCTTGCCTTGGACAACTCTTTCAAATTTAGTCCTGACATCAGTAGTCCGCCGAATCGGAAAAGGTATCCGAGCAGAGGGATCAGACTGAGGAACGCCATGACAATATTAATGATCGTTTTCACCGTAGTCCCATTGCCCGTGAGGAT
Source organism: Paenibacillus sp. J22FR5 (assembly GCF_059691975.1). Lineage (NCBI taxonomy): Bacteria > Bacillati > Bacillota > Bacilli > Caryophanales > Paenibacillaceae > Paenibacillus > Paenibacillus sp. J22FR5. The sequence goes on along the minus strand of NZ_JCAUAN010000012.1, from coordinate 52,657 downwards.
GGCAAATACCAGATTGACGAAGACGAGCGGGATCACCCATGAACATGACCACGCATAAACAAATGGAATAAGGCCAAGCAAATACCCTGCTGCAATCGCAATTTCGGATAGCAACTGCAACAAGTTTAACAAACGTTTCGTATCGGAACGCATAACGACTCCTCCATTTCGTGCAAACCTGAATTGGTTTCATTGTAACATAATGGAAAGTCGGAGTCGTTAGCCTTTTGTCGAGCTTCGTCCACGACTCGCGACCTAGTCCTTACGCCCAATCCGCCCCGCCTACAAACGGCTCGGCTCTGCGTCCTCCGCAGCCGCAGCAATTTCCGGATGTCCAGCCTGCAGCTGGTACATCTGGTAGTACCGCCCGAGGAGCCCCATGAGCTCCTCATGGTTGCCACGCTCGACGATCTCGCCGTGATCGAGGACAAGAATCATGTCGGCGCTTCGGATCGTCGACAGTCGGTGCGCAATGATGAAGGTGGTCCGCCCCTTCTTCAACACATCGAGCGCGGCCTGAATGACGGCCTCGGTCTCGGTGTCGATGGAGGCCGTCGCCTCATCGAGGATCAAGATTGCTGGGTCGAACGCCAGCGCCCGGGCAAAAGAAATCAGCTGCCGCTGCCCAGCAGACAGCGTGCTGCCCTTCTCGATGACAGGCTCATCGAGGCCGTGCGGCAGCGCCCCAAGCATTTCCGCTGCGCCAACCTCGCGCAGCGCCGCCTCCACCCGTTCCCGGGTGATGGACGGATCGTCCAAGGAAACATTGGACGCAATCGTCCCCGTGAACAGGAACGGATCCTGCAGCACGATGCCCATGTGCTGCCGAAGCTGCTGCTTCGATAGCTCGCGGATGTCCCGGCCATCCACCGTAATGCGCCCTTCGCTGACCTCGTAGAAACGGAAGAGGAGGTTCAGGATGGAGCTTTTGCCTGAGCCGGTGTGCCCGACCAGCGCAATGGTTTGCCCTTGTTTGGCCTCGAAGGAGATGTCTTTCAGCACATCTTCCCCTTCTTTGTAGGCGAAGCGAACGTGCTCGAAACTCACGTGACCTTTGTAACGGTCGTCTTTTTCAGCTACAACGTCGATGCCTTGCTCATCTAACAGCTCGAATACCCGGTCAGCCGACACAAGCGCTCGCTCCAAATTTGGCAGCTGATTCACGATACCTACCATGGGATGGAACATCCGGTTGAGATAATCAACGAAGGCGTAGAGCACGCCCACGGTAATCAACGCATTCAGCGAACTGCCGCCGACATACCAGATCAATCCAAAGAAGAACAAGTTCCGTACCACGTTCATCAGATTATGAGAGGTCAAAGAGTTCAGGCTGAGCAGCTTATTTTGGTACCGTGTATATTCCTCGTTCAGAATTTCAAACTCTTCGGTCGTTTCCTTTTGTCGGCGAAAAGCACGAATGATCGTCATCCCTTGAATCGCCTCATTGATCATACCGTTGATTGCGCTAATGCGCTCCCGGATTTCGTGATTGATGGTGGAAGCATACTTCCGATAAACGATAATCCACGCTATCAACAAAGGGATAACCGGCAGTGTGAAGAGCGCCAAGCGATAGTCCAAAATAAAAATAGCGGCGATAATACCAACGATATAGATCGTACCCGTAAAAAAGTTCGCTAACACCTGCACATACAGATCCCGAACAGATTCGGTATCATTGGTGATGCGTGAAACGATTTTGCCCGCAGGCTGATTATCAAAATAATTGATCGGCAGTCGCTGGATTTGCGCGAACACGTCCCTGCGCATACGCTGAATGATGCGATTCGCCGCGGATTGGAGCAGAAATTTCTGCCCATACGTAAAGCCGGCTCCTACGAAAATCAGGATCACATAGAATCCCGCCAGCGTCATTAGATCCGCCCATTGCGGTTTATAAAAGCTATATAGTTCCTGCACACTCAGCTTCTTCACCACATATTCGGCCTGCTTACCATCTTGTGTGACGAGCAGCTTGCCATCGTCCGTTAACTTGCGTACACCGTCCCAAGGGAGTGCCCCATCTAGCCATACGAATTTGCCCCCCACTTGTAGAATACGAACCTCTCTCCCCTTCGGCTCGCCTTCCGCGAAGTTATCACTCCGCTTATAAAAAGTTGCTTCATACGCAACAGCCTTATCGCTCTTCGTCGCGGACTGGGTCTCATACCACGGCTTCTCGATGCCAAGAATGTGGGTATCGATCATGTGCTTGGCAATGAACGGTCCCGCCAGCTCGGTCGCTACAGCCAAGGATAAGAATACCAGGGCGATGAGCAAGGTTTTCTTGAATTTTACTGCATATTGGAATAAACGCTTCCCCGTTTGTTTCATCAGGAGTCTCACCTACTTTTCTTTTGTTTCGTATAGCTAGGGTTAGGATTTACCCAACCGTTTGTTCTTCCAACTGCTGCCGGTCATACTGCTCTTTATACCAGCCACCAAGCGCAAGCAGATGCTCATGTGTGCCTTCTTCGATGATATATCCCTCATCCAGCACGACAATCCAATCGGCATGCTGCACGGCGGAGAGACGGTGCGTGGTGATCAGGGTCGTTTTACCAGCGCGCTCGGAGCGAATGCCGCGAATGATCTCGGCTTCGGTCTTCGCATCGACCGCAGAGAGCGCATCATCGAGTAGGAGAATCTCCGGATCGACATATAGCGCCCGCGCGATGGAAACGCGCTGCTTCTGTCCACCGGATAAGGCGACGCCTTTTTCCCCGACGAGTGTTTGCAAGCCTTCCGGCAGGAACTCGACGTCCTTGCGGAATGCAGCTAAATCAAGAGCTCGATGCAGTTCTTCTTCGGTGCCTTGCCCCTTGCCGAACATGATGTTTTCTCGCACACTTTTGGAGAAAAGAATCGGCTCCTGCGGCACATAACCGATCCAGCCATGAAGCGTGTCGATTGCGATCTGCTCGATCGGCGTATCCGTAATCGTGATGCTGCCCTGACCAACAGGGTACTCGCGCAGCAGTTGCTTCAGGAGGGTTGTTTTACCACTGCCTGTGCGGCCGACAATGCCGAGCGTCTGTCCGCGTTCTAAGCGGAATGTCATGCCCACTAAATTATCAATGGATGAGGACGGGTACCGGAAGGTTACATTTTCAAAATAGATAGAATCCGGCTTCAGCTGCGTAGCAGCATTCGGCACTTCTTTGACATCTGGCTTGTAGCCAAGGGTCTCATTGACGCGATCTAAGGATGCATTACCTCGCTGCATAATATTCATTAGCTCACCAATGGCAAACATCGGCCAGATCAGCATACCTAGGAAGGTATTGAAAGACACCAACTCTCCTAGCGTCAATTCACTGTGGAACACCAGATAGCCTCCATAACACAGCCCGATCAGATAGGAAATTCCTACCAAAATTTTGACCGTTGGTTCAAAAAGAGCATCAATAACCGCTACGGCGATATTTTTCCGATAAACGTCGTCCGTCATCGTCGCGAAATTATGTTCACTAGCCTTCTCCTGTACAAAAGCACGGATGACCCGCACACCTGCAATAGTCTCCAAAACGCGGTCATTCATTTGCCCAAAAGCATCCTGAGCAAGAATAAATCGTTCGTGGATACGCCCCCCATAGATCGTAATAGCTACGGCCATGATCGGCAGTGGCAAAATTGAAGCAAGGGTCAGCTTCCAGCTGATGAAAAAGCCCATCATGCTCAGGATGGTTAACATGAACAGCGTGGAATCCACGAAGGTCAAAATGCCAAAACCGGCTGTCGTCGATACCGCTTGCAGATCGTTCGTTGCTCTCGCCATCAGATCGCCCGTACGGTTACGTTCATAGAACGTTGGTGTCATCTTCAACAGCTGCCTCATGAATCGGGATCGAAGCACCCGCTCGAGTACGAAAGCGCCGCCAAACAGTTGATACAACCAAACATAAGACAGCCCGTAGCCCGCTACGATAAGTACGCCCCAGAAGGCGAGTAATTGGACCATTTTGGACCCCGTTAACGTGCCCATGTGTATACCATCAATCGCATAACCAATCAGCTTCGGCGGCATGACATCAATAATTCCCACGATGATGAGCAGCCCTATTGCGATGCTGTAGCGTTTCCAATTCATTTTGAAAAACCAAGCTAATTTCTTTAAAACCGTAAACATGTGTGATTTCACTCCTCTCAAGTCTTGCATATACGCCTATAGACGCAAAAAGACATACCGCACGCAGCGATATGCCTTCTATGAAACAGAAAAGCGCTCGTTACGAACTTCTTCGTAACCCGCGCTTCATGACTTAGCGTATAAGAAGGGGTGCTAGCAGCTGAGCATGCAAATCAGATGCTCGGGCCAGCCAGCGGGTTACCATGTATGAAATTAGGTTGGACGTGTGTCCGCTTATGATGTGTGTTAAATGCAACAACCATAATATCCATCGTGAAACCCCCCTTTGCGTTTTTTGAATAAGCACGTAGCGTGCCCGCCAACTTTTCCAAAAGATGTATTTTCGAACCTTACAGGGTGATCTTACCATCCCTCTTCCGAACGTGTCAATCGGAGAAAAAAACTATAACGTAACTATCAGAGCCCGACATTTCCGATGTCTATACTTGTGATGAGAGGGCTTTCAATTGTTACACAATCGTGATGATCGGCCTTTCAAATGTCACACATGTTTCAAAATCGACGAGCATATTGTTAGATTAGGAGTTCATCACGCCTCAAAGGAGTGAATGTACATGATCGATCAAGTGTTTGCGTTGATGGGATGGATTGCGGGATTCGGAGTGATCATAGGCGGTGTCATTGCAGCCATCGCTAGGTTCGTCTCGAGGGACTCAACACAGTATGACATGATCTTCGTGTGGGACAACCGGTTTACGTTGGAGGAATTAGAACTGCAGAGAAAGTAACTAGCGGGATGAACGATTGTTCTAAAATAGTAGGCAAATAACCCCGAGCCCTCATGTGTGAGGTGCGTCGGGGTTTTAATGATTTTATTCCAAATTGCTCAGCCTTGCCTTGTCCTCGTCCAAGGATTCCACGGCTTGCTGCACAGCAGGGCTATCTGATTGGTCACACGCCTGATCCACAGAATTTTCTGCCTTGGAAATGGCATTTTGAGCTTCTTCCGTTGTTTGAGCAGTCGGGTGAGATAGGGCATGATTTACTGCTTGGTGAACGTTATCGACGGAATTTTGTGCGGATGAGATCGGATTTTGCGATTGTAAGCTTGAGTCAACCTTTGTCATATTGTGGTCGTTACCTCCTCAACAGTATGTACTACAACCGCTATCATGAGATATTTCGGCCTATTTTATACTTATTAACCTCCAAGTAAAAAAAAGAGCTAACCCGAGGACTATCTTCCCCGGAGTTAACCCCTTACGAATCCTCGTTATTTCGCTGGCGCAGCGGAAGCCTGGGCTCCTTGCCCGCCTGTACCAGGGCCGCCTTGACCTTGACCCTGTCCTTGTCCACCTTGTCCACCCTGAAATCCGCCATTTCCACCGCCGCCAGGTCCGCCCTGCATCATCCCAGGACCGCCTTGCATGTCGCGATGCACCATTTTTCCGCCAAGATGCCCCGTATAGCTAACGAGAAGCACCGCGGCAAGAGAAGCAACGAGGTAGATGGGGTTGCGGCCTAGCTCGAGCTTTTTCCAAACAAGAAAGCCTACGCGCACAACAGCCAGCACAATGGCAAGTATCATCGTTATTTTGGCGTAGAATTCATGGGAGCCAACAAGCGTATTCCGTGATTCCGGTCCCGTCAAAACGCTGGCAATTGCGCCAAGTGCACCAACTACAAGGCAAAGCATACCTGCTGAGTGCCATTCTTTCTTCTTAAAAATAAGAGCCACCACATCAAAAACAAAGCTGAAAATTAATAGCGCGATCGGTACGTGTGTAAATATAAAATGTAGATTTTTTAGTATGTAGTCCATGCTATTCTCTCCTTCACATCTCGGAAAATAATTTACACTACAAAGTGTAGTGTTTAATGTTGAAATTGTCAATTCTTTTCTGACAAACCCCGCCACACGGGCAAAAACATGCGAAAAAGGGCTTATTTAAATAAGCCCCATCACAACTATAAAAATGAGTGCAGACATTGCCAGCCGAATATGCGGCCAGCGCAAGGTAACTTCCCTCTGCGGGTCCAAAATATGCTGAATACGCACATTCATTGAGGTCTCTGCAAAGGAAGCATGCGAGAGCGGAAACCGAGGCTTCGTTGTTTGTTTGAGCAGCTTCAGCAGCGCACTGCCCAAGTCCGCGGCTTGCTCCATCTGTTCGATGGCATACTTATCCGCACGGAGTTCGATCATCATGGGATATTTATGCGCAATCCATTCAAAAATAGGGATATACCGCATCGACTTCGAGATCAGCGCAAGCAGGAAAATAGCCGCAGGGTCTCGGTGCTGGACATGGCATTTCTCATGCTCAATAACCGCGCGAAGTTCGTTCGGCTCCAGCATGTCCATGAGTCCCGTCGAGACTAGAATTCGCGGCTTCCATAGCCCAATAGTCATGGCGAGCGGTGCCTTGTAGCGGACGATTTGGAGTTGATGCCCTGCAAGCTGGAAGTTCTCCGCATACTCTGCGGACAGGGCAGCGTCATGATATTTCTTCACGAGCTTATTCGCCTTGACGACATCATAGCCATGCTTAACAGCGAGCCACCCCATCGTCCCCATCGTGTAGAGGATCAATAGGTTTACCAAGGTCATAGGCACAGGGCCCGGCACATGCAGATAGCGAAAGAGAATCATACACAAATCAAATAGATTGTGAGAAGGTTTCCAGTGAAACAAATGCCCTAGCAGGAAGGCAACCATCTGCCATACAATCGTGCCTCCAATCACCAGTGCAGCCGCGTACAGCCATTTGAACCGCGATTCCGTCATCGTTATCGATCCTTTTTCAGAAGTAGAATGTGCTGCTCCAACTGGTCAAGAAGTTCAGGGTCAACTTTATCTAGCGCATCAACCATATGGGTAACCGCTAATGAGCCAAATTGTTCAATGAGGTCATACGCCAGCTCTTTGGATTGCATTTCCATGAACGCGTCGATGGTCACAACCGGCTTATAGTGAAACGATCTTGCAACTGAATGCTTCTGTAAAATCTTTTTGTCCACTAGACGGTTCATAACCGTCATCACGGTATTGAAATTGATCGCTTTGTCTTCGTCCAGCTTCTGTTGGACGTCTTTGATGGTCATTTCTGAGGAGCTGGTCCAGAGAATTTCCATGATTTTGGACTCGAGAGGACCGAAAAAGCGGTTAAGTCCGCTTTCCTTTAATTTAAAGTTTTGCATCTTCATGTTAGGCCACACTCCTTACACTATAGATTGTAGTGTGAGCATAGGGGGAAGTCAAGAATCATCGCGGTGCGTAAGGAAATACTTTTGACATTGGAGATAAACATTGATATACTACTTACATAAAGTTAGTTATTAAATATTGTATAGTTAAGGAGTGATTCTCATGAGCATTCATATATATTCCGCAAGTGAACAGGGCGTGGGCGCATTTGATGGAGGAAAATTTGTCGAACAACGGGCCATCAGCTTCCCTGGCGAAAAGACGGCGGTAGATCGCGTCGGCCCTCTATTCTATTGGGCATGGGGCAAAGCATCCGATGTATCGGAAATCGGCATGCACCCGCACAAAGCGTTCGAGATCCTTACGTATGTGATCGACGGGCTTGTGGAACACCGCGACTCCCTCGGTTCCTTGGAAACTGTGACGAACGGCGGCGCGCAAGTGATTCAGGCTGGTTCTGGCGTCTATCACTCCGAAGCGTTCCGCAGAGCGGGCAGTGAAGCGATGCAGATTTGGTTCGAGCCTCATTTGAGCGAGACCGTGAAGAAACCTGCTGCCTATCACCAATATGAACACGAGCAGTTCCCAGTAAGCCAGGAGGTTGGTGCAACCCTCAAAACCGTGATCGGCGGCGATGCTCCTATCCAGCTGGATACCGATGTACGGATGTATGATTGGGCAATAGAGCCTGGCGCGGCGTTTAGCTATGGATTGGAGCAGGGCCGCAGGCTGGCTATGCTCGTGATTCGCGGGGAAGGCGCGGGGGTAGTTGCTGCGGTAGGGCAAGAGCGAGGGCAAGAGCAAGAGCAAGGCGAAGAGCGGAAGACCTTGTCCCACAAGGATTTTGTGGTGGCGCAAGCGACGGGTGAAGGCGAAGCCCTTCACCTGCAGGCGGGCAGCGAGCAAGGACTGCGCATCATTGCTATCGATGTGCCTGAGGATCCTGGCTATGCGTTGTATCGTAAGTGAGACAAGTACGGTCAAAGAGCATATAAAGATTAAGCCCCCAAGGTGTTTTCCTTGGGGGCTTTGGTTGGTTTTGGCTAGTTGGGGGGATGTCGATGCAGGTTCGGATGGATAGGTCCAAAGGTTAGCTAATATCTATTGCGCAATAGTTTCCCAACAACATGCTTGAGCAACCATGAAAGGGAACGTAGATCCCTTATTTCAACCAAAATCGCGAAAATCGCCTCGAAACGGAACGTCAGTACCTTATTTGCTTATAAAGCGTCGCTAAACCCACCAAAAGTGGAAAATAGCGGATCTACGTTCCCTATAACCCCGAAATCAGCTTCTTTCCCACAAATAGCGAACTGATGTTCCGTTCCGGTGGGAATCGCGAATATGGATATCGCGTACCAGCGACACGCTATTTCCCACCCGAACCGTCCACAAAGGTGAACGATTCAAAGGCTTTGTTCAACCGCGCAACATTCGCGTCCGTGCGCACCGCATCATCGATACGAAGCGTCACCGTGTAGGTGATCTGTTTACGGTTAAATAGATACACTGTTTCGGAGTACGGAATATGTCCTTTGATGTAGCTCACGGTATACTTCTTCGCCTTCACATCCCCGAAAAGCGTGACGTCCTCTGACGTGTACTTATAGTCACTGTCATTGGCTTGACCTTCCTTGTGCTCGTCTTCGGCATCCTTCAACACATCCGTGTAGGCTTTTTTGCTATCTGTCATCACGCGCAAATAACCGCCTGTGAAGTTGAAAGACTTAAACTCCTGATCGTTGCCACCGAAAGATCTGTTCGTTATCCATTTTTCTGGGATACGCAAGGAGTAATTGAACTTCTCGTTCTTATACAGCGTTGTCTGTTCCAGATCCGTGAGCTCATCCAGATCCTGAATGAAGCCGAGCTCCCCATCCATCGTCTCTTTATCCACGGTGATGGATGCTACCACTTTATTCCAAACCTTCTCCAACTCATCATCTTGCTCAGCTTCAGGGTACGTCATTTGCACTTCATATTTGTACTTGTCTTTGATAAAAAAGAGCGAAATACCCGCATCCCACTCATCCCCCAAGGAACTCGCATAGCTTACCTTCCATGCAGGCACACCATCTACAGTCAATTCAACTGGCTTATCCACACGACGATAATCGGGCGTATATTGCGTTTCAAACTCCTCAATCGCCCGATCAAGCCAATCTTGCAGCGTATCACCAGAAGACGCAGAAGTGACTTTGACATGGAGCGTTTGTGATTTATCATCGTTATTGAAAGACGTGCTTCCGCGATAATCCTGCTCCCAATCCGCAGGCAAATCAATCGATAGCCCATACTCACTGGTATATGTCACATCATCGGAATTAAACACGGAAATATCCTTCAGGGAGCTATCTCCCGTATTAAAAGCAAGTTTGAAGCTATCCAGTAGATCATTATAGCTATTTTGTTTGGAACGATTCGCGTACTGCTCTTTGGTTACGTATAATTGCACCGTATACAAGCGGCCGCCGTGCAAGTACCCACGTGTTTGAATGTAACCATTTTGCCCAGATCGGCTAACAATCTTGGCATAGGGACTTTCCACACGTTTCACGTACTGTCGCTCCAAAATCGTCGCGCCGTACCCATAACCTGAATAATCATCACCATTGTCACCGGCTACTTTGTTCAGCAGCGCAGAAGGCGACAATTCACTTTGATCGCTGTCTACGCGAATCGAAAGCGCGAATTCACCCTTCGCGTCGACGAAGCTAACCGAATCGCCATCATCGGATTGTCGTGTTTTGACAAGACCCGCAGGATATTTCATGGACCAACCGAAGTGGCTGTCGCCGATCTTCGTTTTGCCGCTATCCGTGTCCAAAGAGCTGCCCTCGGTGTCCTCGGTTAACGTAGCTTCAGCGCTGTGCAGCTCGCCTAGCTTTACCGTTTTGGTAATCGTTGTACCACTAGCGGTCTGCAGCGTAATCTCCACGGTCTGGCCAGGCAAATACGATTTGATCGCCTCGTTGTAATCCACGAGTGTTTTCACAGAATTAGGGCCAATAGAGACTAACACCTCGTCTTGTTCGATCCCTGCCTCTGCCGCCGGCGAATCAGCATCAACGTAAGCTATTCTTAACCCTGTTGAGCTTGGCAAACCAACAACGGCCTCCCAGCTTTCTTCCAATTCCAGTCCTGTGTAGGCGCGTTTCACTTTGCCATACAGTTCAAAATGCTTCAACACATACTTCACGGTATCTACCGGAATCGCAAAACCGAGATTTTCGACGCCAATATCGGCGTATTTCATCGTATTAATCCCAATGACTTCGCCCTTCATATTGATCAAAGCCCCGCCGCTATTACCAGGGTTAATGGCTGCATCGGTCTGAATCAACTGATACTGCGAGCTTACCGAGCGGTCTAGACCGCTGACGATACCGACCGTAACGGAGTTCCGTAAGGCGAACGAAATCGGCGTACCTATCGCCGCAACCGTTTCACCAACTTTAATATCCGAGGAGGATGCAAAAGTGGCAGGCTTTAAACCGACAGCGTCGATTTTGACTAGTGCAAGATCGCTCTCCTCATCGATATTCGACGCGTGCCCGCGATAGGTAGTCCCCTCTGAGGTCACGACGACGATATTTTTCATATTTTTCACAACATGTGCATTCGTTACAATTACGCCATTTGATGCCACAATCACACCTGTACCGTGTGCGAGGTTAAAGCGATTCTTCTCTAACGACTTGTCCATCTCCGAGGACGGCTTCCCAATAATGGCGACCACGGAAGGCGAGGCTTTCTCAATCACCTGCGGAATCTCTGCATTCACTTCAGCTGCGTAAACACGCGAAGACATAGGCTGTGCAAACGTTACTAGTACGAAGGCCGCAACCAGCGTTATGCCTCCTTTTTTCATCCAAGCTGTCCATTTCCCCATTGTGTCGTTCCTCTCTTAACAAAAGTTGGCAATAGCTAGAATCTAGCACAATTCTGGTAGAGAGACAATATAAATATTTCCACAAAAAGGTAACTTCAGTGACATTCCGCAATGCGTTCTGGATGCGTATACACAGTTAAATGGTCCCTCCGAATGAAGCCGACAACCGTAATCCCTAGATCCTGAGCTAAACGAAGGGCTAGATCGGTTGGGGCTGATTTGGACAAAAGAATGCCAACGCCGATCTTCGCCGCCTTAAGCGCCACCTCGGAAGAGACTCTTCCACTAAAAGCAAGAACCTTATCCCGAACGGGTATCCGCTCCCGAAGGATGTGCCCGTATATTTTATCCAACGCGTTATGCCTGCCGATGTCTGCTCTCGTGATAAGAAGCTCGTTCACTGTGCACAACGCCGCATTATGCAAACCTCCCGTAAGACGAAATTCCGCCGATTGCTCCTGCATCTCGTTCATCAGATGAAAACATTGGGGAATGGTGAGGCTGAGCTTGGTCGTCACTGTTTTGGCCGTGCGCATATCATTGTGAAAATAGAACTGACGGCTCTTCCCGCAGCAAGACCCAATGAATCGCTTAGATACCATTTCACGACTCAGCTGGTGAAGATGGCGCAGCTTCACGTGGGCGAAGCCTCGGTCCTCCTCCAGTGATAGGGATTCAATCTGATCCACGAACCGGATCATGCCTTCGGAGGCAAGAAAACCAGTAACCAGATCGACTGTGTCACTTGGTGTATAGACGAGGGTGGCGAATTCTTCGCCATCGAGTAGGATCGTCAGTGGCGCTTCAATCGCGATCGCATCTTCTTGGGAAAGCACCTCCGAGCCGTTATAGCGGTGGATGGACCACATGGTTGTAGATGGAAGGGCGGCAGAATCTGTAGCTAGGGAGTCCGAGGGAAGCGTGTCAGGATCCGTTGATAAGGAGCGTGCGGGAAGCGTGATATCCCCTATTTCATGCTGTGAACAACTATCTGGTTGCAAATGGTCTAGCTCCTTCTCCTCCATCCTTATCCCTCCATCTCCGTTTCTAGCTCTAAAATGCGCTTCTCGACATAACGTGTGTCTTTGTGGGCGTGATAGGTTTCTGCCTTTTCAACAATGACAGCTGTGTTATACTCCGGGATGCCCGCAAATGGCTCATATACGCCCTTGGGTATCAAACAGTTACCCTCAGGCCAGTGTACTTCGATGTTGCCTGGCTTGACCTCATCCTGCTTCACTCTGCCATGCATGCTGCCGAAGCTGTTATATACCACAATGGCTTCCCCTTCGTTCAAAGAGAGCGCCTTCGCGTCTTCTTTATGCATCAGCACATCGTAGCGTTCCGCTTCATTGAAGGGATCGATGTCGCTGTAGATCATCGAATTGAATTGCTTGCCGCGGCGCGTCGTCACCGCGAAATGCCCCTCCGGCTTCCGCAGCTCCGGAAGCTCGATCGGCAGCAGCGCGCCGCGGCCGTCCGGCGTCGGACAGACGCCGTCCTCGCACAGCCACGCGCCGCCGGACTGAAACACATCACCGCGCTCACGCAGGTGCTGAATGCCGTCGTAGCTCGGCGCGGCCAGCGCGATCTCCGCGCGGATCGCTTCCGCGCTTGTGCAGCCCAACAGCGCGGCGGCTTCGAGCTTCACGCGGCGGGCGAGATCGACGTAGATGTCCCACTCCGCGCGGGCTTCGCCGATGCGGGGACCGGCGATCTCGGGCGAGAAGTACACCATCCGCTCCGTCGAGGTGGATGTGCCTCCGCCAGGCTGCTCGTAACGCGTCATCGCGGGCAGCACCACCACAGCCTCCCGCGCGTCGAGCAGCGTGGAAGTGTTGAGAATGATGTCCTGGTGAACACGGACATCCATGCTTGTAAGGGATTGGCGGACGAAATCCGGGTCCGGCATCGTCTCTAGGAAGTTGCCTCCGGATGTGTAAAACAGCCGGAGCTTCCGCTCCTGCTCCTCGGGCAGGAGCGCGTTCTCGAGGGTGACACCGACGATGTCACCTTGCCAGCTCGGCAGCTCGAAGCCCCAGAGCTGCTCGATGCGTTTGCGGTCGGCGGCGCTAGAGATCTCGCCGCCCGGCAAGGAGAACGGATCGGCGCCCATTTCGCCGGATCCCTGCACGCCGCTGTGGCCGCGTATGGGCATCAGCCCGCAGTGCTCGCGGCCGAGGAAACCCCGCAGGAGGGCGAGATTCGCCACCTGCGAGATGTTGTCCGTGCCAAAGCGGTGCTGTGTGAGCCCCATGCTCCACACGAAAACCGCGCTAGCGGCACGCGCCAGCAGCTCCGCGAGCTCGCTCATGCGCTCGCGGGTGAGTCCGGACGACTGCTCCAGCGTCGTCCAATCCTGCTGCGCCACATGGGCACGCAGCTCTTCGAAGCCGTTCGTGTGCGCCTCAACGAACGCATGGTCAATCGCGGAGCCAGGCTCGCACGCCTCCATCTCGAACCACACCTTCATGATGCCGTTCATGAAGGCAATATCTCCGCCGATGTTCACTTGGTACACATCGTCCGCCAGCTTGGTGCCGAATAGAGCTGATTCGGCAATCGAAGGGATCCAGTACTGCTCCATCGATGGCTCGTAGTACGGGTTAATGACAATGATCTTCGTCCCTTTGCGCTTGGCCGCATACATATACTTCGTCGAAACCGGCTGATTGTTCGCGGCCACGCTGCCCCAGAACACAAGGACGTCCGTGCCGATCCAGTCCTTGTAATTGCAAGTCGAAGCGCCCACGCCTACGGAGCGCTTCAGAGCCGTCTTCGACGGCGAGTGGCAGATGCGCGAAGCGTTGTCGATGTTGTTCGTGCCGAGTAATCTCGCGACCTTCGCTGCCACGTAGTACGACTCGTTCGTGATGCCTCTCGCTGTCAAATAGAACGCCATCTGCTTCGGGTTCAACCCGCGCATCTTGGCTGCAATCGTGTCCAGCGCCTCGTCCCAAGTGGCGCGGCGGAACTTCCGCTCTCCCTTCCTGCGGATGAGCGGATACGGAATACGACCGAGCTGGCGAAGCTCGGTGGAGCTCAAGCGGCTGAGCTTGTCAATGTCCGCATGAAGCAGCTCCTCGCGAATGGCTGGCATCGTATTCAGCCGCAGTACGTTCAGTCGCGTCGTACAGATATGCGGCCCAGCCAGCGTTTGGTCGTAGAGTCCGGACACACCAAGCGCGCAGCCATCGCACACCCCCTGTGTCAGAATCCTCACAGCATAGGGCAGGTTATCCCGATTTTGCCAAGCGATTTTGGCTGTTTCCCGAATATGCTTCGGCTTCACCTTGCCCAGTCCAAACGGTATTTTGCTGACCCAGAGCTTCGGATCCGGCTTCGCGGGCAGCTTAATCGGCCCCGTATGCTTCGTTTTCCCCAAGTGAAACACCTCCTAGATTCATGATATTTTTCTTTGCTCTTTCATCTCTGACTTGTTATTTTTCTTTGCATTTTTCATCTCACTGATCTTGTTCTTCTATTTCGTCTCGTTCATCTCGCCAACCTCATCCATCCCGCTCTCCTATTATGTAAATCTGATTCTCCCTATTCTATTCCGCTCATCGCCAGTGCTCCTCAGCTCCAGAAAGCAAAAAACCACCGCAAAACAACCCCAAGCCCCTCTCTTTTAAGAGAAGTCTCAAGTTGTCTCACAGTGGTTAGTCTCCGGCAGGTTCGCTACCAAGTGCCAAGCACCTTACTTATGTATATGTAGATGTACGAGCGGTTAGTTATCCGATTCTTGTACCAAATTTCTTTTCCAAATCTTCATCAAAGACGAATATCGACATGCCCACATCCTGCTCAATATCGATATCGACGAATAGCTGGACGAATTTCGCGCCAAGCAGCGCTTCCATCTCTACAGGAGGATGATCCTTGTAGATCTCTTTGACCATTTCCGTGCGCGTCGTGCGGAGCATTTGTCTGCCATCGCCCGTCTTCGCCATAAACTTCTCAACAGGAGAAAGGTTCCCTGCCATTTCACAGATCGCCCAGCTTTTACAGAAGGTCGTGATCACACGTTCAGGCCCTTTGCCCATATGCCTCTTGCGATACGCCTTCACGAGATTACTGAATTCGGCCTCCATACGGTTCATCGGCCAGCCACCTTTATGTTTACTAGCTTGTACTCATTTCATCATAGCAAGAAAGCCCTTAGCTGACAACACCCTAAGGCACTACTTCTACCGCCTATCTACTAGCTTTCACATACTGGGAAGGCGTCATCATGGTGAACTTTTTGAACACTCTAGCGAAATAGTTCAGATCATTAAAACCTACCATGAACGCAATTTCCGTGATGGCAGTATTCCCTCTTTGTAAATACAGCTTGGATTCCTCGACCCGCTTATGGTTAATGAAATCCATCATCGTCATCCCGACCTCTTGCTTGAACTTCCGCGAAAGATGCGAAGCATTTACATGGATATCTGCGGCAATTCCTTGCAGGGTTAACGGCTTTTCCAGGTTTAAAACAATATGATTGACGGCGTTTTTGACAATAGCACTGTAGTTCCGTGTTGAGAAAGTATGAACGGCTTCGCAATACTCTACAATCATAACAGTGCCTAGCTTCTTAAGTTTCGGAAGATTCTTTGATCTTTCAATCATGATAGAAAATTTCTCGGAAATATGATGCAGATACACGGGATGAATCCCGCCTCTTTCGGCTGCAATTCTGCACAAGGTATTGAGTGTAATTAGCAGGTTTTTGGTTGACCGAATCGGGCTTTCCGGAATACGATCTGGCAGGTTCGAATAGCTGATCATTTCGCTCATCATTGTCGCTATTTCTTCCCTATCCCCTCTAGCAATCGCTTCCATGAGTTTCTTTTCGTTGAGGTATCTGCGCTCGATCGTCGTTTTATTATCCGCAATATCTGTTGTTTGTTGCTCCTTATTGAGCACAGGTTGGATCACATCTGCAGTAATCAGCTGAGAATCCGTATGCGGATGGGCGCACAAATTAACAAGAAGATCACCCAAGCTGTTCGAATCGTTCGAGCTGATCACCGTTAAGGAGCTATAAAATTCTTGGAGCTGCTTACGCTCACTGACGGGCAAATAATGCCCAGCAATCAGATCACTGATGAAAGCTGTATCGGGATAAATGGAAAGGAAAGGACCGAGCAGTACGAATCCATGGAAGGCTTGATTTCGCCACACACCAACCGCTAGATATTCGAGATTGAAGGCATTCGTATAGTAAAAATAGCAATTCGGCTTTGAGGACCTAAGCGTTTCTCCAAGGGAGTGGTACACCGTGTCTGACGGTTGAATAACCGCCGGAATACGATGATCGACCATTTGCAGCGCCACCTGATTCTCTCTATCAATAAACCTGGCATCCATTCTTGTCATGGTATGCAACAAATTGAAGATTTTACTGAAATCTTTTATATCGAAATCAGCCTCTTCTTCCACCACGATCACCCTCCTTGTCGTCCTTTCTTTATTTTAAAACTTACCAATCGCAGAAAGCAATTTCTGTGCTAATTTAATCAAAATCGTGCGATCAGGGAGATGTGAAATCCATTAATATTAATATGATGTTGTAATCGTTTTCAGTTAGAGCGTCATACTACAAAACGAAAAGGAAGGGATAGGTACGATGAGAAAACTCATAAATATGAATGCCTCTTGGAAATTTAGCAAGCAAGCCGATCTAACCGCTATGGAAGCCGCACATGACGACAGCCAGTGGGAATCGGTTACCGTCCCTCATACCTGGAACGCCATCGATGGTGCAAACGGTTTCGATTTTTATAAAGGTGCTTGTTGGTACCGCAAAACATTTGTGGTCGATCCTTCGGCTCAAGGGAATAAAGTATTTATCGAATTCGAAGGCTCCAATAGTATCACAGACGTATATGTAAACGGTCAGCATTTAGGACAGCACCGCGGTGGGTACTCTGCATTCCGTTTTGATATGACCGATGCGATTACGTTTGACGCTCTGAACACACTAAGTGTAAAAGTCGACAACACGGTTGTAGATGATGTGTATCCGCAAAGGGCCGATTTCACGTTTTTCGGCGGGATCTACCGGAATGTGAACATGATCATTGCGAGTCCTGTCCATTTCGACCTCATGGATTATGGTTCTACGGGTGTTTATGTGATTCAAGAGGACATTAGCCATGCGAAAGCGGTACTTACGATCAAGTCTAAACTAACCAATAATGAATCTGCAGATAAAAAAGTAAGACTTTGGGTCGATATTCACGATGCAACTGGCGGGCATGCGGCTTATGCAGCCAAAGAAGTGGTGCTAACCGCTGGGGAAACACAGGAAGTTGACGTGCCGATTGTGATCACGAACCCAACGCTATGGAATGGCCTCAAAAATGCTTACCTGTACACAGCGAACGTATCCTTGATCTCTTTTAACGATACGATTGATGCACTTACAATTCCATTCGGTGTGCGTTATTTTGAAGTAGATGCAGATAAAGGTTTCTTTTTGAACGGCGAGCATCTTGCCTTGAATGGTGTTTCCCGCCATCAGGATCGCAAGGATATGGGCTGGGCGATTACGCCGAAAGAGCATGAAGAAGATATGGCTTTGATTAAAGAGGTTGGGGCCACTTCCATCCGCTTGGCTCATTACCAACACGATCAACATTTCTACAATTTGTGCGATCAAGAGGGTATGGTCATTTGGGCAGAGATTCCGTTCATTTCAGTCATGTCCAAAACAGAGCTGGAAGGCATCAACGCGAAGCAACAGATGATCGAATTGATTCGCCAAAACTTTAACCATCCGTCCATCATGTTCTGGGGAATCCAAAATGAAATTCAAATCGGCGGGGACACGCCAGCGCTTCGCAAGCTTGTTCGTGAATTGAATGAGTTAACGAAGAAGGAAGATCCTACGCGGTTGACGACGATGGCGAACGTGTTGTTCGTTGAAGATAACGATGACTACAACAGAGTCACAGATATTATTGGCTATAATAAATACTATGGTTGGTACAACGGGAAGGCCGAAGATTTCGCAGAATGGATCGATGGCTTCCGCAAGACGAACCCAACCGCGAAGCTAGGGATCTCGGAATACGGTGCTGAAGGGATTATCCAGTACCACAGCAACGATCCAAAGGTCAAAGATTACACCGAAGAATACCATGCATTGTACCATGAAATTGTGTGGGATATTTTCGCCAAACGTCCTTTCCTCTGGGCAACGTATGTATGGAATATGTTCGATTTCGGTGCCAACATTCGAGATGAAGGCGGCGTGAAAGGCCGTAATAACAAAGGCTTGGTCACTTACGATCGTAAGATCAAGAAGGATGCCTTCTATATGTATAAAGCGAACTGGTCCGATGAGAAGTTCGTGCATATCACGAGCAAACGCTATATCGACCGTGCGGACGACGTCATCAAAATGAAAGTTTACTCGAACTGTGATACTGTTACGCTCTATGTGAATGGTACAGAGTTGGCTACACAAACGAGCGAGAATCGTATTTTCACCTTCGAGAACGTGGCCCTACATGCTGGCAACAATGAAATCAACGTCGTATCTCACCAAGACGGCAAGACGATCGAAGATACAGCCTTCTTCAACAAAGTGGCAGTAGCGAACCCAAGCTATGAAGCACCTGGGAACAAAGATGGGTCCGTGAAGAACTGGTTCCAGGGCCCTGATCTTTCCGATGTTCAGATCGAAGAGCTTGTCATCACGGATGACGTTTACTCCACTCGCTGCTCTATGGGCGAAATGATGGAGAATGATGCGGCGCGAGCTGTGCTTGAGAAATATCTTGGCAAGTTCTATGAGCAACCGACGTTTGGTATGACAAAAGCAATGAAACTCGATATACTGGCTTCACTTTCAGGTGGTGCTTTCAGCGAAACACTGATGTACGCACTGAATAAAGAGTTGACGAAGATTAGCAAATCATCGGAAGTCAGCGCACATTAAAAGCATTAATACACCGTACAAGTGGAGTGGCTAATCGCTACTCTGCTTGTGCCCGTTACAGCTTGCATCAGACTTCGCTCAAAAGCGCAGCGAGCTTTAGTATCCCGCTACAAACAATGCCCCTGCAGGTAAGCACTTTAAGTAAAGTGCTCCCTACAGGGGCATTTGCACGTCTTTTAACCTTTTACTCCTCTTCCTCCCATTTACGTGAGTACGCCTTCTTCGTTATCCAAATCGTCAACCCAATCACGATGATAATCGCAAACACACTTCCGATAACCGCACCAACCATCTGCCACACTTCCCCCTCATTTGCTCTTACACTCATTGTAACAAAAGTTACCTACATGAACCGCGCTGACTTCGACAATTCAACGACAGCACGAATTGACCCTTACTCGAACATATCCATTTGCTGCGGTGGAAACTCTTTACGCTCTATATCGAGCATTTCCATGAGTCGCAAAGCGTTTGCTGCCGCATCCCCACCGGAGTTGTTATTGAAAATAACACAAACTTCATCGGTCTCTCTCTCAATCGCAAGGAGGTTCTCCTTCCACTCGATTAGCTCTTCTTCACTATACCTATACAGGTATCGCACTTCTCGCCAATCCCGCTCCCGTGCTCCATTTGAGGTCCAACCTGACGTGTTTCTGCCGTGAAATCGAACAATGGTTAACCGATCATAGGTTGGCTTCAAGACCGTCGGCACCGACCCAGGAAAAACCTGCGGCTCATCACAAATGCTATGAATCCAGCCTTCCTCGCGCATGAAGGAGACTGTCTTTTCGGTCATTTCTGGGGTGAACCAGCTTTGGTGGCGAAATTCCAGAGCTACCGGGATCCCTTCCATTCGCTCTTTAGCTGCTCGCAGCAAGGCTACATTCTCACGGTTGCACTCAAACCACGGTGGATATTGAAAAAGCACTGCTTTCACTTTGTCCGCTTCTAGCGCAGGCTTGATCGATTCCTTAAAGCTTTGAAACATGCCCTCTGTTTCCGCTTCCGAATAGGTTTGACGCGTATGACCCGTCATCCCCTGAAAGGCTTTGATTACAAAAGAGAAGTTCGCCGAGGTATCTGAAGCCCACTTCTGATATAGGCCCTCTTTGTGAATCGCGTAATAAGAGCTATCTACTTCAACCACCGAAAAGTAGTTGTTATAGGCTCTGAGCTTATCTTGCGCTCTAACCCCAGGTGTATAAATCTCGTCGTGATCTCCCCATCCAGCAAGTCCTACTGAAATCATTTCCCCACCACTTTTGACAAGTTAAAAGTCTTTATTCTATTTTATCGGTAAATAGGGAACAATCCAAACAGAAAAATAGCCCCGCCAGCAATATTCATGCTAGAGGGACTCCTCGGGGTATCACTTCTTAAACAATTTCTCTAGCGCCTCCCGTTGAGGCTGTCGAATGTTGATAAGGGGGCGAATGCTTTGCGCCACCTTCTCAGCTTCTTCAATGGTGTGGCTCTTACCTAACGTTATCAGCGTTCCAATTGCAACAGCGCCTGTTCGTCCTTTGCCGCCACCGCAGTGGAATCCGACTTTTTTGCCGCTTTGGTACGCTTCGATAACGTGATGGATGGCTTGTTGGAATAGCACTTCCTGAGGTCCTTCTGCATTGTCTCCTAGGGGAACTTGAAGCCATTCTACATTACCCGCAGGGTAGGCACACTCCGTTGCTTCGCCTCGCAAATCCACGATGACTTCAACGCCTTCATTTTTGACCATAGCTTCGACGTCGGTGGCTCCGCCTAAAAAGATACGATCCTCGATTAATGCCTGATAGTTTTTCTGCATGATGATGTACTCCTTATTTTTTCTTGAAAGATGTAAATTCAATGGCTATAGGCGCGGATGGCGCAGAGGGTGGGGCACTGTTAGTTCAAATTTAGCATAATTCTCTCTTACGGTCATATTACTTGCCTTCCTTCAAGAATTGCTCGATCCGACTCTTAATGGCATCACGAACTTTACGGAATTGAGCCGTGATTTCTTCTTCTGTTCCAGTTGCTTTCGCAGGATCATCGAAGCCCCAGTGCCATCTCTCCGCCTTCTCGTTGCGTACAACTGGGCAGTGTTCGTCCGCATGACCGCATAGCGTAATGATAAAGTCAGCGCGACCTAGGAGCTCAGAATCAATCACGTCAGAGGTGTTGTTCGAGATATCGATGCCTGCTTCTTTCATCGTGGCAACCGCTCTTGGGTTCAATCCGTGCGCTTCCAAACCGGCGCTTTTTACTTCGTATTGATCACTGCCTAAAGTTTTCAAAAATCCATCAGCGATTTGGCTGCGGCATGAGTTTCCTGTGCAAAGAAAATAAACTAATTTTTTGTCCATGAGGAACATCTCCTTATTCCTGTATTGTTTTATAAACTAGTGAAGCAAAGATAGCTCCAAGAACTGTTGCAACTAGGTATAACCATAAATGTTGTGTTGCACCCGATACGATAGCAGGTCCAAGTGAACGCGCTGGGTTCATGGAAGCTCCGCAAATCGGACCTGCAAACATAGCCATTAGACCAACGGTACCTCCAATAGCAACACCAGCAAATTCTTTAATCGCTTTACCATGTACAGCAGAACCCAAAATAACCATCATTAGAACAAAGGTTAAAATGAATTCCAAAGTGAAGGATTGCCCTTCCGAAAAGCTGGGAAGAGTAGCCCCTAAATTGGCGACATTGCCAAAAAGAAGTAACGTAGTAAAACTCGCAAAAAGCGCCCCTGCAAATTGTACGACTATATAACAGATGCTGTCTCGCAAAGAGATATCTCCTCTAACCAAAAAGCCAATCGTGACAGCAGGATTAAAATGGGCGCCTGAAATATGTCCAAACGTATAAATCAGAGCCATAATGACAAGTCCAAAGGTAATTGCGACACCAACATGGGAGATGCTTTTCGTGATATCGTCAATAACCATCGCTCCTGGACCTGCAAAAACTAAAAAATAAGTACCAATAAACTCAGCAATCAACTTCTTTTTTAACATTCAATTATCCCCTTAATCGCAGCAGTTTGAATCTTCACAGGTTAGCTTCTCCACTTTATCTTTTTGGGAAGGGAGGTGCTTGAATAAGTCAGTCAGGAAAGGCTTATCTTGGATAGAAAGTGAATAGTATACCCACTGACCTTTTCTTGTTTCTTTGACGAGACCGCCATCTTTTAATTTGCGCATATGCTGGCTAATATTAGGCTGGCTGGTTTGTAAAATCTCTACAATTTCGCAGACACATAAGTCTCTTTCTTGAAGTAATAGAAGGATAGATAGTCTGCATTTATCACTAACTAACTTTAAAGTATCGACCATATTTTCAATTTCAATCATCATTATCCTCCTTACAATGGTACATTCAAGCCTTTTAGTAAATCCACTTTCCATCTGTTTATTATTATATAATTACTTGATTATATTTGTATAGTTAAGAATTTGTAAAAGATAGAGGAACCTATCCAACGAAGCGCAGGAAGCAAAAAAACACCCCTCGAACTGTCTGTTCATGGATTGGAGTAATCGGCGTTGTCTTAAGGGCAATGCCTCTTTTTATTGCGACAACGGTCTAAACTTTGTGCGTGAACGTAAACAGTTATATAATTCATATTAATTGATAAAACCTCGTAGCCTTACGCCAGGAACCATACCGTTAAAGCCATTGGATAGGGGATAAGGAAAAATGAAGAATCAATATACGGTGATTGGCTTAGGTAGATTCGATGCTAGTATTTCCAAAGAACTCATCAAGCTTGGAAACGAAGTGCTTGGGATTGATAAGGATGAAGAAATAGTAAATGAGTTGAGTTCCGAGCGTGCGAAATATGGCTGCAGCGTCGTAGCCATTAACAAGAAAACTGGCGTGATCATTGCCCCAACCGCAACAGATATTAGCAATGAACAAGATATTATGGTCATCATCGGAACGAATGATCATATTGAAGAGTTCGAGAGAGAAGTGATCGGCTAATGGAAAATACGACTTCAGTCCTGATTGACCATATCATTATTCTTCTTGTTTTAATTTTTGGGTTGGGGATGCTGTTCGGTAAAATCGCCCAACTTCTAAAACTGCCAGATGTTGCACTCTTTCTAGTTGCTGGTATGTTAATCGGTCAAGGTTTTCATTGGATTAATGAATCCAGCACATCTTTTACGAATCAATTTATTTTAGTCATTGGCTCTACGCTTATTTTATTTGATGGTGGTCGCAATATCAGACTATCGGGTCTTCGCCAAGTATGGATAACAGTGAGCTTACTCAGTATTCCAGGTGTTATCGTGACTTGCGGAGCTGTTGCGATTACCTCGCATCTGCTTTTGGATCTTCCGTGGTTATATGCGCTACTGTTGGGAGCTATTATCAGTTCGACAGATCCTGCTACGCTCATTCCGGTGTTTAAACAGGTGCGAATTCGTACGAGAGTTAGGGAAACCGTAGAGAGTGAGTCGGCTTTTAATGATGCGACCGGTTCGATTCTTACCTTTTCACTGCTGGCTATTATTATGGGAACCCAGGCCGTATCCCTCTCATCCGGTGTCGGTGAATTTGCGAAAACAGCGCTGGGCGGACTTCTTCTTGGTGGTATCATCGGGTATGTAATGACTTATATGACTGCGCATTTGAAGTTAGGTTTCCTCAGAGATTATGCTACGATTGCAATGGTAGTAACTTCCTTGGGTGCTTATATAGCCGGGGAACTGATAGGAGTCAGCGGCTTCATGGCGACTTTTACAGCGGGACTCATTTGGGGAAATGCGGGAACATTCAAGTTGGATATGAATGATAAGCTGCACGAAATGGAGCATTTTTCCGAAAATATTACGCTGATTATGCGTATGCTGATTTTCATTCTTCTCGGGAGTCAAGTCAACTTCACCGTTATTTTAGAGCACTTCTGGACAAGTTTGGGGGTTATTTTTGTCTTTATGTTTATTGCGCGTCCTCTAACGGTATTACTTTGCACGTTACCAGATCGTAAAGCCAAGTGGAAATGGAATGAAATTGTTTTTATGTTTTGGGTGCGAGAAACAGGTGTAATTCCCGCGGCTTTGTGCGGGATGGTGGCAGGTATGGGAGTCCAACATAGCGAGCTAATAGCCAGTGTTACCTTCATGGCTGTGCTGATTACGATCTTATTCCAGGCTAGTACAACGGCCTTTGTGGCTCGAAAACTTGGACTTGAGGTAAAGACCGGAGAGGCAGAATCAAGAACTAACCCTTAATAAGTTTCCTACAACATGAACAAATAAGATCTGTCGTCGCTGCCTTAGGTGATCGCTAAGCGTCCGAGCCCCCCATGACATTTTCTTTACAACTTCCTATCGAACAGGTATAGTTACGCTAAATACGGATTGACCCGGAGGAGCCTGCCAACAGCGGGCTCTTTTTGTCTTTTTCACATAACTCAGGACAATTCTGGCAAACATGGAATAAAGTCAATGTGACGGATTCTTTGAACACTTCGATGAAAGGAGGAACTACATGATCCACTACTGGCTTGTCCTACTTGCCATCGCGGTGGCCATTGCGTATTTGGCTGATAAAACGAAGCAACCTTATCCAACTCTGCTGGTTATAGCGGGTTTACTCCTTGGACTCCTACCCATTCCTGCCATGCAGGAGCTGAAGGATTATATCGCATCGGATCACGTGTTCCAAACGACGGTTATCCTTATTTTCTTATCAGCCCTCATAGGGGATGCCGCGATTAAGCTGCACTTCCATGAGGTAAAAGAGAGCAAACGTCCGATCCTGCTTCTCTCCCTGCTTGGCACGTTGATTACCTTTGTTCTCGTTGCCGTAATGTGTTCTCTCTTCTTAGGTCTTTCCTTACAAAAATCGCTTGTATTCGGCGCCCTCATGGCGGCCACCGATCCGGTTTCCGTGCTCAGTATATTCAAATCGCTCGGGCTCAATTCGAAATTATCTACCATCGTCGAAGGCGAAAGCTTAGCCAATGACGGCGTCGCCGTCGTCCTGTTCAAAATCGCGCTAGTCACCACGATGCTCAGCATGTCCAGTCTCATGGATGGCACCTTAGAGTTTGCCAAGGTGGTGCTTGGCGGGATGCTGATCGGGATTGCCGGCGGCTTCCTAGCTTCCAGAATCACCTCGCGCATCGATAACTATCTCGTTGAAATCGGCCTTTCCATTGTGCTGTTCTATGGCGTTTTCGAGATCGCCGAGATGTTCCATCTATCCGGTGTGATCTCGGTCGTTTTTGCCGGGCTGTTACTAGGCACCTACGGCAAAAACATCGGCATGTCCGACATCACCCTGGAGAAAATGGACTCCTTCTGGGAGGTCATCGCCTTCATCGGCAATGCGCTCATTTTCCTCATGGTCGGCTTGGAAATATCGAACATCGACTTCACAGACAAATGGCCTGTCATTGGCGGAAGCATTCTGGTCGTCCTAGTTGCACGTTTCATCGCCGTCTATGTAAGTCTCGCTATGGATCGCGACATGCCAAAAGCGTGGAAGCCCATCATTGCCTGGGGCGGACTCAAGGGCTCGCTGTCGATTGCGCTCCTGCTGGGCGTTTCGCCGGATTTCGAGGGTCGCGACTTACTTCTCGCGATGACCTTCAGCAATGTGGTGTTCTCGCTGTTAGTTCAAGGGACGACGTTGAGCCGGTTGGTTAGGCTTTTGAAGGTGAAGTGAGGGACAAAGGCACATGGAGAGCCTTTTCGCCAGCGCCTAAGTTCACAGCCTCCGCGAGCTGGAAGTTGTACGTTGTGCAACATTATGGCCGATTTTAAGATCATCTGGAGATAATGCTGCACTTTGTGCAACAATATTGCTCCGAAATGGCCAAATCAGCCCAAATGTGCTCCTTTTGTTGTATAAAATACAACATCCTACCGTAAAACCTTCGAATCAGCAACATAATGTTGTACGTTGTACAACTTCGTAGGCGCCCCACCACAAACAGCTCAAAAAAGAGCCAAGAGGTCACCCTCCTGGCTCTTTTCCCTATCCGTTCAGCCGTCCGTAAGTTTCCTTATCACAAATGACGAACAGCCTAGCTCCCTGTGGAATCTTCTCATGGAGCCTCTTGTTAATATTCAGATGCTCCCCATCTGAGATCAGTGTGGCCCCCTTTTTCAGCAAATCCTGAAAAGCATCATGGAACGAATTTTTTAAAATTTGTCGGGAATCCGACATTCTCACGCGATTTCATGTGATAATATACATATATCTCATCGGAATACTCAACATTAAACGAGTGCATGGTCAGTTGAACAAGGAAAAGGGGATTTATCCTATGGACCCATTGAATGAACTTGCCGAACTTCAGGAAAAGGACCCAACTAAAGAAGTCATGGTGGCGGCTTTCCGAAGTCATGGTGTTATCCATACTTACAAGAAGAATGAGTTTGTTTTTCAAGAGAATGATCTGCCCGGCGGTGTTTATTATGTGCAATCGGGATTAATTAAAATTTCCCAATCCTCCGAGGAAGGGCAAGGAATTACCTTATTTCTTCGCTATGAGGGGGAAGTTTTCGGTAATGCGGAGGTGTTGACGAACATTCCTCGGAAGCGCTACGCCAAGTGCCTCGTGGACAGCCAAATCATGACGCTAGACAGTCGAAAATTTCTCGAATTGGCCAAGGAGAATGCTGAGTTTTCCTATTCCGTTGCCGTTCTAAGCGCTCGCAGACTCCTGCAAACACAGAAAATGGTTGAAACACTAATCTCCCGCCCCGTCGCTTGGCGGCTAGCTTGGTTCCTCCTGCAGCTGGGTAAACCGACGAACGAAAAGCTTGAGGTTCAGGTGCCGCTCAGTCATGAAGAAATCTCCTACGTCATTGGCTGCAGCAGACAAACCGTCACGGAAACACTCAATAAATGGCGAGATAAAGCGCTCATTGATTACTCCAAAAAGAAGATCGTTATTTTTCATCCGAACCGTTTCTTCTCAGACCTATAGACCAACATCAGCCTGGAGGTTGACCACATGATTACGATCAGCAATGTGAATAAATCCTTTTCGCAGCGGAAGGGCAATGCCTACACGGCTCTAGATCAAGTTTCTCTCACGATTGGGAAAGGGGAATTCGTCTCCGTCGTAGGACCTTCGGGCTGCGGGAAGTCTACGCTTCTAAACCTAATAGCTGGTTTCGACAAAGCGAGTAGTGGCACAATTACCGTCAATGGGCACAAAATTACGGCACCAGGAGCCGACCGTATTGTTGTTTTCCAAGAGCACGGCTTGTTTCCTTGGCTTACGGTGCTTGATAATGTGGCCTTCGGCTTGAAGCAAAAAGGGTTATCGCAGAAAGAACGATATGCCCTTTCTGCGGAGCAAATTAAAGCCGTTCACTTGAGCAAGTTTATCGATCGTTATCCACATGAACTGTCCGGGGGGATGAAGCAAAGAGTCGCTATTGCCAGAGCGCTCGTTATGGATCCTGATATTCTTTTGATGGATGAACCCTTTGCCGCATTGGATGAGCAAACGCGCTTGATTCTACTTAAGGATTTGGAAGAGATTTGGCTTAAAACGGGTAAAACCATCTTGTTTATTACGCACAACATTCGTGAAGCCGTCCTGCTGTCAGATCGAGTTGTCGTGATGGCGACACAGCCAGGCAGGGTCAAGAAGGAATTTGCCGTGCAGGCGGCAAGACCTCATCAAAGCGGTGACCCGCTCATTCACGCCTTGGAGAGTAGAATTATGGAAGCTCTGACGGATGAGCTCGAAAAGGTTGTCAGAGAGGAGTTGGGCCATGAATACAGCCTTAAGAAGAACACTATTTCTAATTCTTCTGCTGATCATATGGGAGTTGGGATTTAGGGTTTTCCAGTGGGGGTGGAAGTTTCCTTCACCGTTGCAAACCTTCCAGGCCTTCTATGATGGCTTTGCACACGGGCATCTCCTTAACGCCATTGGGGCTAGTCTTCGTCGTTTGCTCATCTCCTTTGCCTTATCTATTGGGATCGGAACGATATTAGGCTATTTATTTGCACGATACCGGTATTTTGACGAAACCTTCGGCTTTGTCGTTGTTGCCCTCCAGACCGTCCCAAGTATCGCATGGCTTCCCTTCGCAATTATCTGGTTTGGACTTAATGACACTTCGGTCATTTTCATTACGACGATCGGTGCGACATGGACGATGTCGATGGCGAGCCGTACAGGGATCATGAATATTTCGCCGATTCATCTGCGAGCTGCGCAAATGCTGGGAACAGGCAGCGGATACCGCTTGTTCTTCCAAGTGCAGCTGCCGGCGGCATTCCCCCATTGGATCACCGGGATCCGCGTGGCTTGGGCCTTCGCTTGGCGGGCACTTGTAGCTGGGGAGCTGATTGCCAAAGGCGTAGGCCTAGGGCAATTGCTGCAAGATGGGCGAGGACTGGGGGATACGGCAACGATCCTGTGCGTGGTCATTATCATCGCCGTTATCGGTACGATTTCTGATCATTTTTGTTTTAAACAGCTCGAGGATAAAATTGTCCTTCGCTTTCAGCTAAAGAAATAAATGACGTTCCATAGAACCAATAAGGGGGAATTATTTTGAAAAAATTAGGTTGGATCATGAGTTTGGTCTTATTCGTATCATTGGTTTTGTCGGCCTGCGGTCAGAGTAAAGAAGCAGCTTCAAGTGCTGTCAGTACGACTGTGAAAATCGGTATTTTGAAAAATGTCACCCACGCTCCAGGATTTATTGCGCTGCAAAACAACTATTTTCAGCAAGCTTTTGGCCAAAATGCCAAGATTGAAGTCACTGCCTTTGACAACGGAGCAGACTTCGCAACGGCGATTGCCACGGATCAAATCGACTTGGGCTACGTGGGCCCGGGACCGGTCATCAATCAATATTTGAAAAGCAAAAATATCAGGGTTATTTCTGGGGCGAATAACGGCGGAGCGGTATTGGTTGCACGCAAGGATGCAGGCATCCGTTCCGTTAAGGATCTCGTTGGAAAAACGGTAGCTGTTGCTGCCAAAGGAGGCACGCCAGATCTATCTCTTCGCTTGCTGCTCAAACAGGAAGGATTGAAAGTGTCGACCGATACTTCTGGCGTCCAAATCGTTACACGCGCCCCGGCAGATACATTAGTTGCGATACGTCAGAAAGAAGTAGATGCCACCTTAATTGCAGAGCCTTGGGGTACACAGATTATCCAAGAAGGGTCAGGTACGATTTTAGTAGATTGGAATAAGATTCCACCAAAAGACGGCAATTACCCGTTAACGATTCTCGTAGCCAGCGATACGTTCCTGAAGGATCACCGTGACTTGGCCAAAAAAGCCGTGAAAGCCAACAAACAAGCGATCGATTTCATCCAGCAAAATCCGAGCAAAGCTTATGATCTGATTAGTGATGAACTGAAACAGTTAACCGGCAAAGGAATGGACCCGGCGCTCATCAAAGCAGCCATTGATCATTTGAAATTAACGGAAGATATCACGTTAGATGATATCAACGAGCAAGCCAAAGCCTCTTTTGATGCAGGGTACTTAAAAGTGAAAGCAGAAGAGCTGGATTTCAGTAAATTCCTGGATTTATCGCTGTTGAATGAAGCGCGAAAAGAAAAATAACCTTATGTGACTGAGGAGGTCTTCCTATGTATATACAACCACAAGAAAACCTATTGCCGGATTTTCATGAGCATATCAAAGTCGTAATCCTTGGCACAGGCACACCGAGGGCCTTTTATGGAAGGGCTAAAGCAGGCGTCGCTGTACTCGCAGGGGATAAAGCCTTTCTATTCGATTGCGGAGGTGCGACCGTTGATCAACTGATTAAGGCCGGGATCATGCCGCAACGGATTTCGGATGTCTTTTTTACTCATCATCATAGCGACCATAATTCTGGGTTTTTCGATGTATTCATTACGAGCTGGCGGACACACGTGATCGCGGATCGGGTATTTGAGGGGCGGAAAGGTCCTATGAATGTGTATGGACCCACCACGACGAAAGCAATTATCGGCAAAATGAGAGCGTCTTTCGATTTCGACGTGAATCTCCGAGTGAACTATAACTTCTCTGCGGGTGAAGGGGCGGACATTCATTATTTCGAAAGCAACGACGGTGTCGTTTATGACCAAGGCGGTATTAAAATCACCGCTTTCGAAGTGGATCATCGACCTGTTTATCCAGCCATCGCCTATAAATTCGAATTCAACGGGAAGTCGGTTGTCATTTCGGGGGATACGATCCCTGTTGAGAATATGATCAAACATAGTCGCGGCGTGGATTTACTTGTACATGAATCTTACAACAAAGCATGGCTGGACGCGCTTATTGCCAAATTCCCTGAGCAGACCATTGGCCTTTCCAACCCAGCTAAGTATCATTCCACTACGCACCAAGTGGCTGAAATCGCTCGTGAAGCAGGTGTAGCCCATTTGGTTCTCACCCACCATATTCCTGCGCCTGCTGCCAATGAGGAGGCGGAGGCCGCCTATACAGAAGGCATGCGAGACATCTACTCGGGACGAATAACGATGGCTAGAGATTTAATGTCATTTGATCTTTCATAATTATTGATAAAGCTGCCATATAGACAAAAACCCCTGCGCCAAGTTCATTGTGGCACTGGGGTTTCTTGCTATGTCCTGCTATTACCATCCGTGGAGATACCTAATTTGGCTGCTCTCTTGTTCACCGCTGTCGATTTCTTTGCCTCTTTAGCGGCTTTCAAAGCTGCGCGAATTTCCTTCGCTGTTTTGCCGTCCGTCGCGATACCCGCTTCGGTCGCTTTCGCTTGCAGCTTGGTCAAAGCGGCAGCTTTCAGCGCTGCTCTCAGCTCTTTATTCGTCAACCCGTCCGCACTCACGCCGAGCTTCGTTGCCTTCGCTTGCAGCTTCACGCCAACAGCGGCTTTGATCTCCGTTTTCAATTGCTCCGCTGTTTTGCCATCTATGGAGATACCTAGCTTGGCTGCCGCCGCATTCAAATGCTCCGTGTGTTTAGCGGTGCTAGCCGTTTTCAGCTCCGCTTTAATCTCCTTACTTGTTTTCCCATCCGTCGATATGCCAAAAGCATGCGCTTTTTCTAGTAAAAGTTGCTTCACGGGATGAACTTTGCTTGTCGAAGGCGCAGTTGTATCTCCTTCGGCGAAAGCCGCAACCGGAACTGAACATACAATCGCACCTACCAACACGAGTCCTGCTAACTTCTTCAACATGTGGAATCACTCCTCGATTCGTTTAATGGGTTGTTTTCCTTCACCCTACGAATCCTATCTTATCCCATAGTTATGTCATAAGTTTGTCATGTGAGGTCATTTATGCGATGGGCAAAAAGATTTTGAAAACCGTCCCAGCCCCGAGCTGCGACTCCACGCGAATCGAGCCCCCGTGTGCCTCTACGATGTGTTTACAAATCGTCAAACCCAGCCCCGCGCCAGTGCGGTTGCGGCTTTCGTCCGCCTTGTAGAACCGGTCAAACAGATGCGGCAGCTTCTCCGGCGCAATACCTTGCCCGTGATCCCACACCTCGACCCAACGTTCCTGCCTGACCGCCTTCACTCGGATCCCCGCTTGTGAGCCCTCTGGAATGTGGTTAATCGCATTGTCCAGTAAATTGATGAATACCTGCCTTAGCCGGTCTGCGTCAGCCCTTACCGTATATGGCCCGTCCGCATCGGCACTCAGCTCAATCCCTTTGCCTTTCGCCTTCATCTTCAGCTGCGTCACGACGAGTCCGATCAGATCGGGAAGATCCACAGCTTGCATAGTCAACTTCACCTGCTTCTCTTCAAAAGAAGACAACTCCAGCAGATCATCCACCAGATGACTCAATCGAAGTGTCTCCTGGAGGGAGATATCGATGAACTCCCTCGCATCCTCCGGCTCCACGATACCATCGGTGATCCCCTGCAGGGAGGCCCGAATCGTCGTCAGCGGGGTCCGCAGCTCGTGAGAAATTTCAGAGAGGAACCGCTTGCGGCCTTCCTCGACCTTTTGCAGCTTCCCGGCCATTCGGTTTAGTGAAACGGACAACGAGGCGATCTCATCTTTTCCGCGCACAGGGACCCTGCCGCCAAAATCCCCGAGCGCCAGTGCCTCCGCCGTCTTACTCATCTGCTGTAAAGGCTTCACAAAATGCCTCGACACGAAGTACAGGAGGGCAATGGCCAGTAGGGCAACCACTAGCGCAGATGCATAAATCGCCCGGTTGATCTCCCGAATCGTGCCTTGAATGTTGACAATCGGCGTGTATAGGAAAATCGCCCCAACGACCCGGCTGTCCTGTAGGACAGGACGTCCGACGATGAGCATTTTGACATTACTATTCTGTGTAAAATTACTCCTCACCGTCACCGGATTACCCGAGAGTACCTTCTCCACCCAACCGAGTCGCGCAGGTACTTCGCCAATGGTCTGGATTTTATCCAAGGCAACCTTGGGATGCCTAATCACGGAAACACGCACATTCGATGTTTTCTCGATGGCAGTAATTTGCTTGCGGAAATCCTTCTGAGCCGTCGAATTATCGAACAAATCCTTCGCCAGCTCCTCCACTTGCTCCACCTTCTCCAGCAAGAGCTTCTCGCTCCGAGCATACGTCTTCTGTTTCATGGTGTAGCCGATCGTGCCCGAAATCGCTAGAATCGACACCACCGTAATGGAAATATACATAAATAACAGCTTGCGATAAAAGGAGTTCAGCATGCGCCAGGCCCCTCAAACTTATAACCAACGCCCCATACGGTGCGGATACTCCAGTCATCTTTACGCTCCGTTAGTACCGAAAGCTTCTGTCTTAATCGTTTGATATATAAATCAACTACACGGTCCTCGCCCTCGAAATCCCACCCCCAGATCTTGGTGATCAGATCCTCACGGGTAAATACTTGATTCGGATTCCGCACGAAAAACAGCAGCAGCTCGTACTCTTTCTTCGGAAGTGGTACTACCTGCCCTTCGACCGTTACTTCATGGCCCATGCTGTCTATGCGCAAGCTGCCGATCTCATATACGTTTGCCGCAGGCACAACTTGAGTGCGAAGCCCCGTCCGACGAAGGATCGATGTTACGCGTGCGACCAACTCGTTCGGGTCAAATGGCTTCACCAGATAGTCGTCAGCCCCCATCTGCAAGCCCTCGACTCGCTCATCCACGTGGCCCCTCGCCGTCAGCATCAGAATCGGCACATCACTCTGCGCGCGGATATTCTGACAGACCGACCAACCGTCGCGCTTCGGCAGCATAATGTCCAGCACGATGAAATCGGGCTGCACCTCCTTGAACCTCGTGAGCGCCTGCTCCCCGTCGTTCGCCGTGGCCACCTCGTAGCCGTTTTTCTCCAGATACAGCTTCGTAATTTTACATATATTCAAATCATCATCTACGACTAATACCGTTGTCACGCGCGCACACGCTCCCTTTTTTACAACTCATCCTCTTTATCATACTGGTTAATTGTGAAGGAAAAATTTATTTTTAAGCGCGTTCTCGTAGTCGCCTTCTGATCCATACACACATAAGCAGATTAGAAAACGGGAGGAGGTGAAATCAATGGTTACAAAATTCACTGTATCGTTCGACTACGGTTTCTGTATTGCTTTGGCGTTACTCCCGCGTGTTTCTTGAATACTTTAACAAAATGGGCTTGGTCATAGAAGGTGAGCCTTGCACCGATCCTTGACATCGTGTCATTGGTATGGTCGAGCAGCTTCTTTGACTCTTCGATTCGTTCCCTCTGGATGTAGTTCGTCAATGTCAATCCGGTTTCCTTTTTGAACAACTGAGATAAATAGCTAGGGTTGAGTCCAGACACAACTACGAGCTGCTGAAACGTAATTTCTTCGAACAGATGAAGGTAGATATATTCCTTACATGCTTGAATCGGTTTTGATGATCTGTTTTTGCGGCACTGGTCGACACGATCGACAAAATCCACAATGGCTCCGAATGCGGCAGCCTCTATCATCGTCAGATCGTTCAACTCTTCGATATGCTGAACATGTAATTCGCACAGCGTAGCGGCTAATTCCTCATTCAACCCTCCTTCTACGGCAGCATGACTGCTTAAAGTAATTCCGCCTATAGCGAGATTTTTCACGCTGCGAAGGTAGCTTTTTTTAGACTGCCTCCCGGCCTGGCTGTTATCATTCGTAGCTTTTGCCAGCATCTTCATCAACTCGGTTTTATTCCCATTTCGGATTAAAGCAAACATGTGATTCGTATCCTCCATTCCCTCATGGAAGATGGAATACTCTCGACGTTCCGCAAGCACAAGCTCGTTCTCCTTCTGTTGATTAGACAATCCATATTGAAAGCTGGATTGGAACACGTCCGTAATCTCCAGAACCTCCTGATTAATCATCCAGTTTGCCGACACGCAGATATGGAGTAGTCGGAGGCGGTTCATAAAAGGAAGGTTGCACCAATAATCCATCCATTTCGACCGCTCTTGGCTCGGAATTCCATAATCGTTCAAGAGTTTGGTGCACAACTGATCGCTCGGCTTTTGTCGGGTGGCTGGACCGATGACGATGACGGCCTGACGCTGGCCGTTTCTACTTACCGGCAAAACGACAAACTGCTCCATGAAATGGGTTTCATGAAGCACCGGACCATTTATACCCTTTTCTTGATTGACCACAGAACGGAAAAGCTCATATGGATCAGAAATGAAGGGATGCATTGGCATGCCGGTGATCCAGATCAATTCCTCATGTAAGTCCGCATCCGTTTTGCAAAAAACCGGAAGCTGCAGACTTTCATGAACCAATTTACATAAATAAGACAAATTAGGAAAATCACTCATTGTAACCATGCATGCAACTCGATTCCATACAATTTTTCTAAATAGCATACCATATTAAGATCTGAATGTATGTCATAATGCATATGTAAGTACTTACAAATCATGATTTGCCGGGGGGGGATATTATGGCAACTGTAGAGGCGGTGGTCCCGCAGCTAGTCGCCACTGAGCATGAACATCCAAAACTTAAATTAAGTGAAAAGCTCGCCCTAGTCAGCGGTAACGCGCCTAATACGATTCATTATCAAATCATTCAGGTCTATTTGTTATTTTTCTACACTGACATGATGAAAATAAATCCGGCTTTCATAGCGGGGTTATTTCTAGTTGTTCGTATTGTCGATGCTTTCGCTGCGCCATTCTTTGGAGCTTTGATGGATAAGTTAAAGACACCATGGGGGAAATACACACCCTGGTTCGTCATCTTAGGCGTCCCGTTTGGCATTTTCGGATGGTTAACTTTCACAGTTCCTGATCTAAGCACCACAGGAAAGTTAGTCTATGCTGTTGTCACCTATGCGGTTTATAGTATTTTCTCCTCAATCATCACGATACCAGGCAATGCAGCAGTACCGGCCGTTACCAAAAGAGTTGATGAAAGAATATCAATAGGTCAGTTAAGTTTCCTTTTTATTCTTGCAGGAGCTGTGATCGTTCAAGTAGGCACAGTACCTATATACAAAGCTTTAGGTGGAGGAAATGATGCTAGAGGCTTCTCCTTATTTATGGCAGCGGCAGCTGTCATTACAATCCTACTATCCATCTTTCAATGGATGAAAGTTAAAGAAAGATACGTAGTAGAAAATAACAAAGACGAGAAGAGACCTTCAGTCAAACAAATGGTCGCAGCTACTTTTACAAATAAAGCTGCTGTAATCGTATATGTATTTTTGTTTGCAAACGCTTTATCCGCCGGGATCCGGGCTGGTGTCCAAATCCATTTCTATAAATATTTTTTCAATAATGAAGGCTTAATGGCGATTATGGGAATCGTTGCGTTGATTCCAACGCTTATTGGCGTAGTCTTCAGTCAACCGATCATCAAGCGTTTTGGTTTAAAAACCACCGTTTTGGCCGGTGTGATCGTTAATTTGGCAACATGTCCCATCATCTTATTCATTCCAGCCAATAATACGGGTCTCATCATTCTTATTGTTATAACAGTTATCACTTGTATCATCGGTGGATTTGGCAGCCCTGCTCAAGGGGCTATGATGCCGGCTGCAATCGATTATACCGAGTGGAAGACTGGATTGAAGTTGAATGCATTTATGAGTTCCTTCAATGGATTTGTCCAAACCCTTGCAACTGCTCTTTCAGGTGCACTAGCTGCTGTTGCACTAAGCGTTATTGGCTATGTACCCGGAGTCGAGCAAAGCAGTTCAACTCTGTTTGGGTTTAGGCTAATAACCGGTGTACTTCCTGCTGTTTTCGGTGCACTTTCAATATGCGTGATATGGTTTGATCTTACAGAAGAAAAACAAGCCCTAATTGCAAGGGACCTTGAAGCTAGAAGGAAAGATGCCAATGTTGGCAATGTCAATAACGTAATCGAAGAGACAAGAAATAATAAAATCATAATTTGAAGTAGGAGGAAGATTTATGCCAATGCATGAAACCGAAAATGCGAAAACTGGAAACTCGCTCTATAATGGGTTACAAGACGCGCAGTTCCAACATCCCTATGTGGACATCGATGAGTGGCGGAATGAGCCCGAGCGCCATCGGTACATTCACGGTGGATTCCAAGGGAACGATACCAGATTTTCGTTTTACTTCCCATCCAAAGAGGTTTATGAGGGACGCTTTTTTCAGCCTGTCTACCCTGTTCAAGGCAGTGAAAACGCAGCGCAAAGCCATTGCGACGGTGTGGATAACAAAATTGGCTTTGCCATTTCCAGCGGCGCTTATTTGGTAGAAACCAATATGGGCGGAATGTCTCCTGACCCTACCCTTGTTTATCGTGCAAGCGCTGCCGTGGCACAGTATTCGCGGGTTAAAGCGGCGGAGTTATACGGCTCACACCGCCCTTACGGTTATATTTACGGCGGAAGCGGCGGTGGATTTAAAACCATAAGCTTTATGGAGAACACGACAGGCATATGGGACGGTGCGGTACCCTTTGTCATCGGAACGCCTATGGCGATCCCAAATGTCTTCACGGTCCGCGTCCACGCGATGCGAATCCTTAAGGATAAGTTTCCTGCAATCCTTGACGCGATTGAGCCCGGCGGCAGTGGAGATATGTATGACGGATTGAATGAAGAAGAAAGACAAGCACTTGAAGAAGTGACCAGAATGGGATTCCCGCCTAAGGCATGGTTTGCCTACAAAGAAATTGGTGATGGAGCGCTTACGGTACTTGCTCCCGCCGTCATGAAGATGGACCCCTCTTATTTCGAGGATTTCTGGACCGTTCCCGGATACCTTGGGTCCGATCCCGAAAGTACAGTCTCTCGGGCACGTCTTACATTCAAGAGCATAATAACGGAGGTTATTCGTCCCCAAAAGCAAGGTACTTCGGATTCTGACAAATCGGTGAATATGGGAGTCGACGAAGCTTGGAAAATGCTTACGGAGGCTGAGGGGAAAGTGCCTTCCTTCCGCTTGGATAATGTTCCTAAGGGGGATGTCTATCTAGATGGTGCATTTATACACATAACTAGTGGCGATGCCGCCGGCGAGAAAATCCCTTTAGGCGAGATGAAAGGAAACGTCGTTACGATCGGATCCGCATTTGGTTATTATCTGTCAGCTCAAAGTTTGGACAAAATTAAGCCGGGCGACGAGATCGTACTGGATAACTCGGACTATCTTGCTCTCCAAACCTATCACCGGCACCAGGTTCCGACCCGCGATTACCTCGTATGGGATCAGTTTCGGGACGACAATGGCGAGCCATTGTATCCGCAGCGTCCAATCCTGGTGGGGCCTGCCGTTGCCTTCGGTGGGGCTGGCTCGGTTCAAAGCGGCCGTTATGAAGGCAAAATGATCGTTGTGCAGACGCTGATGGACGAAAGCGCATTCCCTTGGCAAGCCGACTGGTATCGTGCCAAAGTCAAAGAATCGCTCGGAGAGAAGTTGGATGACCGGTTTAGACTTTGGTTCGTGGATCACGCTTTGCACGCCGATACGAGTTCGAATGATGTTTTAGACGGACTACATATCGTAACCTACATCCCCGCGCTTCATCAGGCGCTTCGCGATCTGAGTGCTTGGGTAGAAAGAGGGGTAACTCCTCCTGCTAGTACAAGCTACGAAGTTGTGGATGGCCAGGTTGTTGTTCCGTCCAAAGCCTTAGAACGTAGGGGCATTCAGCCTGTTATTACGCTGAAAGCAGACGGCGGCGAGCGTACAGAAGTTTCAGTGGGCGAAACAGTCTTCTTCAAGGCCGAGGTCGAAGTCCCATCAAATACAGGTAAGATCGTATCTGCACAATGGGATTTTGAAGGGGATGCTACCTATCCAATCGATGCGACCATCAGCTACGTCAACGAAGAGAGATCCCAAGCGGTTGTCGAGGCAACCTATGCGTTCACCAAACCCGGCACGTACTTTCCCGTATTGCGCGCGGGGTCAAGCAGAGAAGGTAATAGCAGTGACTTGTATACACAAGTGTTGAATATATGCCGCGTACGTGTTGTGGTCAAATAAGTATTCCTTCCGAGGAGATACTCAAATTCTAATGCATTTGGAACCAAAGAAAACGAAGCCACGCGGTTTTTTTGCGGGCTTCGTTTTCTAATTAATTGCTCGCATAAAAATGGTGAATACCTGCATTTCCAGGTTTCCTGTCCTTTTCATATAAAAAGCCCCACAAAGCCTGCACTTTCGCAGGTTTTGTGGGCTTTCGGTAAGGCACCCCCCCTAGCAACAGCTAGGGGGTAAGATCTATATCCGTTCGTTACACCACGAATGAGCTCTTCAACGAAACGATCAAGTTGAACACCAGATGATCCGGTGTTGTATACTTCGGATCCACATTGAAGTAGCCGTGGCGGAAGAACTGGAACTTATCATGCGGGTTCGCGCTCTTCATGTTGTCTTCGACGAAGCCTTGCACGATTTGCAAGGAGTTCGGGTTCAAGTTCTCGAGGAACGATGCCCCTTCTTCGCCTTCCTCATCGTCCAAGATCAGCGGCTCGTACAGGCGGAATTCCGCTGGTACGGCGCTTTTCGCATCCACCCAGTGGATGGTGCCTTTGACTTTACGGCCGGTGAAGCCGCTGCCGCTTTTCGTCTCCACATCATAGGTGCAATGCAACTCAACAACGTTGCCATCGGCATCCTTGATGAAGTCGTTGCACTTGATGAAGTAGGCGTTTTTCAAACGTACTTCGTTGCCAGGGAAGAGACGGAAATATTTGGCCGGCGGATTTTCCATGAAATCATCTTGCTCGATGTAGATCTCGCGGGAGAACGGAATTTGGCGATTGCCCATTTCCGGATTCTCGGAGTTATTCTCCGCTTCCAGCATCTCAACCCCATCCTCTGGGTAGTTGGTGATGACCACTTTGAGCGGATTCAGCACGCCCATCGTTCGCATCGCCTTCAGCTTCAAATCCTCGCGGATGAAATGATCGAGCATTTTCGCATCGACAACGCTGTAGCTGCGGGCAACACCGATTTCGCGTGCGAAATTGCGGATGGATTCCGCTGTGTAGCCTCTGCGGCGAAGACCAGAGATGGTCGGCATCCGCGGATCGTCCCAACCGTCAACGGCTTTCTCGTCGACGAGCTGTTTCAGCTTTCTTTTGCTCATCACCGTATTCGTTAAGTTCAAGCGTGCAAATTCATACTGTCTCGGCACATTCGGCATCTCGCACTCACGAATGACCCAGTCGTAGAACGGACGTTGATCTTCAAATTCCAGCGTACAAATGGAGTGCGTCACGCCTTCAATGGCGTCCTCCAACGGATGCGCATAAGCATACATCGGGTAGATACACCAAGCGTCCCCTGTGTTATGATGATGCGCATGAACAACACGGTAAATGATCGGATCGCGCAAGTTGATATTCGGTGAGGACATATCAATTTTGGCACGAAGCACCCGCTCTCCATCCTTAAATTCACCTGCACGCATACGCTCAAACAGCGCAAGATTCTCTTCTACTGTACGATCACGGTGAGGGCTGTTCGTTCCCGGTTGAGTCAGTGTTCCACGCGTTTCACGGATTTCGTCTGCCGTTTGGTCATCTACGAAAGCCAAACCTTTGCGAATCAAAATAAGCGCGCGTTGGTACATTTCCTCGAAATAATCCGATGCAAAAAACAAGCCGTCCCACTCAAAGCCGAGCCAAGCAACATCCGCTTTAATGGACTCCACGTATTCGGTATCTTCCTTAACCGGATTGGTATCATCAAATCGCAGGTTCGTTCTCCCTTTGAATTCATCCGCTAGCTCGAAATTCAAACAAATTGACTTCGCATGTCCTATATGAAGGTAACCGTTCGGCTCCGGGGGAAATCGGGTCACGATCTGACTAACTTTGCCTGATTTCAAATCTTCGTTTACAATGTTCTTAATGAAATTAGAGGGTGTACTTGCCGTTGCTACTGTACTCTTCGTTTCCATATGTGCCCAGCCTTTCTCCCACGGGTTAAAGTTTTATTTTCTATCATACACTAAATGGTACTCAAATATAAAGGAGCCAATGAGATGGAATCATTCGAGCATTACTTAGATCAATATGCAGAGCTTGCCATACGCGTCGGATTAAATGTACAAAAGGATCAAACGGTCGTCATCACGACGCCGATTGCCTGTGCTGATTTCGTTCGCAAGCTTACGAAGAAAGCTTATGAGGCCGGTGCCAAAGACGTTGTCGTAGACTGGGACGATGATGAGGTGAAGGCGCTACGCCTTAAACACGCTCCGGAGGATACCCTTCGAACGTACCCTATGTGGCGCGCGACAGGTTTGGAGGAACTGGCCAAGGAAGGCGCAGCTTTCCTGCAAATTTATGCACCCAACTCGGATCTACTCAAAGATGTTGCTCCTGAACGCGTAGCGATTTCCAGCAAAACAGCAGCTACTGCACGCGAAGGATTCCTTAAATACATGCGCAGCAACCAAGTCAATTGGCTGTTAGTTTCCTACCCAACGGCAGAATGGTCTGCCAAGGTATTCCCCAAATTGAGCGA
The DNA here is from genome assembly GCF_059691975.1 of Paenibacillus sp. J22FR5. NCBI lineage: Bacteria > Bacillati > Bacillota > Bacilli > Caryophanales > Paenibacillaceae > Paenibacillus > Paenibacillus sp. J22FR5. The sequence goes on along the minus strand of NZ_JCAUAN010000012.1, from coordinate 11,641 downwards.
GTCCGAGCGCATTACGAAGCTGTGGGAGCAAATTTTCAAGCTGACGCGTGTAGATAAAGCCGATCCTGTTGCGGCATGGAAAGAGCATATTGGTACATTAACCGCAAAGCAAAACCTGCTCAACAGCAAGAAGTTCAAGCAATTACACTTTCAAGCACCAGGCACGGACCTGTACATAGAGCTAGCACAGAAGCATCAATGGGTTGCCGCAGGCAGCGAATCCGAGAAGGGCATTTTCTTCGTGCCGAACATTCCGACCGAAGAAGTGTTCACGATGCCGGCCCGTAACGGAACGAACGGTACTGTTCGCAGCACCCTGCCGCTGAGCTACCAAGGCTCGTTGATCGATGGCTTCTCCCTAACCTTCAAAGATGGCCGCGTCGTCGAAGCCAACGCAGAAGTGGGTCAAGAAGTACTTAACAACATGCTGAACATGGATGAAGGCGCTCGTTATTTGGGTGAAGTGGCCCTCGTGCCTTATGACTCACCAATTTCACAGTCAGGCCTCATCTATTACAACACCCTATTTGACGAAAATGCTTCCTGTCACGTCGCGCTCGGTAATTCCTACCCATTCACGATTGAGGGCGGAACTGCGATGAGTGCCGAGGAACTCACCCAGAACGGCTATAACAAAAGCTTAATCCACGTGGACTTCATGATCGGCTCTGCGGAGATGGCGATTGACGGCATTCTAGCAGATGGTACGCGTGAGCCGCTATTCCGTAATGGGAACTGGGCTTAAGGCTACGACGAAAGCCCTCTGCACAACGTATAAAGACCGCATCTACTTGGAGTCCTCTCCGAGTAAGTGCGGTCTTTTTTCACGTCCCCTAGTCCTCGTCTTCTGGACTCGGAGCAAGCATCATGCTGGTCTTTAAGGTTTGGACGACGGCGGCCTCTTTCAGCTTCCACTTGTCTTTGTGCCATTTCCACACCGAGGTGACATAACCGAGGGTATCCGCATTCGCAATACCGGTGATTCGCTGAACACCCTTCAGCTCACAGAAGCCGTCCCGATCCACATCAACGGGCTTCAACAAACTATACGCATCGACATTAACGATGATAGGTTTCACAATCTTCCCCTGGTTGTAGATGCCAAATCGCTCATATGCGTCCTTCCGATCCGCAATATCGAGGGTGAACGATTTGCCGGTCTCCTCAATTTTCATCTTCACCTTATAGTTATTCTTAAAGGTCGCTTTAACATGCAGCGGTTCCGGCATCGGAATTGCGGTTGGCACATTATTTTTGAGCGAATAGATGTAATTCGAAGTAAAACCACCACTACCGCCGGTATCAGAGGTCACATAGATCTGAGGGAGCTTGTCGTGGATAAAATCACAAAAGTCCATTCTCGGGTTATATCCGCCCTCCAGCGGAATGACCACCTGAGCCTGTCCCTGGCCAACGACGGAGATAAATAGCTTTTCATAATAGGGACTGTTCATGTCCGATTTTAAACCAACAAGAGAAACCATTTCAAATTTGCCATCGCCGGTCACATCGATTTCACGCGTTTGGATGAGTTGGCCCTGCCCACCCTGCGGTGGTGCTAGTTGTGAAGGAGGCGGAGGCTCCGCTTGGTTAAAAGCTTCTACAGGTCCGCTTAAAACCAAGCCCCCGCTCAAGAAAACACTGATTGCTGCCGTGTGCAGCACGATTTTAAACCTTTTTCTAATCCGAAACATTCATCGCACTTCCCATCATGGAATTGAATTCGGTTTATTATTTCAAATTTTTCCATGGGGTATGCGAAGAAGGACTACAAAATTGGCGGTCGACGATGAAGCGTTGCCTGTTCATACGCATACGCAAGCTTAATCAGCATAGGCTCACTGAATGCCCCCGCCGAAAACATAACACCCATAGGACCTTTGCTTGTGTAACCGGCGGGTACGATGAGCAGCGGATAGCCTGCACGGGCAGCGAGATCGTATCCCTCATCCCTCGGAAAGAACAACGCATCTAGTTGATATGCTTGAAGAGCATGGTCAATTCCTTGTGCACGCGTGAGCTCTCTGTATCTATGGAAACTCGTCAGATATGCCTCTTCTGTCAATATTCCGCTCGTATCCTGTGACCCAATCAGCGTATCCTGCCCGTAGACAAGCGCCTTCTCCGCATGCGCTTCATTGAACGCGATAACCTCCTGTAACGAGTGTACTGGGGTCTTGGACGGATCTAGCTTTTGCAGGTAGGCGTTGAGATCTCTTTGGAACTCGTAGAATAGTACATCATAGTTCCACACGGCATCTTGGCAAGGAAGCGACACATCATCAATGACAATCGCACCCTCATCGCGCAAAACTTGAATGGCATGCTCCGCAAGCAGGCGCTCTTCCTCGTCCAAATGCCGATAATACCAGCGTGGAATCCCTATTCTAGCTTGATGAAGACCTCCGCGGTCGAGACATGGCGTATAATCTAGATGCCCCTGCCCATCACTTGCAAGACTATGTGAATCCGAATCATCTACACCTGTCATCGCTCCAAGCATTACAGCTGCGTCACTTACGGTTCGTGTCATTGGGCCCGGTGTATCCTGGGAGCTGGCCAGCGGAATAATGCCCGAACGACTTAACAACCCAACTGTCGGCTTCAAACCGACTAAGCTGTTATGACCCGCTGGATTGACGATGGATCCCGATGTTTCTGTGCCGATGGCCCCCACCGCAAAACCCGCCGCAACCGCAGCACCAGAACCCGAGCTGGAGCCACCAACCTCAAACAGACCAGGCCCATAAGGATTTGCCACCTGTCCGCCTCTTGAGCTGTAACCCGAAGGCATCGCAACGGCCATGAAATTGGCCCATTCCGTCATATTCACTTTGCCGAGCAGCACCGCACCAGCCTCACGCAGCTTAGCAGCCACATAAGCATCCTCCGTCGCCACATGCTCCGCCAAGCAAATCGAACCTGCACTAGTATGCATGCGGTCAGCCGTCTGAATATTGTCTTTGAGCAAAATAGGAATCCCATGCAGAGGGCCGCGCTTTCCACCTTCTCTACACTCCTGATCCAATGCTTCCGCAATCTCTAGCGCATCTGGATTCAGCTCCAGTACCGCATTAATCTTGCCATCATAGGTTTCTATGCGCTCCTTATAATAGGTAACCAAATCTACCGAGCTTATCTCCTGCCGTTCCATCGCAAGTTGAAGTGTTAGAATATCCGCGTCTGCTATCCAGTTATTCGATCTATGCGTCACCTTTTCGCCGCCACCCTTCCGCTATTCATGCTACACTAATTCCCTAGGCTTTCGGGTTTACCTGCTAGGCGTCAGGGTTTTCCTAAAAGCTACAAGTACCAGTTTGTCTCAAAGGGATTTCCCCTCCGAAATCGAATACTAAAGGAGAACATTACTTAGATCAATGAGGTGCTCCTTTTGAAAATAGATCGTTTACTCGCCATCACCATGCTGCTGCTCAATCGCCGCCGTATTAGCGCGAAGGAGCTCTCCGAGCGGTTTGAGGTGTCTTTGCGCACCATTTATCGGGATGTCGAAACCATCAATCAAGCTGGTATTCCCGTCGTTTCCTATGCAGGGATCAGCGGTGGTTATGAAATCATGGACCAGTACCGGCTCGACCGTCAGTTTCTATCCCTAGAAGAGCTGCAATCGATCATCGTCGGCCTCAAAGGGATCCGCGCTTCCGTCGGCGATCAAGAAATCAGCAGCTTGCTAGATAAGGTTGGCGCGTTAGTGGCTAAATCCGAGCAACCAGCTGCGGCTCAATTGGGCAACCAACTCATTCTCGACATCAATCCATGGCGCAATGGCCATCAAAATATAGATCAGCTAACAGCCCTGCGCACCGCGATTCGAGAGTCGAAGCTCGTCTCTTTTTCCTATATTTCATCGCAAAGTAAATCGTCCGCGCGAACCGTGGAACCCATGGGTATCGTGGTCAAAGGCTTCGGCTGGTATTTGTACGGATACTGCTTGCTGCGTGAGGATTTCCGGGTTTTCCGATTATCCCGTATGCATGAAGTCGACGTGCTTCCCCAAACGTTCGAACGCAAACCAGAAACGCTGGAGCAACTCGATTATCGTTGGGGCAAAAGAGACCCCGCCAGCTTAATTACGCTAGTGCTGCACGCACAGCCGAATGTCAGGGCGCAGATCGAAGACTATTTCCGTCCTGAGCATGTGACCATGCAACCCGACGGCACGCTGCTTGTTAAAGCTACGCAACCGGATGAACCCTGGCTGCACGGCATGCTGCTCAGTTATGGTCCTAGCCTGCGAATTCTAGAGCCTGCGCATATCGCAACCGCAGTCAAAGAGAAGGCCGAAAAAATAGTTGCCCTCTATTCGACTCACTGACACTATGTTGTCAGTGAAGTTTGTCTATACTGGGGATATGAAGTATGCGAAACAGACATCATTGGACTACTACATAGATGCCATGCTTACGACAAGTACTTATGACGTCAGTTTTTTTTTGGCGAAAAAACTTTTAGGAGGCCCCCCATGTTTAGAACAATTGAAGATTTTGTAAATGAATGGACAAATGAATCGAAAGCAACTCAGCGCGTGTTGGATAACCTGACAGATGCTTCGCTTTCTCAGCAGATTGCGTCTGATTTCCGTTCCCTTGGACAAATCGGTTGGCATATCGCCACAACGATACACGAAATGCTTTCGCGCACTGGGCTAACATTTGTCGCGCCTGAAGGGGGAGAACATGCTCCCGCTTCCGCCAAAACCATCGCTGACACCTACCGCTCCTCCGCTTCCGCAGTCATCGAAGCGATTCAGTCGCAATGGACTGATGCGAAGCTGTCCGAAAGCAGTGACATGTACGGCGAGCAGTGGCCTAACGGACTTACGTTGCGGATCTTCCTCTCGCACGAGATTCACCACCGTGGTGAAATGATCGTGCTGATGCGCCAAGCCGGACTGCGCGTTCCGGACATTTACGGTCCGACACGGGAAGATTGGATTGAGCGTGGGATGCAGCCGTTGGTGTAGGCATAGATGAGGGATTGACGGGTTAAACACCCAGGAAAGCGTAACGGAACGTAGATCCCTTATTTCGCGAAATACTGCCCTTTTCATTCCAAAAGGGAACGTGGTTCCGCTATTTGCCCAAAATTAGATGCAAAACCTCCATTTTTGCACAAATAGCGTCCCTACGTTCCGCATCTCAGGCATTTGCAGCTTTTTTGTCAAAATAGCGTCCTCTCGTTCCGTTGTGGAGGATAAGGACATCATAAAAAGAGTTGTCTCCTCAAGTAACCTTACTGGTGGGACAACTCTTTTTGGGCTTGATAGAAACCCTGCCATCGTCAAAGCCTCGCCACTGAACCATCCCTATAGCCCACGATCACCTGACTCGCCATCCCGATAAAAAGCCCATTCCCCACAACACCAGGAATTCCGTTGATGACTTGGTGAAGCTCAGTGGGATTGGAGATGCTCCCGAATTGGCAATCGATGATATAATTCCCGTTGTCCGTCACATACGTCTGTCCGTCGGCGACTCTGATGTTAGGCTCGCAGCCTAAGGCACGGAGCTTTTTCAGTGTAAGTTCATAACCAAATTTCACAATTTCAACAGGTAGAGGAAACGTGCCGAGTCGCGCGACCAACTTGCTTTCATCCACAACCACGATCAGCTTCTTACTCGAAAAAGCGACGATTTTCTCTCTCAGCAACGCGCCGCCTCCGCCTTTGATTAAGCTCCAGTTGGGGTCGACTTCGTCGGCACCATCGATAGTGACATCGATTTCTGAGATATCTGCAAATGAAATGAGCGGAATGCCCAGCTCTTTGGCTAGATTCTCGGAAGCCACTGAGGTGGCGACAGCCCGAATTTGCAAGCCCTTTTGCACCCTAACACCAAGCCCTTGAATCGCCCAGTAGGCCGTCGAACCGGTCCCCAGACCAACGATCATCCCATCTTGGATGTCATCTACAGCAAGCTCCGCAGCTATTTTTTTCGCTTCCATATGTGCACGCCCCTCATTTCCGTTATCGGATTTCTTATCAATTATTTTACCATATCTGCAGCGACGGTTCCGGGTTTGGAACGGATACGCCCAGTCGAAGCTGGCGAATAGCCTTTTCACCCGCGAGCTCGCGAAGCGGCCCGCAGGCACTTCAGCCACGGCCAACTCGCTGCATCCGGGAGCCGTGGGCACGAACATCGGTGTCGATCGCGACACCGGGTTCGGGAAGGCCGTACTTGCGAGATTAATAGGATCTAGAGGGCTTACTCCCCGCCCCCTCCTCCTGCAGAAACCGCGGATAGCTGAGGATATATAAGGGTACGTTATATGGAGCATTTACCTATATTTTGGAGTGTGACGACCCTTGGACTTTTTTCACAGTCAAGAATCACTAACTACCGTACAGTGGATTCTACGCGCCATCGTAGGCTACTCTTTCCTGCTTATCACCGCCAAAGCATTAGGCCAACGCTCGATCTCTCAGTTGCGTTTTCTCGATTTCGTCATTGCACTCATTCTAGGCAATATCATGGCACACCCGCTCTCTGACGAGCACTTAGCCTTAAAAGGCTCCATGGTCACCACCCTTGCGCTCGTTGTGCTATATCTCATAACCTCATGGCTGAGTCTAAAATGGAATTTCCTCAAACATCTCTTTGAACCGTCACCACTGACGCTTATTGAGCACGGACAGCTCCGTATGAGCGGCCTGCGCAAAGCCAAAATCTCAGTCGACCACCTCTTCTCTGAGCTGCGCAAGCAACAAGTTGAGGATATCAAGAAAGTTGCGCTTGCTCTGTGGGAGCCTGGCGGGATGATCTCCGTCTTCCTCGAGCCGCAGCATCAGACAGTGACCGCAAAAGATATGGCAATCCCTAGCGATCCCTTCTCCCTCGTGAAGCCGATTATCATACAGGGTGCCTATGATAAAAAGCTGCTCGCGCAGCAGGGGAAAGATCTAGCATGGCTGGAGGCTCAGATGCAAGCTGCACAAGTTGAACTCGAGCACGTCGTGCTCGCAACCATCGATGATCAAGACCATATCCGCGTGTACACGGGACTGGACACGCCCGAAAAAGAAGAACTGACGCTGCATTAGGCGTTGGTTCTTCTTTTTTAGTTGGTGCTGGGGTTGGGGGCATTCACGTTAGATGGATTACCTACAGCTATTTCCCTCATTTATTGCCATATTCCTGGCTTTCTGGAATGATTAAGCGAGATGGACGCATTTTTCAGCAAGCGTTCGTGTGGAGCGATTCGCAATAATTTTGCCTAAAATGAATAGAAATGACCCCGGCCCTAGCTAAGGCATCGCCTCCTATGAGTTGGGGCACCTCCTTTGCTGCAGGGTGGGGGTCATCATTGGCCATCACATAAACCGTTTCTCCACTTTTTTGCTAATAACTAGCGAAATACCGATGAATAAGGCCACATAAATCAACTCGAATGGATGATTCACGAACCGCTTCAGATCATACCCAATAAAGCTAACGGACATCACCATCACCGCTTTCCCCGCAGCAACCGCGACCAAGAAAGAGCGAAAACGCATCCGTACCAGCCCTGCCGCCATGTTAATCACCACGAAGGGTCCCAGAGGGAATAAACTAAGAATAAAGACGTAATTAAAAGCTTGGCGCCGCGCCCAGTTGAGGCTCTTTTGCACGCCCGGCTTCTGCGACCAGCGCACGAGGTAGGGGTGGCCTGCCACCTTTTTAACAATCGCAAACGTCACCAAGCAACCGCACACAATACCTATCCAGGAGTAAAGAAAGCCGAGCCACAGCCCATACACAGCTGCGTTCACGCTAATGATTACCAGTGTTGGGAGCGGTGGAATGAAGGATTTCATAAAAGGAAGCAGCAGCCCCGGCAGCGGACCGAAGGAACGGTACTTGTCCAAAAGCAGCATCAGATTGTCTTCAGTTAAATAGGATAAGAGCTCTTTGATATCCATATGGTGTGAAAAGCCGACAACATTCGACCTTTCCTCTCCTCTCGTTCATATGGCACGATTATAGCACGGCAGCCCTCCTCTGCGCACCGTTAGCACAAACAAGCTGACACCGGATGCATCCAGTATCAGCTTGGCTTTCGAACTTATTTGAACTTAGCGGGAAACTGCTTGATAATTCCCTCCGCTAACATATCGGCGTACATCATCATATGATCCTCACCCTTGTCGTAGGCAAGGATATCGGCTGTCCAATCCTTTTTCAGCCGTGCCGTAGCTTGATCAGTAACAAACTGCAAATGTGTGTACAGCATGTCCTGCTGTTCTTTCTGTGACCAGTTCGGGTTAGCGGCGCTTAGAAATTTGGCGATATCATCCGCATTCCGGTACCATTCTTTGTTAAATTTGGCTAGATCGGCTTGATTGCCAGCTTTGGCCGCGTCTACTACAGCTCCTGCTAATTGGATGTGTTCCCTCAAGAGTTCAGCCAACTTATTACCCGCCGCATCTCCGTAAAATGGCTTGACTGCATCTCCGATGTCCTGCTGATTCTTCAGCAGTCTAGCCAAAACATCCTTCTGATCCTCTAACCCAGCGATTGCGCTGACAATGTAGCTCCTCGTCCAGCCCACATGATCAACCCAAAGTCTCCTCATGTCCTGCTTAAGCTTTACTTTCGAAGGGCTCATACAAAGCGCAGAACCAGGCTCTTTCCCAGCTGCATGTGCGCCCATCGGCATCAAAGTGAAGGAGAGAACCATCGTTACGAGCAGTGTTACTAATAGGAACCTTCTTTTCATGAAAATCTTCTCCTCTGCAAGCAATTCTCGAACATGGTTTATTTTGAGCAAAATTCACTAATTTATGCCCTTTCCCTTCAACTGTAAGCAAAAAGACCCTCAGCTATCAGCTGTGGGTCTCCCAATCCTAGAGCTCATTTAGACTAAATTCGCATTTCGCTTCGAAAGTGACATCTTCGCGCGAGGGCGATGGTGCAGCACATAGTACAAAGCTGCGGATAGCAAAGGAACGAGCCCTGCAACGACATACATCATGCGATAATCCGCCATGGAAGCGATCAGCCCCATCACATAGGAACCTATGCCATAGCCAAGGTCAAATAATAGGAAAAACGTCCCCGTCGCACTCCCTCTGCGGTGTTCGGGGGCTAGCTTCATCGCTAGTGCCTGAAAACAAGGCAAGAGTGCCCCATAGCCTACGCCCATAATGACTCCCGCCACCAAAACCATCGTTCCAGAGTGCGCTTGACTTAACAGCAGCATCCCCACTGCAAACAAGATAATCCCGGGATAATACAGATAATGTTCGTTGTAGGAATCGAATACTTTCCCAATCAGCGGGCGGAACACCACAATCATCAGCGCAAACACGACAAAGAATGTACCCGCAACTTGAGATTGATGAATTTCCACCGTAAACGAGGACATAAAGCCCGATAACGAGCTATAGGCAAAAGCCAGAATAAACCCCACCACCGAGATGGGCACCGCCTTAAGTTCGATAAAGTCACTCCACTGCAAGCGTCGTTTCTCGTGTTTCACAGGAGCGACTAGCTGTACCCTTTCTTGCTTTTGCGTAGGCACTCGCATACCTAACGTGAATACGAGTGATAGCGCAGCAATTACACAAATGGCCAACAGCAGCACATGAATGTTCTTATCTTTCCATAAAAAGAGACCCATTGCAGGCCCAATGACCATGCCCACGCTCATAAACATGCTGAAATATCCCATTCCAGCACCTTGACGAGAATTCGGCACGAGTGATGATGCAATCGTACTCGTCGCCGTTGAAGCTATCGCATAACTCATGCCATGAATGAGGCGAATCACTAGAAACATGAACATCCCCTTCGCACCAAAGTAGCTGATGCAAGCCAATAAGAAAATGACCATTCCGATGATGGCCATTTTCTTTTTACCATATCGATCCACCCATTGCCCCGAGAAGGGCCTAATCAACACGCATCCGATGACATAAACCGTAATCGACAATCCCATCTGTTGCTGATCACCGTGCAAGCTGTCCTTTACATATAGGGGAAATGCAGTAGCAAGAATATAAAAAGTGAGAAACATGAAAAAGCTGCTCATACATACAACAACGAAATTTTTGGTCCAAATTCTCTCTCTAGTCAACATATGTGCTCCATTCTCCACAAAGGTTTTCTGTACGTTGAACTAGTATAAGAGGGAATTTCAATAAAGTATAATACATATTATATGATAGAATGATCACATCAAAGTTATAAGTAAAGTGAGGATTCATCATGGAATTCCTACAGCTTCATTATTTCCAAACTGTCGCACGCCTTGAGCACATGACCCAAGCAGCCAAAGAACTCAATGTCTCACAGCCTTCACTGAGCAACTCGATTCAGCGGCTGGAGAAGAAGCTGGGTATCCCCTTATTTGAACGTCAAGGCCGGCATGTTAAGTTAAACGCATTCGGAAAGACTTATCTTCGCCGTGTCGAACAGGCTTTTTTGGAGTTAAAGGAAGGCGAGCGCGAGATCAAGGATATGGCTGGACTCGATCATGGCGTCGTCTCCCTTTTCGTAACGCTTCCGTATGTGCTGCCGACCCTTCTCAAAGAATTCCTGACCCTCCACCCTCATGTAAGAGTCATCCAGCGTCAGTTGGCTTCTGCCTTGGAAATGAAGAATGATCTCGAGAATGCCGAAATCGATTTCTGTATCTCTTCTACGCCGGTGATCGGACCGGATATCGAATGGCTAACGCTTGTCGAAGAGGAACTGTACTTGACCGTCCCGAAGAGGCACCGTTTTGCCTCTAGAGACAGTATTCGTTTAATTGAAGCCGCAAACGAACCCTTCATATCCGTTTCCTCTCAATCGAATTTCCGGGAAATTACCGATGGCTTCTGTCGTCAGGCTGGTTTTGAACCTCTCATCGCATTCGAACTCGAAGAAGTAAGCGCCATTCAAACCTTAGTCGAAATGGGGCTAGGCATCACCTTCACACTTCCCCTATCCTTAGGGAAGAGAGCCTCCAATCCTGACATCATTCAGTTAAAAATAACGGAACCCTACTGCCATCGCACCTTCGGTATCGCCTGGAATCGCAAACATTACCTCTCTCAGGCGGCCATTCATTTCCGCGAGTTTGTGATAGCGTTTTTTAAGTGAGGTTAGGCAGAAAAGTAAAAGACCGTTTATGGCCATAGAAATGGTCATACCCCTGTCAAGTAGACAAATGAAAAAAGCTATGCTGCCAAAGCGCATCGATACTCAATCGGTGCGCGTTTTTTCAGTTTGGATTGAACCGTTGGTAGTTATAAAAGTAAATATAATCTTCCACGGCTTGATGAATGTCAGTTCCTGATTTACACTGGTTAAGATACAACTTCTCAGTCTTGAGATGCGAGAAAAAGGATTCGATGCATGCGTTATCCAGGCAGGTTGCTTTGCGAGAGTGGCTGCCTTTAACGCCGAATGCTTCTAATCGCGTGTTGTACGCCTGAGACGTATACTGGAAGCCTTGATCCGAATGGAGAACAGCTTCCGCTACGTCTCTTTTTTTTGTCCACTTTTCAATAGTATTAAGTACAAGTTCCACATCGTTTCGTTCAGACAATTGCCAAGCGACAATTTCATTGTTAAATAGATCTTGAATAACAGATAGATAATAGAACTTCGAACCATCTGAAATGTAAGTAATATCTGTAACCATTTTTTGCTGGGGT